>NZ_VMMD01000016.1:0-53916 GCF_013277015.1 Streptococcus sp. 1032 | reverse complement strand
ATATGGAAGTCGCTTAGCTTTATTCCGCCATAGCTCAGTTGGTAGTAGCGCATGACTGTTAATCATGATGTCGTAGGTTCGAGTCCTACTGGCGGAGTAGTTAATTAAAGGAGGTTTCGACCTCTTTTTTTGTTATGTAATTAATAATCTGTCTTGCCTCTAATGACAAGTGATATTTTTCTTGACGATAGAAGTCTCAGCTACCATTATTTTCGACCACTGATAGCACTTAAAAGGAATCTTAGTGTGTACCCCTATTGATAATATCCATAATTTAGAAATTAGGGTCTTTAATGTCTAGTAGTTTTGTGATAAAATGTAATTGTTCCATATGAATCTTTCTAATGATGGTTTGGTCGCTTTTCATTATAGATGATATGGGACTTTTTTTCTACAATAAAATAGGCTCCATAATATCCATAGGGGATTTACCCACTACAAATATTATAGAGCCAGAAAAGCTAATCTCGAGAAAGGGCAAATTTCGTCCTTTCTTTTTTTTGATGTTTAGAGCGATGATAATTCGTTTTTTGAAGTTTTTAAAGTTCCGAAAACCAAAGTCGTTGCGCTTGATAAGTTTGATGGGATTATTAGTGACTTCTAGTTTGGCGTTAGAATAGGCTAGTTTAAGGACATTGACAATTTTCTTGTTATCTTTGAGAAATGTTTTAAAGATAGTTTGAAAAATTTGATACTATGCGTTTTTCTTATTTTAAGATTTTTACCTCAGTCTCTTTTAGTATTTAACGCAGTTAATAAGGTCTATAATAGTCTAATTTAGGTAGTAAATTTGTTTCTATTCTGTCAACTTTTCCTATTTTTTCTCTTGTTGAGGTTGGTATTTTAACAATTCAGGAATTATTAATGATTAATTAAAATTTTTTGTTAGAATAAGTTCATAAAAAGTAAAGGAGTGTATGCTTATGCTACAAAATATTTATGATCAGATGACTGATTTCTATGACAGTATCGAAGAAGAGTATGCTACTTTCTTTGATAATAGTTGGGAATGGGAACATTTTCATTTTAAATTTTTGATTTATTATTTAGTTAGATATGGCATTGGGTGTCGTAGGGATTTTATCGTTTACCATTATCGTGTTGCTTATCGTTTGTATCTTGAAAAGATGATAATGAAACAAGGTTTTATTTCTTGTTGAGATAGTCTGAGTTAATTTCCGAACAAACTTACTTTTTCATGGCAATATAACAATAAATAGCTGGTAATTTTTCTAAAACATTTTTTAATAGTTGGAAATAGCAAATCTTTCTATTGTTTCTTCTTGATAAAAAGGCGATTTTTTCTTATAATAAATTGTAAGATATAATTGCGGGTGAGATTCCTGCCATGTATGTGAGAAAGGAAGAGCCTGAGGGCTCAGACAAGATTATGACTTCAGTTGTTGTTGTAGGTACCCAATGGGGTGATGAAGGTAAAGGGAAGATTACAGACTTCCTTTCAGCGAATGCAGAAGTGATTGCACGTTACCAAGGTGGTGATAATGCAGGTCACACGATTGTGATTGATGGTAAGAAGTTTAAATTGCACTTGATTCCATCTGGGATTTTCTTCCCTGAAAAAATCTCTGTTATTGGGAATGGTATGGTTGTAAATCCTAAATCTCTTGTAAAAGAGTTGAGCTATCTTCATGAGGAAGGTGTGACAACTGATAACTTGCGTATTTCTGATCGTGCGCATGTTATTTTGCCTTATCATATCGAGTTAGACCGTTTGCAAGAAGAAGCTAAGGGCGACAATAAGATTGGGACTACAATCAAGGGAATTGGTCCAGCTTATATGGACAAGGCTGCTCGTGTTGGGATTCGTATCGCTGATCTTTTGGATAAAGATATTTTCCGTGAGCGTTTAGAACGTAATCTTGCTGAAAAAAATCGTCTTTTTGAAAAATTGTATGACAGTAAGGCGATTGCTTTCGATGATATTTTTGAAGAGTATTACGAATATGGTCAACAAATCAAGAAGTATGTGACAGATACATCTGTCATTTTGAATGATGCGCTTGATAACGGGAAACGTGTGCTTTTTGAAGGTGCACAAGGTGTTATGCTAGATATCGACCAAGGTACGTATCCATTTGTTACTTCTTCAAACCCTGTGGCTGGTGGTGTGACCATTGGTTCAGGTGTTGGGCCAAGCAAGATTGACAAGGTTGTAGGTGTATGTAAAGCCTATACCAGTCGTGTAGGAGACGGTCCTTTCCCAACTGAATTGTTTGATGAAGTGGGAGAACGTATCCGTGAAGTCGGCCATGAATATGGTACAACAACTGGTCGTCCACGTCGAGTGGGTTGGTTTGACTCAGTTGTGATGCGTCATAGCCGTCGTGTTTCTGGTATCACTAACCTTTCATTGAACTCTATCGATGTTTTGAGTGGTTTAGATACTGTGAAAATCTGTGTGGCCTATGATCTTGATGGTCAACGTATTGACTACTATCCAGCTAGTCTTGAGCAATTGAAACGTTGCAAGCCTATCTATGAAGAGTTGCCAGGTTGGTCAGAAGATATTACCGGAGTTCGTAATTTGGAAGATCTTCCTGAGAATGCGCGTAACTACGTTCGTCGTGTGAGTGAATTGGTTGGTGTTCGTATTTCTACTTTCTCAGTGGGTCCTGGTCGTGAACAAACAAATATTTTAGAAAGTGTTTGGTCCTAAGAGATTTTTAAGATTTGTTTAAGATAGGTCGGGTATACTATAGACAGTTACAAGAAGACCTCCTAACTTGTTGTAACAAATATCCTAAACTTTTCTTTTTCATAATAATCTCCCTTAACTCCACCCAATCGGGTGGAGTTTTTTGGCTCTATTTCAGGCTTTTGGGGACTATTCTAAAAATCATTTTTCGATATTTTTCGGTATTTTTCGGATTTTGGTCGGGGAATTGGCGGGGACTTTTTGAGATTTTGGTGGGGATTTTTTTAGCGAATATGACTAAGAAATAGGTCTGTTGTCGCTTCAGCAAGTTCGTCCTCTACTTGATTGTAACGATCGGTCATATAGACTTTTGTATGGCCCAGCGCCTGGCTTAATTGTTCAAGAGGAACCCCTGCAATAATGCTTTGAGTCGTGAAGAAGTGGCGCATCATGTGAGGTGTTACATGCAATCCTGTCGCTTCATTCACTAGATTGAAGTTTCTATTTAATTGGTTTGGATTGATGAGACCACCTTTTTCGTTCAGGGTGATATAATCTTTTTGTTGTTCCTTGATAATTCCTAACTTTCGCTTAATCTTAGAAGCTTCAGCTATCAGATAATAGATAAGGTCCGTTCCGATATCATCAAGGCAAACGTAGCGCTCTGAATCTTTCGTTTTAAGCCCTCCTTTCCCTTTCAAGGTCTGATTGCTTCGACTATCTCTAAGATGCAGTATAGCCCGTCCGCTGTCGTTCTGAGTGATGTCCATTGGACGCAATCCAAAGACTTCCCCTCTTCTCAATCCAAAAATGGTAAGATAGGTCAGAGCGTAGAATTGTTTTGACATGATTTCTTCCGCTTTTGCTATCCAAGTCTTAAACTCTTTGAGAGTCACTTTCTTGTTTGCAGCAGGAATATCACTCTGGCCAATGAAGACACCTTTCAAGCGATTTGAGAGCAGATTCCCATTTTTGACGGCATCATTCAGCAATGCCATGAAGCTGGAATTGAGGGTTTGAACAGTGTATCTTGTATGGTTCTGCAACTTTTCAGAGATAAATAGTTCATACTCATTTCTATCCAAATTTTTAAGCAGGATAGAACCAAATTTGGGTTTGATATGATTCTTATAGAGATTATCATTGAGGTAGTAGGAAGTGTCATTCCAGCGCCCTGTTGACAATCTCTTTTCGGAATAGATATCCCAATACTGATCAAGCGTTAGATTCGTATTGATACCTAATTCCTGATCTTGGATTTGTTGCTCAATCTCTGTCAAGGCTGCACGAGCTTGGGGGAGAGTTGTGAGACCACTTTTAGTAATCTCTTTCTTTTTACCATGAAAATAGAAAGAGCGTCTGATATAATATCGCTTGCCTTTGGCAGTTTCATAGTAATAGATATTTGGGTATTTTGTTTTATTATATTTCATTGTATTCTCCTTGTTTATCAGCTTCTGGACAAGGTCTAAACATTGAGAATATTGACATCACCCCTTTCATGGTGTAAAATAGGGTATAGAAAAGAGGCCTTTTTAATGGCTGATTTTTATACAGGATAAGCTTCACAATCAAACTTTGGCGAGGGCGATTGTGGGGCTTTTTTGTTATTTCTTGACTTTATCTTTTAAAGCTTTCTCTATGGCTTTCTTCAATTCCAAAATAGATGCTTTTTCATCTTTGGTAAAGGTTACGGTGTTTTCATCTTTTACGGCATCAAACACACCACCTTTTGTATCAGAAGAACCAGGGTAAACAAGTTGAAGATAGCCAACAGTTGAGCCAGGTTCTTTCAATTGGTATGCTGTAATCTCAGAGAGGAGAATTGACTTTTCGCCATCAAGACCATGAAGAAGAACATTAGATACATTTGACTTTCTTGCAATCCTGATAAAATAATCATCGATTCTTACAACAGTTTTTGATTTTTTAAACTCAAAAACTCGTTCATTAGGTTCCTCTGTAAAAAGTTCGATTTCTAAAACTTCATTTTGTTTTTTACCAAATAACGCCATAATATTTCCTCCGTTTATTTTTTTATATATTTAATTATTGGTCTTATTAAGATATAAGATATTATTAGCCCAATAAAGAATGGCCCAATTTTTCCTTCAAACAGTAGAGATAGGGAAGCAAGTAAGAAGAGTAGACCGACAATAGATAATATAATGGATTTAATTGTAGGACTTTCTTTTTTGGGTGTTGTTTCAACTGAAGTAGTAAATTGAGTAGAATCAGCAATATTTAATGCGTTTCCTTCAATAGGGATAGTTGGTTTTGATAATTGTACTAAATCTGATTCTTTTTTCAATTCTAATGCATCGGATGTTAGCACAGGCTCAATATTTCTTTGCTCTTCTTTTTCTCGCAAATCTATTTCATGAACATCTAATGCCAATTCAGAGCTTTCTTTTTCAGTCTTTTTATGCACCACATTTTCGATTGGAGTCGTCGGTGAGACTTCATTACTTTCTTCTAGCGTAGAATCAATAACTGATAGATATATTTCAAAACCAATATCTAAGTCGTTATTAGTAATAACCTTATCGTTTAAATCATCCCACTCTTTGTATGGTCCACCTTTTATCTCTCCCTCTATTACAAAGTTATATTTTTTGTTATCAAAATATTTTCGTATTGTTTTAGCAACAGTCGCAGGAACATATCCTACATGATTATTAAATATCAAAACTTTTATAGCATTAGGATCATACTTATTATCTACTTCTGGAACAAGCTCAATATTGAAAAAGTCTAAATCTTGATATTTGAAAACTTTCATGCCATATTCTTCAAGTTCTTCTCTAAGTTCCTTAGTTGATAAATTGCTATAGTACTTTGCATATTCTGGGATTCCGTTATCTTCAGCAATTAGATTACAGGCTTCTTTAACCGCTTTTTTATATTTGGTTACACCAGCAACTCTAAACAGTATTTTCTCAACAGTCTTTTGCACAATTTCCTCCTCTAGCCAAATACCCACAATATCATTTAATTAACCAATGCTAGATATTCCTCCTTAACCATGACTTCATTAGTCATAGTTTTTAGATCATAGTAGGACATGAATTTGAGGTAATCAAATTCTGTGGGGTCGTCTAAGCTTTCTAGTGCGTCTTTTACGAGATGATGGATCATATTCCTATCAGCTTCGTTTTCACAGCGTAAGCGAGCGTTCTGGTACTCTGAGCGCGTATGGTCCTTGTGTCCTAGCTCATGCAGTAGGACCTTAACCCTTTCTTTTTTGCTGAGTTTGTTAGACAAGAAAGCTGTGTTGGTTTCTTTTTCGTAAAATCCAAGTTCATCAGGTATTAGCTCACCGTCAAAATCGACAATGCGAACCTGAAAATGACTTATAATTTCTTTTTCGGTCACTAAGCAGCACCTCTAATCACCAGCTTCTTTGAGATAACCTTCAATGATAGACTGGATGATTTTCTTCTTTTCATCTGTTAATTCTCGGCCACCAAACATCATGACATTAGATGCCATTTCTTCAACATTCAGTGTCTTCCCTTGCCATGTGTACTCTTTTGAATTACCAGCGATAGCTGGATTATCTGTACGTCCGAGCAGGTAGTCTAAGGATACATTAAAGTAATCAGCGATTTCTTGCATTCTTTCTGTACTAGCTTTTTGTTTTTTTAGGGAATATAGTGTGTTTCTGCTATATCCAAGCTTTTCTTCCAAAGCATTTATAGAAAGTCCCTGTTTTTTTGCAAGTTCTTTGATTTTTTCGTATGTTGGAAACATTGATTTATCAACCTTTCTAAGCATTACGAAAAAATAATTAAATTATTTGATTAAAGTTGTTGACAAAATTAAATAAATAATTTAAAATTATATTCGTAAGCTAAAGAGTTAGCGAATAAGACAACTAAAAAATAAAGCCTAATGAAACTGATTGGCGTCCGTTTTTTCTAGGTAGAACCTTACTTTTAGTAGGTCTTTTCTCTATGGTTTGATTTTAAATCATTTATTTAAAAATGTCAAGAAAATTCGCTAACTTTTTAGATAATTTTTTTAAAAGAAAGGAGAGGGAGATGAGTAAACCATCAAAAAAATCACTACCAATTCAAAATTTAGAAATTAAGATAGATAGCGACTCTAGTATTCCACGGGTTATTTTGAATGGGATTGATTTTCAAGCAGAAGATATTGGTCTTCGAGGTATCAATATCTTTTGGGAAACAAAGAAAGATGAAGTTCCAGAGACACTTATTCAGGTTGATTATATAGATAACCGTGAAGCGCCTCATATAGTATCTGTCAAACAGTCGTTTCAAAATACTTTACTTAAATAGCTCTGGCGAGTTTTATTTACATTATATCAAATTTAGAAAGGAAGAATATGAGCAAAGAACTAAAAATCATCAAGGCTAAAATCAAAACTCGTTTGATTGAGTTGGATATGACTCAAGCCGAATTGGCAAAACAAGTATCTGTAGCATCATCAGTTATTTCAGAGCTACTGAAATATGGAAAAGGTAGTGAGTTTGTTAAGGAAAAAGTTGCAGATGTTTTAGGGATTGAGAACCCTTGGAGAAATCACTGAGAGGTGCATACATGCAAGAGAAAATAATACTGAATTGGCAGAAGAAAAATCACCAACTTAATCAGCTGATGATCGATAGTCTTGAGGGGCTAGATGTTTGGGAAACTATTTTAACACTAGGAAAAGTAAGAAGAGGAACATTATGAACGAAATTTTTAATTTTCACGGGCAGGAAGTCCGTACTTTGACAATTGATGATGAGCCTTGGTTCGTTGGGAAGGATATTGCAGATATCTTGGGATATGCAAATTCAAGAAAAGCAATTTTTGACCATGTAGATGATGACGATAAGACTGATGGGGTAACGATTCGTGACGCCATGGGTAGAAATCAAAACCCCATCATCATCAATGAATCTGGTCTCTACTCTCTTATCTTATCCAGCAAGTTGCCTCAGGCCAAGGAGTTCAAGCGCTGGGTGACATCAGAGGTCTTGCCAGCTATTCGTAAGCAGGGCGGATTTATCCGTGAGGACTTGGACGAGGATGCCTTCATTGCTCTATTTACTGGACAGAAGAAATTGCGTGAACAGCAGGCTACTATGCTGGAAGATATTGACTATTTGAAGAGTGAGCAACCGATTCATCCAAGCTACGCTCAGTCGCTCCTGAAAAAGCGCAAGGCTCGAGTAGTCGCCTGTCTTGGTGGAATTGACAGTCCAGCTTATGCTGATAAAATATTCGCTCAGTCAGTCTTTAGACAAGCTGAGATTGACTTTAAAGACCACTTCAATATTAGTCGATATGACCTGCTACCCAAGAAGCATGCGGACGCTGCTCTAGCTTACTGGATGACGTGGGAGCCAAGCACCAATACCAAGATGAAAATCATGAAATTGAACTCATTTGACGAAGTGTAGGAAGGGGAAGAAGATGGACAATGTTCTACTTTCACTATCTGAATGGATTAAATCCATTATCAAGGACACAATCACAAGGCTGGTCGAAATAGAAAAAGATAGTGATCACTATCCAGAGTTGATGGATGTGAACACTACCTGTGATTTTCTAGGAATTAAGTATGCCACATTTTCAGATAATTATCGTTACTTAAAGGGATTTCCAAAGGAATTACCTGGTAAGAAATGGTCAAAAAGAGCCATCAAAGAATGGCTCTCTAATCAAATATAATAACTTTACTAAAAGGCTTCTGGACAAGGTCTTAGCAAAATTATTTGACTATATTATAGCATAAAAAGAGGATAAGGAGATTAAAAAATGTTTGAACCACCGATTTTAGACCAGCTGATGGGGGTTGGAGCCTTGCTGCTTGGATTTGCAGGGCTTTGCCGTCATATCAAATTGCAGGAAAAACGCAAGGAAGAAGAAAGACGAGAAGAGCAAGAATTTGCGTCTATGATTATCCAAGGGTACAACCATGCATACGAACGTGGTAGAGAGGAAAAATGGCAAGAAATTCGCAAGAATATTCGCAGAGAGTTCAAAGGCTTTACGTACGACAACGAACCGCCTGTAGGCTTACGCCCTGAGCCATTAGCTTTGCCAGAACCTAAACAGTCTGCAATCAGATTTTTGAAATGAGGAGGTCAGGAAATGGAAAGATTGATTCAATGGCTGGATGACCAGATTATGTATATCAAAGAAGCGATAGAAAGGGGATCAGATATAAGACATGCTGTTACTATTTGGGAATATGATCATAAAAATCTATTATTAGTCAAAGAATACATAACTGACTATGAAAAATTAACCAAGGACTATGAAAAAATTGTTAAGGACTTTGAAAAACTAACAAAAGACTATCATGATGTGATCTCTCAAAATCGTCTGCTCAAGCTTGAAAAACTAGAGTTAGAAGGCAGGTACATTTATGAGGATATGCGGATGAAGTACCGTGCGAATCGCAGGAAGTGGGGGGCTCGGTATGTCTGAAATCAAGTGGATAAAAATCACAACGGATATTTTTGACGATGAAAAGATTTGCCTGATTGATGCCTTGCCTGATCCTGATGCCATCTTAGTGATATGGTTCAAGATTTTGACACTTGCTGGAAAACATAACAGTAATGGTTTGTTGATGATGACTGATAAGGTTCACTATACAGATGAAATGTTAGCTACTATTTTTCGTAGACCATTGAATACAGTAAGAATGGCTATTGGAGTTTTTGAACAGTTTGGGATGATTGAGATTATCGATGGTATCATTAGCTTGCCAAATTGGGAAAAACATCAAAACGTTGACGGAATGGAGAAAATCAAGGAACAGACACGCAACCGTGTAGCCAAATACCGTAAAAAACAGAAAAATCTTGCTCTTGGTAACGTTACAGGTAACGTTACAGTAACGGACGGTAACGCACTAGAAGAAGATAAAGATAAGAATAAGAATAGATTAGATAAAGATAAGAATAAGAAAAGAATAACTACTACTAATAGTAGTGGTGGTCAAGAAAATATCTTAGAACTTTTTCAATCTGAATTTCGTAGGCTCTTATCTGGATTTGAGATTGAAGAAATCAACCATCTCCTAAATGAGAATGATGTGGATTTGGTGAAAGAAGCACTGAAGACTGCTATTAACTCAGGAAAGCCGAACATCAAATATATAGGTGGGATTTTAAGAAATTGGCAGATGAACAATATTACGACTGTTGAGCAGGTTCGTCAATCAGAGAAAAAGAATAAGGATAAGAAAGAAGAACAGGAGGCCAAGGACGAATGGGGATACTAGAACTAATTGAACAATTCGAGATTGACTATTATCCGTTAAGCTACGAGAAGAAAACTCTTTTAGCAGACCAACCAATTCATCAAGTGGTTGCATGCTTGTCTGAAATGGCTAGCTGGCATGAATGTGGAGGTCGTCTGTCATGGTAGACAATGTGTTTGAGGAAGTTGCCTTATCTTATCACAGGAATACAGAACAGCAAGAAGAGTTTTGCGAAAAGCATAACATTCCCTTGATAAAGATATTGAGGACTGAGAGTGTTGTATGTCGCATGTGTGAATCTGAGCGGATTCATGAAGAAAATCAGGAAAGAGTGAATGAACTGGCTAATGCTGAGAATGAGCGAGAGAGGAAATACTATCTTGAAAAGTTCTCTCTTTATGATGAAGTTTTGAAAAATGCGACTTTGGACAACTTTGAGACACCCACTGAAAAAGAAGCGGAAAAGCTAGCTTTTGCAAAGAGGATTTGTCGTGAGTGGTCTGAGGGTGCTAGGAACAACATCGTGTTACAAGGAGAAGCTGGAACAGGTAAGAGCCATTTGGCTTTTGCTATGGTTAAGGCTCTATCTGAGTACACGAAAGAGATTGCTATATTTATCAATGTGACGGACTTACTGATGAAGATTAAAGCTGATTTTAGTCAGGAAGAGTTTCTGGTCAATAAGATTGCTAGCGCTAAGTTCTTGGTTTTGGATGATTTGGGCATGGAGAAGGATAGCGAATGGTCATTTACTATTCTCTACAATATCTTGAATAAGCGTTCAAATACAATCATTACCACCAATTTGACTTCTGCTGATATTCAGAAAAGATATGGCAGACCCTTTATGTCCAGACTGATGAAGGGGGTGGATAAAGACCATTTGATGGTTTTCAACGACTTGACAAACAAGCGGAAGCAATATTTTTAGAACGGAGGTGGCTGATGTTTATTTTAAAGCATGGGACACGAGAGGATAAGCCCTTTCTGATGTCCGCAGTTATTGGAGTGACTGGCTTGGACATTTCATGTTCTGAGGAGAAGAAAGCCATGCGGTTTGTTTCTCGGGCGGCAGCCGTACAGGTTGGTAAGGCATTGAGGGGTTCCTTTGGGAATTTTTATCCCGTTGAGGTGGAGTGATGTTAGAGCTTTACTTCGTCTACAACGGGCACTGCAAGTTTTACCTTGGGACGTTTGACAATGTAGATGATCTCATTGAGCAGATGGAAGACCATCAATGGGCTTTCTCGGCTATCACTCATCCAAGGTTTCAGAAGCACATTGGTCAGCGGACGACACGGTTTGACTACGGTGCTAAGGATTGTTACTATTTAGCGACTTTTTCAGGAGGAGAAGAAAATGATTGAACTTATTAAAGAATTTGTAATAACTTTTCTGTGCTTATTTATCGGTTACTCAGTCGTGGAATGTGTGACTGGAAAGGAAAAGAAAGATGATCAATAATGTTACGTTAGTGGGTCGCTTGACGAAAGACCCTGAATTGAAATATACGCCGTCGAATGTGGCGGTTGCTACCTTTACTCTGGCAGTTAATCGGAATTTCAAGGGAGCCAACGGCGAGCGAGAGGCGGACTTCATCAACTGCATGATGTGGCGCAAGCAGGCGGAGCTATTCGCAGAATGGTGCAAGAAAGGCAATCTGGTCGGTGTGACGGGGCGCATCCAGACAAGGAACTATGAGAATCAGGAGGGGCGCAGGGTCTATCTGACCGAGGTGGTCGCAGATGGTTTTGAGCGACTTGAAAAGCGTGATGATACAGCTAACCGTTCGAATATTGAGGAACAAATGCCAGGATATACTCTTGAGGAAGATGATTTTCCGTTTTAGCAGGAGGTGATAAATATGATTGGAGTAACCTATCAGGAAATTCATCTCTTTGTTGAGTTTTTGAAAAAGCAGTATGGGCAAGGTCGTCCAGACTATATCGAAGCCCTGAACGACTTAGACGGTCTGGTGAAAGTCTCCTATAGAGAAGCTATTGAAAGATTTTTAGAAGATGAAATATAAAGTGATAGAATACCATTCAGATTTTCAGGAAGAACAGACTGGCACTTGCGAATTGTGTTTTGGTACAGCGTGGGTTGAAAATGGTTCAATAACGGTTGAAGATGAAAATGGAACTGAAACAGAAATTTATTTAACGGTTTGGGATTGGGGCGATTACGACACAATCTACATTGATAATGTGGTTAACTTCTCAGCTTGGTTGCAAGAAAGAGAGGTTGACCCAATCGTTGAAGAAACTGAACCTTGGTCGTGGTTGCATGAATTGGTAGAAAAATATAATGAGGAGTTGGAAGATGATGGAAGATTTAAAGCAAAAAGTTAATGCAGTATACAACTGGACGGTAGAAGACGGGAAGGTCAAACCTCCCAAGCAAGATTTACCACAAGCAGTGAAAGACCGGGTGGACTATTTTTGGGAAATGGCAGAAGATGGTATGACATTTATGGGAGCGATGGAATGCATCTTCGCTGATGAAAAGCCTACAGACTATGATTTGGGAGCTACTAAGGATTGGTTGCCAAAATCTAAGGAGTTTGATGATTGGGTTGGCTATTCGCCAAGCATGGCTCAGGTAGTTATTGCAGTTTATTTGATTTACGGAGGAAACTAAGATGAATATTAAGTCATTGATTAAGAAGTACGAAGCGGTTGAATGTGTTGTAGGTATTGTTAGCGGAAAAACTATTCTAAAAACCGTTCTAAGAGACTTGAAACAACTAGACGAACCCAAACCGGTCAAAGTTCCGGAGTTTGTGGCGGATTTTATCGAAAAACAGAAAAAACTGGGTCATACACTGTCCTACTCAATAGACGCAAGCATGTCTGACATAGTTGCAGAATGGTATTGGGATAATTCCGAACTCTTCGCACTTGCTTGGATTTTCGGCTACGAGGTCGAGAAAGAGAAGCGGTATACAGTAGTGACGAAAGCAACAAAACAACCGCTATATTATAATGCTATGGATAAGAAACTATTCTTCTCTATGGGCGGACTAGCTACAAATTTTACTCGCAAACAACTAGAAGAAGCTGGTTTCGGCTGGGTGTTCGATTGCCCTGGCGTGGAAGTTAAAGAGGTTGAGTGATGAATAATGAAGTCTTTGAAGAATTGAAAAAGCTTATGAGTTATTTTCCCGACTCATTTATAAACAGACAATTAGAACTTATTCTCATCCCAAAAACAAACACATACTTTTCTTTAAGAGATTGTTTGACAAAGAATGATGTCATTTCAAAGGTACTAATGTGGTGTACTAGGGATATATCCAAAGCTAGACCTTATCAACAACAAAAGCGAAATATCGACTTTTATGTAGATAATCGCACACGTTTAGAAAAATATTTAGGTTCAAATATTAATGTAGATGTGGTTTATAATCACTTAGGAAATGGAGTTAACAAAGAACTCACATACAGATTTATCGAGAGTGGTTTTGATATGACTTTACTTTATAAGGAGATTACAGAATGAAACGTTTTATCGCAATCTGGATTCTGCTATCTGCTGGATTAAATATTTGGCAGATGGACAGGATTCGAGATTTGGAAGAGAAGAAGCCGATTGTTATCTATAATGCTGATAACGCAGGCGCTGAGATTTTTGGCAAGGTCGTCGAAAAAGGACGACACGGGAAGCTATACACGCTTACGATTCGTGACTATGGCGTGTTCGTGGTTACGAAGGACGTGTATGACAAGGTGAAGATAGGAGATGAGGTTTTATTATAATGGACGATATTTTACAAGCTTTAGCAAAAATGCTAAATATGACAGTTGACGAAGTAAGTTCTTTGCTTACAACATTTAAAGGGAATGCACCGCAGGTTTACGAAGCAATCGTTAAAGAAAAGATGTTTTATGATATCTTCAGTCTTTTTCAAACTATTTCGATTGCAATACTGGTTGTCTCATCAGTGGTTTTAGCAGTTTTAACTATCATATATTTCACTTATGATGGTGGTTTTGTCTACACGTACGAATGTAAAGGTAAAACCGAAGAAGAAATTAAATTAGAACGCATTGAACGGAAAAGAAAGGAACTTAAACTACCAATAAAAGTTAGTTGCATTTCATCGAGCGCAAGCTTGATAACACTAGTTGTTGCAATTGTTTTAAAAATAACTCTTGCACCTAATTATATATTCATCGTGAATGAAATTTTACCAAGATTAACGAAAAGATAGGAATTATCATGAACACACTAGAAAAAGTAAAACAATGGTTTATTGACCGTGATTTAGAGAACGGTGGACGACTGGATAAGCAGTCTTTGAAACTAAGCGAAGAGTTTGGTGAACTCTGTGCAGGCTATCTCAAGAAGAATGAGAAACTGACCAAGGACAGCATTGGGGATTGTGCGGTCGTGATTGTTGGTCTGGCCTTGCTGATTAAGGTAGATGTGCATAAGATTTTTAAAACATCAGGATATGATAGAGATATAATGACATGTTTTGGTTTTTTAAATCAAAATATAAGCGAATTTCAGTTATGTCAAGATTTTGGTGACAATGGCATTCTTGAATTATATCTGTCACGTACAATCTACTGGTTAAAATCAATCAGCAAAGCACTTGGTTATAGCTTCGAAGAATGCTTTGAACTGGCTTACCAAGAAATCAAAGACCGCAAGGGTCGTTGGATTGATGGCTCGTTTGTCAAAGAGGAGGATTTAGCATGACAGACAACATAAATAAACCAAACCACTACATCGGGACTTATGGTCTCGAAGTGAAGGATGTTACGAGGAATTTTATCAAAGGCAAAGCAGAAATGGAAGCGCATCGCTGGTGCAGTGCGGTAGAGTATTTACTTCGCTACAAAGAGAAAAACGGTCTTGAAGACCTAAAAAAGCCAGAAAAAATCTCGACTGGCTTATCGAAGAAATGGAGCATGAGTGAATACGCTAAGACTTTTCCAGAACAATTGAGATTGTGGCGAAAAGCCAGAGGTCTAAAGAAAGTTGAGGCTGCTAAAATCTTTGGAGTTACCCCAGAAGCGATTTGTCATTGGGAGAGTGGAAAAGCACAACCGCAAGATGGAGATATGTTTGTTATTTGCGAAAAATTGAATCTTGACCCTCGTATGTTTTTGAGAAAAAAGACAACTCCTCTTGCCGAAATGCTAAAAAGAAAGCGATGCGAGTTGGGATTGACTCAAAGTGATTTAGCCATTAAATTAGGGTATCACAGAGATACGATAGCCAAGTGGGAAACAGGCAGTAGTATTTCTAAATACGCATTAGAAGATATCTGTACGTTTTTTGGGATTGAGATCCAAGAAAGGAAATAAGACTCAATGAACAAAAGAATTAAGAAGAAGATAGCTAAACGGCAGATACAAGAAAAGCAAAGAGAATTAGAAAAACAACTACGGAAATTAAGTACTGAAGAAATTGAAGCTATAGCTAAAATGATTAACCAGGCATTTTCTAATATTCGAAAGGCTTTCTCTCAAATGTTTGATAACTTGTTTACATTTTTTAAAAACTTGGAGGTGGAAATTGAAAAAATTGAGCGACGAAGAACTCAAAACGTTAGACAGAGAACTTTTCAAATTTCAAAACATTCAACGCACAATAGACTTAAGAAGGCTAGAATTAGAAACCAGAAACCCAGATACTCAAAGCGGACCTACTGTAGGAATAAGCAAACCTACCGAAACTATAGCAATCAGAATCGCAGATGATCCGACTTTAAAATTTCTTGAAGGATTTAAAGGGATTATTAACAAACTCTTAAGCAATCTAGTTGATGAAGACAAAGAAATCTTTAATTTACGTTGGAGATATCCTCAACTGAGATGGGAAGAAATAGCAGAACAGAAATTCATGAGCAAAGCTACAATCTATCGACGTAGAAGGATTATCCTAGAGCAGTACGCTATTTTGAAAGGTGAGTTGTAAATAAGATTGAGACAAAAGACATCTTGAAGTCTCACAAAAAAAGGTCTATTATGATAGCATGAACTTCTGAAACAAAAACACAAATCACATGTTGGAGTCATCCTATTTTTTCCAGAAAAGTTGTTTAACAGAGGAACATCATGAGTCAGCAACCAGCTGGCTTTTTGTTTTGTAGAAAGGAGGCAGTTATGGAATTTGTATCACCGATAAAAGAGAACGATGATATACAAGCTATGAAAGATTATCTCAGAGAATGGAATGAGATGTATTATATGCTATTCATCACAGGTCTGAATACTGGATTGAGAGTTGGAGATATCCTCACTTTAAAAGTTAAAGATGTTCAAGGCTGGCACATCAAGCTGAGAGAACGGAAGACTGGCAAGCAGATAACAAGGCGGATGACAAAAGAACTCAAGAAAGAAATGAGAAGATATGTCGAAGATAAACCATTCCATCATTTTCTATTCAAGAGTAGGCAAGGGAAAAATAAAGCAATCACTCGTGAGAGAGCCTATCAAATTATTCACGAGGCTGCTGAAGAGCTTGGCATTGATAATGTCGGCACACATACAATGCGCAAGACATTCGGCTATAAATATTACAACAAGACAAAGGACGTAGGGACATTACAGAAAATGTTCAATCACTCATCACCTGCAATAACCTTGAGATACATAGGGATAGAACAAGCAGAGCTTGATGATGCTTTACGGAACTTTGTCATTTAATTTTTTTAGATATTACTTTCACATAATGAGTTAAGCATAAACTGAAAAAATGAAACTCTTTAAAACCTATGATTAGTAAGGGTTTGAGATTTAGAGCGAGTTTAACAAAATATAAGATATGTGAAAGTGAGGGATAAAATTGGTATAGTTGAAGGATGGAACATTGAGATTATTTCTAGGATATCTAGTTGTTTATTTTTTTACCCTAATTATTTTAGTCATTTTTTTTGATCATACAAAAAGAGATGTATTAGACATCCTTGCTGAAGGACTGCGATTTATTTTTTTACCGTTCGTTTTTCTTTTTGTATTAGTCTATGATTTGATAAATAAAAGATGAGACAAAAGACATCTTGAAGTCTCACAAAAAAAGGTTTATTATGGTAGCATAGATTTCTTGTATGAGGAGGGGATAGGTCAAAGGTCTGTCCCTTTTGTTTTACAAAGGAGTATATATCATGCACAACAAACCAGTCAGACAAAGTTTGAAGACAAGGAAGTGGTACAAGTTTCGTGACAAGGTTATGAGACAACACGATTACCTTTGCCAAGAAAGTCTAAGATATGGCCAGTCAGTTCCAGCTGAAATGGTTCATCATATTTACCCAGTATCTGAGTACCCAGAGCTGGAGTATGTAACTTGGAATTGTTTGCCGCTGACCAACCGCAAACATAATACGTTCCATGACCGCAACAACGACAAGATAATCGGAAATGGAATTTATTGGCAGAAGAAAAGAAAAAAAGAATTTTTAAATTTTTTCAAAAACAAAAATGAAAAATGAAAAAAATTTTTGATCCCCCCCACTTCAAAAAATTTTTTTCGAAGTTTCTGGGAACCGGTGAAGGGAACTTTTTCCAAGTCGGGAGGCTTCAAACAAAAAAGGGGTAAAAACTAAGCGATTTTGACGAAAGGAGGTAGTTTTTGGCTAAACCAATTACAGCAAAGTCGATTAAGTCAAAAGTGGTCAAGCAGATGAAAGACTTGGGCACTTATCGGAAAGAGTTCGAAATGATCATCGACATTTTCGCAGGTATGTTATACCAGTATCAGAAACTTGCTCAAGATTATGCTGACTTGGGTTATCCAGTAACAGACACTTACGTCAATAAGGCTGGTGCCGAGAATGAGCGCAAAGTTCCAATATTGACAGCAATGGAAATTTTGAGGAAAGACATTCTCAGCTACTCTAATCAGTTGATGATGAATCCTAAGTCGCTCGGTGAGGTAGTAGAACAAGAGGGTGAGTCAGTTCTTACTGAGGTCCTGAAGTTCAAGAACGAAATCAAGAAGAAGCGAGTGACTGGCAATGGGTAATCTTGGCAAAGCGAAAGAGTATGCTCAGCACGTCATATCTCACAGAGAGGAACATTGCGAGGAGAACATTCTTGCAGCTGAACGTTTCTTGCGTGATCTTGAAAATCCTGAGTTTGAAATGGATGAGGATATCGTTGATTTCGTTGTTCACTTCATCGAAAACACGATAGTCCATCAGCAAGGCGATGATATGTTTGCGGTGTCTATCCGTAACAAGCCATTACTCTTGCAACCGTGGCAACATTTTGTAGTTGTGAACCTATTTGGATTTTACTACAAGGGTACAAATGAGCGCAGGTTCAAAGAAGCGCTTATCATGCTTGCTCGGAAGAATGGGAAAACCTCATTTACTGCTGCAATCGCACTTGCTTATCAGATATTAGACACAGACAGCGGTTCAAAATGCTACATCGTGGCCAACTCGGTCAAGCAAGCTATGGAAGCCTTTGGATTTTTGAAGTTCAATGTTGAGCGATGGAATGACAAGAACATCCGTATCAAGGACAACAACCAGGAACACTCAATCAGTGCTAACTTTGGTGATGAAGGTTCTTTCTTTATTCAAGCTCTGGCAAATGATGAGAGCCGTCTGGACGCTTTGAATGGAAACGTTGTTGTCATGGATGAAGCTCACACGATGAGGAACAGTAAGAAATATGGTCTTATGAAGAAAACAATGTCAGCATACCGAAACAGTATGCTTTTTGTTATCTCTACGGCTGGGGATATTCCTACAGGATTTCTTGCTAACCGTCTGAAATATTGTCAAAAGGTTCTCAAGCAATTGGTTAAGGATGATTCCTTGTTCATATTCATCTGCAAAGCTGACCAGACGACTGATGGAGACGTGGGCGATTACCTGGACGAGAATGTGCTTAAGAAAGCCAACCCATCGTGGGGTGTGACGGTATCGCTCAAGGCTCTCAAGGAAGAAGCAGAGCAGGCTATGAATGATCCTCAGACTCGAAACGAGTTTTTCAATAAGACCCTGAATATCTTCACTAACTCTATGAACGCTTATTTCAACCCTGATGAGTTCATTGCGTCGGATAGTTGCTACGATTGGAGTTTAGAAGAGCTGGCACGCTTGCCGATTCGTTGGTATGGTGGTGCGGACTTGTCAAGATTACATGACTTAACAGCTGCTGCTCTCTATGGTGTCTATAATGATGGTGAGAAAGATGTTGATATCTGTATCACACATGCTTTCTTTCCTCGGATTAATGCTCAGAAGAAGGCTAACGATGATGGGATTCCACTTTTTGGCTGGCAGTCCGATGGTTGGTTGACGATGAGCAACACTCCAACGGTTCTCTATGATGATATCGTCAAATGGTTCATCAGCATGCGTGAGCGTGGATTTAAAATCCAAGCTGTGGGGATGGATAGGAAGTTTGGTCGTGAGTTTTTGGCTAAGATGAAAAAGGCTAAGTTCAAGATGATTGACCAGCCTCAGTTATTCTATCTGAAATCTGAGGGGTTTAGACGGATTGAGTTCAAAGTCAAGAACAAGGAATTTTACTATCTTCATTCTGACGCTTATGAATACTGTGTGAGCAATGTTAGAGCAATTGAAAAGGTGGATGACGCTGTGCAATATGAAAAATTAGACGGAGACGGTGGTACTGCAAGGATTGACTTGTTTGATGCCAGCGTCTTTGCTTGTATACAGGCTCTTGCTAATCTTGGCAAGGGTGGCGATGTGATGAGATTCTTTGATTAGAGAGAAAGGAGGTGAGGAAACATGGGTATTTTTGAAAAGTTTTGGAAACGAAACAAACCAAGTAAGCCAATCAACATGCTGAGTCATTCAGATTTAGGGTTGTCAAACCTGATGGATTCGTATGTACCTTTGGCCAGAAATCCAGATGTGGTGACAGCGGTTAATAAGATTGCTGATTTGGTCTCTAATATGACCATCCACCTGATGGAGAATACAGATAAAGGTGATATCAGAATCCGTGATGGGCTTGCTAGAAAGATTGACATCAATCCCTGTGAACACATGACAAGGAAGTCATGGATTTTCAAGATTGTGCGTGATTTGCTCTTATATGGCGATGGGAACTCTGTCCTACATGTGGAATATGATCTTGTTACGGATTATATTTCTAATTTAAGACCATTTCCGATGAGAGAGGTTTCGTTCCAAACAGATAAGGATTCCTATGTAATCTCATTTAGGGGTGAAGAGTATTCCCCTGACGAAGTAGTCCACTTTGTCATCAATCCAGATCCAGATATTCCATACATTGGTACTGGTTTTAGGGTGACGTTGACAGATGTGGTTCAAAGTTTGAACATGGCTACTAAGACTAAAAAAAGCTTCATGAACGGTAAGAACATTCCTAGTCTTATCGTTAAAGTAGACTCGTCCAGTGCTGAACTAGATTCGGAGCAAGGGCGTGAGCGTATCGCTGAGAAGTATTTGAGTACTAGCAGGGTTGGCGCTCCATGGATTGTTCCAGAGGCATTACTGGACATCCAGCAGGTAAAACCGCTTAGTCTAACGGATATCGCTTTAAACGAGTCTGTGGAATTAGATAAAAGAACCGTTGCAGGGCTATTAGGAGTACCTGCTTTTATTTTGGGAGTGGGAGAGTTCAATAAGACAGAGTACAACAATTTTGTAAATACGACTGTCATGAGTATCGCTACTACCATAACCCAAACTCTAACAAGGGACTTGCTGGTATCCAGCAATCGTTACTTTAAATTAAATCCTCGTTCACTCTTCTCTTACAACATTACGGAGTTGTCTGCTGTTGCTCAACAAATGGCAAACAGTGCTGCAATGCGTCGGAATGAGTGGAGAGATTGGCTCGGAATGGCTCCTGATCCTGAAATGGAAGAGTTGATTGTTCTTGAAAACTTTCTTCCCCAAGAGAAACTAGGAGATCAAAACAAACTGAAAGGAGGTGAGGAAGAGAATGCAGAAACGGAATAGTTATCGTGCCACTCAATTTCAAACTAGGGAAGAAGACTCTGGTGATTTGATTTTGAGTGGCTACTTCATCAAGTTTGACGAGGAGACGGAATTGTGGCCAGGCTACTGTGAAGTTATTAAGCGTGCTGGAGTTGAAAAAGCTACCACAGACGCTGATATCAGAGCTTTATTTAACCATGATGATAGTCTTGTTCTCGGTCGAACAGGTAACGGAACTCTGACACTGGGTGTTGATGATGTCGGTCTTTTTGGGGATATCATCATTAACAAGGATGATCCTCAAGCTGTTGGAGCCTATGCCCGTGTCAAGCGTGGAGATGTTATTGGATGTAGCTTTGGCTTTATCCCGATAAAAATCGAAACAGAGGAACGTGAAGATGGTTCGTATCTGGACACTGTCTTAGAACTAAAAATCTTTGAAGTGAGCCCATGTACTTTCCCAGCCTATCCACAAACGGAAATTGCTGCACGACAAAAAGACTTCGAAAGTCAGAGCTGTGCTAATCGTGAAGCGCTAGACAAGCGCAAGAAAGAAATTAAGGAGAAATTTAAGCTATGAATAAGGCAATAATGTTTGGCGCTCGTATTCGAGCAAAAGCAACTAAGGTAGTTGAGTTGGAAGAAACTATCGAAGAATTAAACAAACGCTCAGTTGTCGAACTAGAGAAGTTGGATCGTGCTGAAACCGAGGAAGAAGTTTCAGCAGTTGAAAAGACTGTAGACGGTCTTCAAAAGGAAATTGAAGACAAAGAAGCTGAAAAAGCGCAGTTGGAAAAAGAAATTGACGAGTTGGAAAAACAAATCGAGGAGCAAAATCGAAAAGCGCCAACTCCAGGTAAAACGGAAAAACGAGGAGGAAAAACATTGGAACAACGTGAAGCATTTAACCATTACCTTCGAACAAAAGAAGTGCGTGCTGATGGTCTCAAATCTGCTGAAGGGGAAGCAATTATTCCTGTTGAATTGATGACGCCTAAAGAAGCGAAACAAGACAAGACAGATTTGACTTCATTGGTTAACATCGTTAATGTCAAGAACGCAAGCGGTAAATGGGCAGTTGTAAAATTGACTGATCAAACAATGAACACAGTTGAAGAGTTGGAAGAAAACCCTGAATTGGCTAAACCAACCTTCACAAAAGTTAACTATGAAATCAAGACACGTCGTGGTCATTTGCCAGTATCTCAAGAATTGATTGATGATGCTGACTACGATGTCATGGGATTGGTTGCTAAACAAGCTAAGAACCAAGAACGTATCACTAAGAATAAAGAAATCGCTAAAGTTCTCAAGACAGCTACAGCTAAAAGCGCAGCTGGTTTGGATGGCTTGAAAGATATTCTCAATGTGGAATTGAAACCGTACTACGATGCAACTATTGTATGTACCCAATCGATGTTTGCTGCTCTTGATAAAATCAAGGACAAGGACGGTCGCTACATGCTTCAAACAGACATCACATCTCCAACTGGCTACAAGTTCGCTGGTCGTGTAATCGATGTTTATCCTGATGATATTATTGGAGATGCTAAAGGTGAAATGAAAGCCTTCATCGGTGATGTCGGAGAATTTGCGACACTCTTTGACCGTGCTCAGACAACTGTCAAATGGCAAGATGATAAAATCTACGGTCAATATCTAGGAACTGCAAACCGTTTCGATGTTAAGAAAGTTGATGAAGCAGCAGGCTTCTATGTAACTTACACTGACGCTGTAGGGTAAGGAGGTAGCTGATGACTTATCAAGTAATCCGTCCTTTTAAGGATTTGAGAGACCCTCAACAATATGAATATCAAATTGGGGATATTTATCCCCGAACAGGATATAAGAGCACCAAGACCTTCATTCAAGAGTTGTTAGATGGGTCGAATAGTGCAGGATCTATCTTTTTGATGAATGTAGAAGATAAGGATATGTCGAAAGATGACACATTAACTACAGAAGTAGAAAAGGAAGAAACAAAGGTAGTAGATGAGAAACCTGAAGAGGGAGACGAGGAGTAGTTATGGACAATGCTCAATTATTAGAATTGCTTAAGCTAAAATTGGGTATAGCAACAAAACTACGCGATAAGCCCTTGGAGAAAATCATCGAAGCTGTCAAAACAGAACTAGAAGATAACTTAGGAGTTCTACTTGACTTAGACAGCCCAGAAGACCAAATGTTTGTAGTTGATTTTGCAGTCTTTCGCTATGAGGGTGGGGTGGATATGCCACGCCACCTTTTATGGCGATTGCATAATTTGAAATTGAGGTAAGTCATGGCGTGGAACAATGAAATTACACTAATTTCTAAGATTAAAACAGGACTAGATAAATTACACCAACCTCTATTTGAAGAAAAGCGGTTGACTATTTTGTGTCGTAAGCGTTCCATAACTCGTTCTGAATTTTATCAGGCTAGTCAGGTTGGACTTAGACCAAGCCTTATCCTTGATATTCATAGCTTTGAGTATAACAACGAGGAAGAAGCGGAATTTAATGGGAAACGGTATCGTATTCTTAAGACATTTCCGATTGGTTTAGAAATTCTGGAGCTGACCTTGATGGAGGAATTGCCATGAGTTTAACAGGTGACTTATCAGCAGAAATCGCTAAAGCGCTGAGCGAATATTCTAGTGAGTTAGAAGATGAGATTGACGTTATTGCACAAGAGTTAGGTGATGAAGCCGTTGCGACTTTGAAAGCGACAAGCCCAAAGAATAAAGGAAAGTATGGAAGAGGATGGCGCCTCAAGAAAAACGCCAAAGGCTCATACGTAATCCATAATGCTACAAGCTACCAATTGACACACCTGCTTGAAAATGACCATGTCTTAAGAAATGGAGGACGCAGTCGTGCTATCCCTCACATCAAACCTGTAGAAGAAAAGCTAATCAATTCCTTTGAACGGAAAGTAAAGGAGGCTATCCAAAAATGAAATTATCTGACCTTGTCGATATTCTAAGTCAAGCGAATCTACCTATAGCCTATCGTGCATTTGAAACTGGACACGTTCCTCAAACACCTTACCTTATCTACTTTGAATCACATCCAGATATCAAGAGAGCAGACGACGAACAGAAATACCAGATTAAATTTGTGACTGTAGAGCTTATCTTTGAACGTAAAGACGAAGATTTGGAAGAATCCTTGGAAGAGTTGTTGTCTAAATATCAACTTGTTTTTGAGGTATCAGAAGAAAGCTATATCCCAACAGAAAGGCTATCTGTCAAGCCTTATACTGTTTATTTGTACTAAAGGAGAAGAAGATGACAAAAACAGAAAATACAGTAACCTATGGATTGAAAAACGTGCATATCGCACCAATCGAAAGTATCAATAGTGAGACAAAAGTCATTAGCTACGGGCAAATTTTCCGTTTCCCTGGAGCTATGAATTTGGAGCTAGAACCAAAAGGAGAATCGAAAGCAATCCCAGCAGACGATGTGGACTACCACTTCATGAACTCAAATGAAGGGTATGAAGGGAAATTGAAAGTACCGCATATCACAGAAGAGTTTGCGACAAAAATCCTAGGAGAAATCAAGGATGATCAAACAGGAGTATTGACTGAAAAAGGCGATGCTTCAACTAAACCGTTTGCAATTATGTTTGAATTTTCAGGAGATCAAAATAAGACTCGTTACGTTCTCTACTACTGCTCTGCTAGTCGTCCATCAAACGGCTCTGCTACCAAGAGTGGAACAACTGTCAATGAACGTGAACTTAGCTTTAAGGGTTCACCACGTCCACTTGATAGCGTAGTGAAACGTTCGATTACGTCTGCAGACAAGAAAGAAGTGTATGAAGCTTGGTTTACTAGCGTTTATGAGCCAACATCTCTAGGATAAGGAGTAAAGAATGCGTCGAAGTATTAAAATCAGCAATAAGCGCTATGAGCTTGCAACAAATGCCTATACTCCAATCGCTTACAAGAATGAGTTTGGGCAGGATTTTTTCAAGGACCTTTTAGGACTTTTGAAAAATAAGCAATTGGTAGCTCAATTGAGCCAATTGGAAAAAGGTAATGATTTGGTAGCGGAAAGTGTCGATTTATCTCTTTTAGAAGATTTTGATATTACCTTTTTCTATCGTCTATTTTGGGTATTTGCTAAATCTGGCAATCCTAAAATTAAACCGTTTGATGATTTCTTTATGGAGATGGAAGAATTTCCTCTTGACGAAGTTTGTCCGCTAATGATGGAAATGTTGAATACGGTACTGCAAACAAAAAAGAAACAGACACATCAGAAACAGCAAGCGAAGAAGCCTTCACGGTAGAATCCTATCTATTTTGTTGCAAGGAAACTGGCTTATCTATCGATGATCTCAAGCACATTTCTATTGGGATGGCTTTAGATTATCAGACAGATTATGTCAATTTGCGTAGCGAAAATAAAACGGGTAGTCGGAAGGCTACCCAAGCTGATTTTGATGCATTTTAGAGAAAAAGCGAGTGCTGAGAGAGCGATTGTGAGGACAAGTTCCTTGAGTTGGCTAGTGTTCTGGTCATAGAAATCCTCTCTGCGCTCCTTATTTTTTAAGGAAAGGAGGAAATATGGCAGGAAATATCAAAGGGATAAAAATTGAAATCGATGGCGATACCCAGCCCTTACAAAAAGCGTTAAAAGGTGTCAATCAAGAGTCTGCTAACGCAACAAAAGAGCTGAGACAAATTGATAATGCTCTTAAATTTGATACTGGGAATGTTACCTTACTAACCCAAAAGCAAGAAGTTTTACAGAAGCAAGTCGGAACCACTCGGGAAAAACTAGAAACTTTAAGACAAGCTCAATCTCAAGTTGAGGAGCAGTTCAAAAAAGGAGATATTGGCGCAGATCAGTATCGTGCTTTCCAGCGTGAAGTAGAAGTAACTCAAAACGTCCTGAAAGGATATGAGGGAAAACTAGCTAGCGTCAATCAGGCCCTTGAAGGAAACGGGAATGCAACCAAGAATAACCAAACTCAACTGAAAGAATTGCAGAATGAGCAAAAACTACTTGCCAGCGAATCTGAAAAAGTAGTTAGTTCGTTTAAGCTACAAGAAAGTCAGATGGGTGCCAACGCTAGTGAAGCTGATAAGTTGGCATTGGCTGAAAAGAAGATTGGTGCACAGTCTGAAATTGTCTCTCGTCAAATTGAAAACCTTGAAAAGCAGTTAGAAATCACTAAAAAAGAATATGGTGAAAACTCAGCCGAAGCTAACAAGATGGAATCAGAGCTGAATAATGCCAAGACTGCTTTTAACAATCTCAACGATGAGATGAAGGGGACTAAGTCTGTAGCGGATAGCGCACAAGAAAGCTTGGGTGAGATAGCTAAAGCTGCAAGAGCTGAACTACTCCAACAGTTTAGTGAGAAGTTGGGTGATATTTCAGAAAAACTTGTTGACGTTGGGAAAGAAGCTATTGAAGCTGCTGCTTCAATGCAAGCAAGTAATGCCCAATTTAGTACAGTTTTTGGGGATATGGAAGGTCAAGCTAGAGAGGCTCTTAATAATATTGGGAAAGAAATGTCTATTGTACCAGAACGATTACAAGGAAGTTTCACCCAAATGGCCTCCTTTGCAAAAACATCTGGTTTAGATACAGCTCAAGCCTTAGATTTATCTACTAGGGCAACTAAGGCAGCGGCAGATGGTGCTGCTTTTTACGACAAATCTATTGAAAGTGTTACTGAGAGCCTTCAATCATTTCTTAAAGGAAATTTTGCCAACGATGCGGCTTTGGGGATATCTGCAACAGAAACAACTCGTAATGCGGCAGCAAACAAACTATATGGCAAGTCATTCAAGGATTTGAGTGAAGCACAAAAGCAATTAACTTTGCTTCAAATGGTTGAAGACGGGAATGAACTTTCTGGGGCACTTGGTCAAGCTGCAAGAGAATCTGACGGCTTAGAAAACGTCATGGGAAACCTAAAACAATCTGGAACTAATGCCTTGGCTGCATTAGGTCAGCCTCTTTTGGAAATGTTGATTCCTGTTTTTCAAACTTTAGGAGACATCATAAAAGGTGTGGCAGATTGGTTTGGTACTTTACCTGGTCCGATTAAAGAATTTATAGTAATCATAGGAGCTGTAGTTACCGCAGTAGGAGTTTTAGCACCGATATTCTTGACCATGCAGGCCGCCGCAACAGCTCTTGGACTTTCAATAGGAGGCATGATTGCCGCCGCCTTACCAATCATTGCTACAGCAGCTGCAATAGCGGCCGCAGTGGCAGCGGTCGTTGTCATTTTAAAATACTTATGGGAAACGAATGAAGGATTTCGTAACGCCGTCACAGTTGTGTGGGAGGCTATTTCATCTGTCATTAATACTGTTGTAGGTGAAATTTCAAATTTCATCATGAGTATTTTTGGAACGGTTGTAACTTGGTGGACTGAAAACCAAGAGCTGATTCGTTCCATTACAGACGCAGTCTGGACTGGCATTTCCGCTATCATTAGCGCTGCTATGACTGTTCTAGGTCCACTTATAGAAGGAGGATGGAACACCATTCAGACTATCACGTCTACAGTTTGGGAAGTGATTAAAACGGTAGTTGAAACAGCCATCAACGTTGTTTTGGGTATTATCAAGGCAGTGATGCAGATCATTACTGGTGACTGGTCGGGCGCTTGGGAAACCATCAAGAGTGTTGGAGAAACAATCTGGAATGGGATTGCAAGTGTCATTGGGACTATCTTTAATGGCATAGCGCAGCTATTGTCTAACATCTGGAACACCATCTCAACGGTTGCTTCAAATGTTTGGAACGGCATCAAGTCCACTCTCTCAGGAATATTTGATGGTATTTCAAGTTCGGTCTCAAGTGTCTTTAACGGTATAAGAGATACGATTAGCAATATCTGGAATAGTATTCAATCAACCGCAAGTAGCATTTGGAACGGTATTAAAGATACAATTGGCAATGCTATTAACGGGGCTAAGGATTTAGTTGGTAGTGCAATTGAAGCTATTAAGGGATTCTTTAACTTTGAATTTAGATGGCCTCATATCCCTCTACCACACTTTAGTATTTCAGGCTCTCTTAACCCAGTTGACTGGTTGAGTAACGGGTTGCCGAGTATTGGCGTAGAGTGGTATGCCAAGGGTGGTATCTTGACCAAGCCGACTGTTTTCGGTTCAAACGGAAATAGTTTGATGGTTGGTGGAGAGGCTGGGAACGAGGCTGTCTTACCACTGAACGAAAGAACCTTGGGAGCTATCGGTCGTGGAATTGCTCAAACTATGGGAGGTCTGTCTCCTGTTATCAATGTCAGCATTAGCGGAAATAACATCAGTGAAGAGATGGATATCAACCGTATTGCTGACGTTGTCGCTCAAAAGATTGCGGATGAACTGCAACGAAAAACACAGCTTAGAGGAGGGCTTATATGATCAAACATAATGAATTGGTGATTGATGGTGTAGCAACCTCCTCCTTTCCTTTTGATGTGATTGTAGAAGAAGCGCCAGCCATCGTGATTGCCAATAGCAAGACAAAACTATGGGAGCATGATGGGATTAGCGGAGCAATCCTACAAACCAATCATCATAGAGGGATGGTTGAGAAATCCTATACGCTTCACTTAGTCAAACCAAAAGAAGAGGACTTGAACCGTTTTCTGGCTCTCTTTGCAAGAGAGAATTTTTGGCTTGAAAGTGAACGTGTCAAGACTACTAAGATGTGGTGTTACAAGGTAAAGATTTCTGAGACTATTAGAAGCCGTGCAGGGTATTATGCACTTAAAGTTACATTTGAGTGTCACCCTACAAAGTTTTTTAAAGCCACGGACAATCAGACCTTTTCAAGAAGTGGCACTTTAAGAACTAAAGGCTCTGCTTTGGCTTTTCCGACAATTACTATAACTGGCCAGAGTACGACTGAGGTTAGTTTCACAGTGGACAGACAGGTCATCCGATTAGAAAGACTGTCTGGAAGAGCTATCATGGTAAATAACCCTAACAATCCTAGTTTCTTGGACGGAACAGGTTCCAGAATTAAGTGGACAGGGGATTTTATCACGATTGACCCCATCAAAAAACAAGATGTTGGGATTGTCTTAGGTGCTGGTATCAGTTCCATGACGATTGAAACTGTATGGGGGTGGGCATAATGCTATATTTACTTGAAAGCGATACTCGTAATGTTAAATGGAATGGCATTCCACTGCATGAAGCGACTTCAGCTATCATCAAAGAGCAAATGAACGGGGATTTTACCCTTACTGTTCGCTACCCTATCACCGACTCTGAGATTTATCAGCTTTTCCGTGAAGATATGTTGATAAAGGCACCAGCTCCTGTGATTGGGCCTCAGTTGTTCCGTATCAAGAAGCCAGTAGAGAATGATGATCATTTAGAAATCACTGCTTACCACATCACTGATGACATCATGCAGCGGTCTATCAATCCGCTGTCTGTTAATAAGCAGAGTTGTTGGCAGGCTCTTTCTCAATTGGTACAAGTTGCTAAGTCTCCTATTAATGATTTTTCATTTACCAGTGATATCACGGACAGGCGGACCATCAACACGAAAGAAGTAGAAACACTCTACAGCGTGTTAATGGATGGTGCTCACTCAATTGTGGGAACATGGGAAGGAGAGATGGTTCGGGAAAATTTTGCTATCTCAATTAAGCGAAATCGAGGAGAGGACAGAGGTGTTATCATCTCTACTCACAAAAACCTTAAATCCTATCAACGAACCAAAAACTCACAAAATGTTGTTACTCGGATTCACGCCAAGTCTACATTTAAGGCAGAGGGTGCCAAGGAAGATACAACGATTGCCATAACGGTTGATAGTCCCTTAATTGGTGCCTACCCTTACATCAACGAAAGAAGTTATACAAATAATAACATTCAGACCGTTGAGGAGTTGACAAAGTGGGCTAGCGCTAAATTTACTAATGAACACATAGATAAGGCTACAGATGCCATTAAAATTGAAGCCTATGAACTTGATGGGCAAACTGTTCACATGGGCGATACGGTTAATCTGAAAAGCTATAAGCATAATGTGGACGTTTATAAGAAAGCAATTGCCTATGAGTATGACTGTTTAGCAAACAATGGACAGGGAGCCTATCTAACCATTACCTTTGATGATAAAGTGAAATCAGGAGGGAATGGTGGTGGATTATCAGCAGTAGCAAACGCAATCTTGGACAAGCAAGAGACACAATTTGACATCATGCTGGAGCGTGCGATAGCCAACGCTGACCGTGCGTTTGACGCTGAATTTGCCAAGCGTGAGAAAGCCATCACGGATGCTATTGAGCAGTACAAGGCTAAAGCCGAAGAAATGGGCGCCAAGATCCATGAAGAAATGGAAAAAGAGCGTCCTGAGTTAGTGAAGCTAATCCGTGAAGAGTTGATGAGTGGCGCTGACTCAATCGCTGAATTAAGTAAGAAACTGGAACAGGTCAGCGAGACTGCAAGGGTCAATGCTAGTCTGATTGGTGGGGACGGAAATACCCAGTACAATAAGAACCGCCTCAATGGTGGCACGGCCAAGAAAATCAGTTATGGAACGGATTTCGTGGAAGTAGGTCACAATGGCGAGGGCTTTGAACTTGGTAAGAAATACGTTATCAGCTGGTCAGCAACCTGCACGCCTTACGGTAAAACTGATGTGACTGTTGTAGTCAATAAGAATCCGTTTTATGGTGGACACGTTCATCTTGCGCCTGCTAATACGGTCATGCCAGCGATTGATAAAGACCTTGTTCAGAAAGAGGAGCAGGTCTTGGCAGTCTACTACGGTGCCTATCGTCTGACCTTTTCAGGCGACTGGTATCAGAACGTAGAGCAGTCTGTGACGATTGACAATCAGACAAGACGGATTGAACTAGCGCCAGTCTACAGGACGGTTGCGGACGGACAAAATGCTAGATATGAGGGAAATTGGAGTGAGAACCCAATTTTTATTTTTGATGGAGGTAGAACATGACAGAGACAATCCCAGTAAGGGTACAACACAAGCGTATGTCAGCGAGTGACTGGGCAAGTAGCACTCTGGTCTTACTTGATGGCGAGTTGGGAATTGAGAGCGACACTGGTAAGGTCAAGGTCGGAAATGGCCGTGACCGATTCTCAGCCCTGCAGTATTTAACTGGTCCCAAAGGTGACCGTGGAGAACGTGGCGAGACAGGACCGCAAGGAGCAGACGGTGTTGTACGGTTTGAAGGTTCGGCAGCAGAGCGTGCTTTGGCGGAATACGCTAAAAAAGCTGAAATCCCAATTTATCGAATCGCTAAAGGAGACATTCCTGGAGGTGGTGTAGGTGTTAATGCCACGATAACAACAAATAACATTATGAACCCTGACGGTATCAAGGTTGGGGATATCATTGAAGATTACTGGAACAGTGTATCAAGTGTCAATCAAGGTTTTTGGAAGGTAACAGCTGTTAATGGGACTAATGTATCTGTTCAAGGGATTGGTACCAGAGATTTCCCAACACCGTACAACGATAATGAATTGAAGCGCAGGGTTACAGCTCTTGAGAATCGTCCTACATTTGACACCTTGACAGAGACACAACGAAATAGCTTGCGAGGTCCAGCAGGAGCTAAAGGAGCAACGGGTCCAGCAGGTCCCAGAGGTGCTGATGGAGCACCTGGCCAAAACATCGTCAATCAAAACGGTGGACAACCTATGAAGTATTGGGCTGGCACACGGTCTCAATATGACGCGATTTCTAACAAGGATAGTAATACTATCTACGATATCTATAAAACATAGGAGGTAGTATGGCTAGAGAAGGAATTTATGTGGGTGGTAAGGAAGTTGTTGAAAGATATATAGGAGATAAGCTAATCTGGAAAAAATACAGATTTCGAATTGTAAATGCTTTGTCATTGACTATATCAAATATTAACTATCAGTCAGCTGCTTTAGATTGCCGTACTCGATTCTTGTACCGATATGAAGGATTAAAATCAGGGTACTACTATTTGAGAATAGAAGAAAAGTTTGTTAAGGTATATGCTTATAATTTATCAACACCTAGTCCATCTTTTATGTTTTTACTAGGTCAAAATGAAGATGCAGGAGTAGATGAATCAAGCAAGCGTCAAGCTTTATCTGATTTGACACGAAATTGGTTTAAAAATGATTATAAAGATATTGTTTTATATGACAGAATGAGGTAACACATGGACATAACCATTCAAAACGTTCGTTCGCCTGCTCTTGAGAATAATGGGCGGTATTATAAGGTCTTTCAGCCACGGACACGAGATGAACTGCTGAAACTCCATCATATGGGCTGTGTGGGTGACACGGTGCTGACGGATATCCAACTGGAGCAAGGAGATTTTCCGACTAGCTTTGTGGAGCCTACTGTCACACAACGCACCTTGTCAGGTCTCTTCAAGGATATGCGTTCTATTGAACTGGAATTGAGAGACCCAAACAGCACCCTGTGGGGCAAAATCCAGCAGAACAATCAAGGGGCGCTGACTCAGTTCTTTGATACGAATGTCAAGAGCGCCATCGCTCAGACGGCTAGAGAAATCAGGCAGGAAGTGCGAGACGCTGCTAACAGTGCGAGGGTTCAAGTGACGCCTGAAGGTGTGACCATCGGCTCAACTACCTTGACGGGCGAGCAGTTAGCCTCTACCATTTCCGCAAGTCCGAGAGGGGTTGATATCATCGCTCCACGGGTTAGAGTACAGTCGGATATGTTGGTAGATGGTGCTGTAACAGCTAGAAAAATGGCTGCTGGTTCTGTCACTGCTGACCATATCCAAGCAGGTGCCATCACAGGCGATAAAATCAGCGTAGACGATGCCCTGATTCGGAACCTGACCGCTAGAGATGCCTTGATTGACAAGCTGACATCTAAGGAAATCTTCACAACCAAGATTGAATCTGTTGTATCTAGCTCAACCTTCTTACAAGCCTACCAAGGTGAAATTGGAGGTTTCACTTTAGGGCAGTTTGATAATGGAGGCGGTCGCTGGATTTCTGGAGTAAACCAATTCTCAGTTGGTATGGGTAATGGTGCTGGTTATGGTACTAAGACAGCTTTCTGGGCTAATTGGGGCGATAACTGGAACCAAGCAGGACCGAACTCTTGGCATGTAGACACAGATGGACAGATGTATTGTAAGAATACAGTTAGCTTCTATGGTAAAGTTGACTTTTCTGGCTCTACAACCGTTAATTTCTACAGCAAGATTAATGCTAATAAAGGTATCTGGACAGGAAATGCAGATATTTATGGTGCTGGGTCAAATCCAGCTGGCGGAGAGAATGCCGTCGTCTGGTGGAATCAAATCACTACAGCAAAATGGAGAGGCTATGCTGGTATTACTTCGAGTTCAGATAGACGTTTGAAAGAGAACATCACGGACACAGCTGTAAAAGCCTTGGATAAAATCAACCAACTGAACATGGTCGCATTTGATTTCATCGAGAGCCAGAAACATGAAGAAATTGGTTTGATTGCGCAGGAAGCACAAGAGGTAGTCCCTCATGCAGTTGAAACAGATGAAGTAACATCTTATCTGTCTATCAACTATTCAAAATTCGTCCCCTACTTGCTGAAGGCTGTCCAAGAACTAGACCAGAAAATTAAAGAAATGGAGAACACACATGGATAATAACACAATCGACAAGCTAGTCGCTGAGTTACTCGTTAACCGTTTGGCAGAAGGCGAATTGGGTAGTGCTCATTTAGAGGCACGTTATACGCTGACTTTAGCTGAATTACAGGGCTTTAAAGCCGTGCTGGAATATGAACCAGCACTAAAAGAACTATTTGACGAAACGCAAGCAAAAATGAAAGGAACTAACAAATGACTTACAAATTAACAGGAAGCCCGATTTTAAAGGGGGGAGAAGAATGTCACAATCGTAACGATTGAGAAAGAAGAACCTGGGCGCTACAGCTATGAGCGTGTGGAATTGCCAGGCAATCGCACGCATGATAATGAAGATGTTTTGGTTCAAGCCGTTTTAGATTTTATTAGAACGGAACTTGACCCTACTAGTGCCATTGTCAAGAACCAAGAACAATTGGCTAAGACAACGGAAGCGCTGGAGAGAGCCAACCAGCTCATGGATGGCATGCAGAAGGTCAATCTCCAGAATGCTCAGGATATTGAGGATATCTTAGCACGATTGGAAGAGCTGGAAACTCAAGGAGAGACTGACCAGGGGGAGAAAGAGGAGGCAGACGGGGCAGCCCCTCAGGCTACGGACACAGAAAACCAAGCTGATGAACCAGCACCAGCGCAACCAACTACTGAACAACCAGTAGCAGAAGCGCCTATCCAACCTGCACCAGCAGTAGAACAACCAACAGAAAGCGAGACAGAACATGAAATTCCTACACCGACAAGCGAAGCGAGCACTAGTGAAAACAATGGAGGTAGCAACAATGAGTAAGATTACACTAGACCAAGCAAAAATCGACATGTACATCAACCTACTGGAACGTAAAGCAGTTGATTTTTCGTGGGTACATAAACGCTGGAAAGACCGTGTGCGCAAGGAATTGAAGCGACGTGGTTTGAGCCATCTGGCAAACTAGCGAGGTGCTTATGGACGTCTTACAACAAACAGAACATTTCTTCATGAACGTGCTATCAGCAGCTTCACCGATTATTATAGCTTGGCTCAGCTACAAATTGCCGAAGAAATCAAAGGAACAGACAGACCAAATCATTTCAGAGTTGAGCGAAGTCAAGAAACAGATCAAAGATGTCCAGACTACTGCTAAAGATAGCAATTCCAAAATCGATGAAGTACAGGAAAAGCTAAAAGTGCACGACGAGGCGCATCTAAATACCATGAAGTTGCGCCTTGACCGTGATATGCGACGGGCTATTCGTAGAGGGTTCACTTCAAAAGACGAATTTTCACTAGTGGAAAGTCTGCACAAAAGCTACAAGGTTTTAGGAGGTAATGGCTACATAGACCGCTTATTCAACGATTTTGAAAAATTGGAGATTAAGGAAGACATCTTAGTAGATGATTAGAAAGAGGTGCAGAATGGTCTGTAATCTCAATATGACCAATCTCGCACAGATTGACGGTGGGCACCTGATTAAGCAAGGGGACTTGGCTTCTACCTTTGGTTTTGCCCTCTTAGACGAAGACTACCAAGTGATTTCCTCTCTGGAAGGGGAGGAGGCTCTGATCAGTCTGACCAAGGAGGGCTATCAGTGGAAGAAGCAGGTAGCTGTTACCAGTCAAGGTGTGAGTTTCCATCTGGACGCTATCTTGCCCATTGGGAGTTATCGCTTGGAAATCACGGCTGGAGGCTATGTTTTCCCCAGTGATAAATCTGTCCATATCAAGATAGTCGCCTCAGATAAAGAATTGGTCACAGAAGAAGTCCATGCTTTAAAGGAGCTGGATATTGCAAAAGAAGTTGAGAAACAGCTTGCAGGTAGAACTGTAGGCGAGAGCCCAGTAGGTCAGGAATTGCCAGACCTGCTCTTTTATTACAATTTAGGAAAGGTGTAATACAAAATGGATACTACAAAATTAACGGCATTCGCACAAGCAGTCGGAGAAGATATCAAGGAAGTGAAGCAAAGCGTCAGCACTAAAGTAGAAACTTCAGCAATGACGCAAGCTATCTCACAAGCAGTTACTCAAGCTAAAACGGAAGTTAAGGCTGAAATTTTAGGCGAAGGAACGCCTGAGAACCTTGATACGCTGAAAGAAATCGCAGAAAAAATCACAAGTATGGGACAAGATGAAAATAGCGCACTTCTTGGCAAAGTAACTGAAGTCAGCGGACGTGTAGACCAGATTGCCAATGTTGACTTGGTAGCGACTTACAACGCAGCGAAAGCGTGAGTGCTATGAGTAACCTTGAAAATCTAGCAACAGCTATTGGTAGGGATGTCAAGGCAATCAAAGAAGATTCAGAGTTAAAGGATAGGGAAGTCCAGGAAAGACTGGGCTCCCTTGAGAGTAGACCGAGAGTCAATCCAGAAACCCTCGTTACAAAAGCGGAGCTGGAAGAGAAAGGCTACTTGACCTCCCACCAAGACTTGTCTACTTACGCTCAAAAATGGGAGTTGTACAATGATATCCCCATCAAGGCTAGGATTTCCGCCTTGGAAAATCGCCCGTCATTTGATAATCTGACCTCCAGCCAGAGAGAAAGCTTAAAAGGGGAAAATGGGCATAGCTTAAATGCCAGTGTTCGTATTGAGGGTTCTTATAAGAATGGCTCTACTAGCCAATTGAATCTGTTTGCGGATGTATTCTACGATGGCGAAGCAGTCACGAGTGGCTATACTCTTGATTACTACTACAGAGGTTTTGGGAATAATAGCTGGGGTGTTTTGAGAAATCAAACGCCGGATGCAAATGGTAAATTTGGTCAGTGGAACGCTACTCAGCGCTCTGGTGGCTGGTTCGAAGTCCGCATTGAAGTGAATTACAGAGGTTTAAAAGCCTCTGCTTTCACTCATTTGGATAATATCAACGATGGCGAACGAGGAGCGACGGGAGAACGTGGTCCGCAGGGTGTCCAAGGCGAAAGAGGGCAACAAGGACTGCAGGGCATTCAAGGGCCTAGAGGAGCAGATGGTGCGCCCGGCCAAAACATCATCAACCAAAACGGTGGGCAAGCCTTGAAATATTGGGTTGGTACAAAGGCTCAATATGAAGCTATCAGAACGAAAGACCCCAATACTATCTATGATGTGTATGAACCAAGATAGAAAGGAAAAACATATGACACAATTTAATGAATTTATCATCGCTTTTGCGACAGGCTTTTTAGCAGTAGCAATAGGCGGTATTGTAAAGGCAGTGAAAGACTATCTTTTGCGTAAAGGCGGAGAGAAAGCGGTGATCATCGCTGAAATCCTAGCCAAGAACGCAGTTCATGCCGTGGAGCAGGTAGCTACTGAAACTGGCTACAAGGGCGATGAAAAACTGGCACAGGCTCGCGCTAAAATCCGTGCAGAGCTGCTCAAATATAACATCAGCATGACCGACAAGGGCTTGGATACCTTTGTAGAGTCAGCCGTTAAGCAGATGAATGACGCTTGGAAAGGACAAGAGTAATGGATATCGATACAAGCAGACTACGTACAGGCTTGCCACAAGTCGGAGTGCAACCTTATAGACAAGTACATGCTCACTCAACAGGCAACCGCAACTCAACCGCTCAGAATGAGGCGGACTACCACTATAGAAAGAACCCTGAACTTGGCTTCTTTTCTCACGTAGTCGGTAATGGTCGTGTTATGCAGGTAGGCCCTGTAAATAACGGATCTTGGGACGTTGGTGGTGGTTGGAATGCTGAGACCTATGCAGCGGTTGAATTGATTGAAAGCCATTCAACTAAAGAAGAGTTCATGACAGACTACCGTCTCTATATCGAACTCTTACGAAATCTGGCAGATGAAGCAGGATTGCCGAAAACGCTTGATACAGATGACTTGGCAGGTATCAAAACGCATGAATACTGTACTAATAACCAGCCCGACAACCATTCAGATCACGTTGACCCGTATCCATATCTTGCCAAATGGGGCATTAGCCGTGAACAGTTCAAGCAGGATATTGAAAGTGGCTTGACAATTGAAACAGGTTGGAAGAAGAACGATATAGGCTATTGGTATGTACACTCAGACGGCTCTTATCCAAAAGATAAGTTTGAGAAGGTCAACGGCACTTGGTATTACTTCGACGGCTCAGGCTACATGCTTGCGAACCGCTGGAAGAAGCACACAGACGGCAACTGGTACTGGTTTGATAACTCAGGCGAAATGGCGACAGGCTGGAAGAAAATCGCTGAGAAGTGGTATTATTTCGACGTAGAGGGCGCTATGAAGACAGGATGGGTCAAGTACAAGGATACTTGGTACTACTTAGACGCTAAAGAAGGCGCTATGGTATCAAACGCCTTCGTCCAGTCCGCAGACGGAACAGGCTGGTACTACCTCAAACCAGACGGAACAATGGCAGACAAGCCAGAATTCACAGTAGAGCCAGATGGCTTGATTACAGTTAAATAAATAGAAAGGAAACTTTCTAAATTGTTCTTTCACCGCAGGCTCAAGCTTGCGGTTTTTTATTTTGCAAAAAGACGCATTTTGAACGATTAGAAACCAAAATCACAATCCTATCGTCCAAAAAAGCGTTTACATGAAGAATAGAGAGGTGTTTTGTCAAAAATAAAAACAGTGACCGAAATCACTGCTTTTTAAGTTCCTGGGCGTATGTTATCATGCTGATAGCGTGTTTTAGACGCATATTCATAATATCTGACACACCGTTTTTATATTTGTCCACAGCCTGAATAGACATGCCACAGTTTTTGCTAATAGCATAGGCTGTGGCGTTGTCTAAAAGCCAGCGGATAGCTTTAATATCTACTGACATATATTACCTCGTAAAATACCAAACTGCAAATAGGAGTAGAAGAAGTCCAATAATAAATTCAACTTTTTCACGCTTGGTAGTTTTTCTAATTTTTAGATTTACTTTCATTATTTTTCCTGTTATAATTTAAGTACACCCCCCCGAAGGGGTGGATAGTGATTTCTCACTATCCAAATTCGATGTGCCATTCAAAGCTGATTATAAATAAGTTTATTTTGACTACTAGCTTATTTGTTTTTGCTTTGAGTGGTTTCTTTTTGAACTTAAACATTTCATGTTCCTTTCTACTAGTTTCCTTTAAAGTCACCGCATTCGGTGGCTTTTTTTGTCTTGGGATTCATGATATAATAATAAAATCGATAAGTAAGAAAAGGGAAATTGATGAATTATACAGTTGAAGAAAAAGAAGTCTTTATGAGAGAGGCTTTGAGAGAGGCTGAGATTGCTCTTGAACACGATGAAATTCCAATTGGTTGTGTGATTATCAAAGATGGGGAAATCATTGGCCGTGGGCATAATGCGCGTGAGAAATTGCAACGAGCGGTTATGCATGCGGAAATTATGGCCATAGAGAATGCGAATCTGAGTGAGGAGAGCTGGCGCTTGCTTGATTGCACGCTTTTTGTGACCATTGAGCCTTGTGTCATGTGTAGTGGGGCGATTGGACTCGCCCGTATTCCAAACGTGGTCTATGGAGCTAAAAACCAGAAATTTGGCGCTGCTGGGAGTTTGTACGATATCTTGACAGATGAGCGTCTCAACCATCGTGTGGATGTTGAAACGGGAATTTTGGAAGATGAATGCGCAGCTATTATGCAGGACTTTTTTAGAAATAGACGGAAAAAATAATTTTGCTTTTAAAATGAATAGGAATGTGATATAATAAACAGTGGAGCAACAGTTCTGCGTGAAGCGGGTCAGGGGAGGAATCCAGCAGCCCTAAGCGATTTGAATTGTGTGCTCTTTTTTTCGTGCTTTTTCCGAATAAATAAGATAGAATAATCTAGAATAAATGATAATAGAAAAGAGAAGATGATGAAAATTCGTGGTTTTGAATTGGTTTCTAGTTTTACAGATGAAAATTTATTGCCCAAGCGTGAGACAGCGCATGCGGCTGGTTACGACTTAAAGGTTGCTGTGCGCACAGTTATCGCTCCAGGAGAGATTGTATTGGTTCCGACAGGAGTTAAGGCTTATATGCAGCCGACTGAGGTTCTTTACCTTTATGATCGCTCTTCAAATCCTCGTAAAAAGGGCTTGGTTTTAATTAATTCAGTTGGGGTCATTGATGGGGATTATTATGGAAATCCTGGGAATGAAGGGCATATTTTTGCTCAGATGAAGAATATCACAGATCAAGAAGTGATTCTTGAAGTTGGGGAACGTGTGGTCCAGGCTGTCTTTGCGCCTTTCTTAATCGCAGATGGAGATGCGGCTGATGGCGTTCGAACTGGTGGATTTGGTTCAACAGGGCACTAGAATGAAGATTATCTTTGTACGTCACGGGGAGCCAGATTATCGTGAGTTAGAGGAGCGTTCTTATACGGGATTTGGGATAGATTTGGCGCCCTTGTCTGAGAAGGGACGGCAGCAAGCCCAGAAATTGAGCACCAATCCTTTACTCCCTTCAGCTGAAATAATCATATCTTCTGCAGTCACAAGAGCTTTAGAAACGGCTTCTTATGTGGCTTGTGTTACTGGACTTCCTTTGAGAGTGGATCCATTATTGCATGAATGGCAGGTCTATGAAAGTGGCACAGATAATTTTGAAAAAGCTCGTACTATGTTTCTAGAAAATAAGGGGGAGTTACTTCCTAATAGTCCTATTCAATATGAGACAACTACGGAGATGAAGTCTCGTTTTCTAGAATGCATGGCTAAGTATCGAGATTACCAGACCGTGATAGTGGTAACTCACAACATGCTCATGCGCCAGTTTGTGCCAAATGAGAAAATTGATTTTTGCCAAGTGATTGAGTGTGAGTTAGAGATATAGAAAGAGGTTTATTATCGCAAAGAAAAAAGCGACATTTGTATGTCAAAATTGTGGGTATAATTCCCCTAAATATCTGGGACGTTGCCCCAACTGTGGGTCTTGGTCTTCTTTTGTAGAAGAGGTTGAGGTTGCCGAGGTAAAGAATGCGCGTGTGTCCTTGACAGGTGAGAAAACCAAGCCCATGAAACTGGCTGAGGTGACTTCTATCAATGTCAATCGAACCAAGACGGAGATGGAGGAATTCAATCGTGTACTTGGAGGAGGAGTGGTACCGGGAAGTCTCGTTCTTATCGGTGGGGATCCTGGGATTGGGAAATCAACCCTTCTTTTACAAGTCTCAACCCAGCTGTCTCAAGTGGGGACTGTTCTCTATGTCAGTGGGGAGGAGTCTGCCCAGCAAATCAAGTTGCGAGCGGAACGCTTGGGAAATATTGATAGCGAGTTTTATCTCTATGCAGAGACCAATATGCAGAGTGTCCGCGCAGAGGTAGAGAGAATCCAGCCAGACTTTCTCATCATCGACTCTATCCAGACTATCATGTCTCCTGAGATTTCAGGGGTGCAGGGATCTGTTTCTCAAGTGCGTGAGGTGACGGCTGAACTTATGCAGCTGGCCAAAACCAATAACATTGCCATATTTATCGTAGGGCATGTGACCAAGGAGGGCACTCTGGCTGGTCCGCGTATGTTGGAGCATATGGTGGATACGGTGCTTTACTTTGAAGGGGAACGACACCATACCTTCCGTATTTTAAGAGCGGTCAAAAACCGTTTTGGTTCCACTAATGAGATTGGCATCTTTGAGATGCAGTCGGGTGGCTTGGTTGAGGTACTCAATCCGAGTCAAGTTTTCCTAGAAGAGCGTTTGGATGGAGCAACTGGTTCATCAATAGTTGTGACCATGGAAGGGACGCGTCCGATTTTGGCGGAGGTTCAGGCTTTGGTAACACCGACCATGTTTGGAAATGCCAAGCGTACGACCACAGGACTTGATTTTAATCGTGCGAGTCTGATTATGGCTGTTTTGGAAAAGCGGGCAGGGCTTCTCTTGCAAAATCAGGACGCCTATCTCAAATCTGCTGGCGGTGTCAAATTGGATGAACCTGCCATTGACTTAGCTGTTGCAGTTGCCATTGCTTCGAGCTATAAGGACAAGCCAACTAATCCTCAGGAATGTTTTGTAGGAGAATTAGGTTTGACTGGAGAGATTCGGCGCGTGAATCGTATCGAGCAACGCATCAATGAAGCTGCTAAACTGGGCTTTACTAAGATTTATGTACCTAAGAATTCCTTGACAGGAATCACTCCGCCTAAGGAAATTCAGGTTATTGGGGTGACAACGATTCAGGAAGTTTTGAAAAAGGTCTTTACATAATTCGTGACAAATCCTCTTAAAAATGATAAGATAGGAGAAATATTTGACTATCAAATTTTCGAGGAGGGAATCGTGTCGTATTTTGAACAGTTTATGCAAGCCAATCAGGCTTATGTTGCCCTACATGGGCAGTTAAATCTGCCACTTAAACCCAAAACAAGAGTGGCTATTGTGACCTGTATGGACTCTCGTCTGCACGTTGCGCAAGCTTTGGGCTTGGCACTTGGGGATGCTCATATCTTGCGGAATGCAGGTGGTCGAGTGACTGAGGACATGATTCGTTCGCTAGTTATTTCCCAGCAACAAATGGGGACAAGAGAGATTGTGGTATTGCACCATACAGACTGTGGTGCTCAGACCTTTGAAAATGGACCTTTTCAGGAGTATCTGAAAGAGGAACTAGGTGTCGATGTGTCAGACCAGGACTTCTTGCCCTTCCAAGATATAGAGGAGAGTGTACGAGAGGATATGCAATTGCTTATCGAGTCACCCCTAATACCAGACGATGTCATTATCTCTGGTGCCATTTACGATGTGGATACAGGAAGTATGACAGTTGTAGAATTGTAAAAAATTCATTTAGAAAGAAAGTGTATGAAGAAAAACAGTATTTTATTTATTTTTATTTTATTGCTATGTATTGGTTTGCAGTATGAAACTATCTACTATACGGACGGTTCGATGTCAGCTGCGGAATATGGACTAATGGGAGTTTCTATCTTTCTAGCTCTCTTTTACATGATTCCGGCTCTTTATTTCCTTTTCCGTATTGGGAAAAAATGGGAATTGCCAAATAACGCCTTGATCTTGTCTTTATTGGGCGGGATGTTCCTTTCAGGCTGGCTATCTAGCTTTGCGAATACCTATATCCATGATTTGCTTGGCGTTCTTTTCCCAGATAGTACATTTTTAAATGCCTTTGAAAGTGCGATTGTGGCTCCTTTGGTAGAAGAGCCGTTGAAATTATTGCCACTTGTCTTTGTTTTAGTTTTGGTTCCTGTGCGAAAATTAAAATCTTTGTTTTTACTAGGCATTGCTTCTGGTTTGGGATTCCAAATGATTGAGGATATTGGCTACATTCGTACGGATTTGCCAGAGGGATTTGACTTTACTATTTCGAGAATTTTAGAGCGTATCATCTCAGGAATTGCCTCTCACTGGACTTTTTCAGGTCTAGCTATAGTGGGTGTTTACTTGCTTTACAGAGCCTATAAAGGACAGAAGGTTGGCAAGAAACAAGGGCTTATTTTCCTAGGTTTAGCCTTGGGAATTCATTTCTTGTTTAACTCTCCTTTTGTTGAATTGGAGACAGAGTTACCCTTAGCGATTCCAGTAGTTACAGCTATTGCTCTTTACGGTTTTTATCAGGCTTATCGCTTTGTTGAGAAGCATAATGAGTTGATGAACTAGAATATTTTTCACAAGAATGATGCAAGGGTACAAATATGGTGCCCTTCTTTTATTTTTGATTGAAAAATAGTGTAAAAAGCGCTACAATGGTAGATGGAAAAATCTTGTGAAAAGCACAAGTGATACATATATACCGGAGGAAATCATGTCTTTTTCTGATTTAAAGCTGTTTGCCCTTTCTTCTAATAAAGAATTGGCAGAACGTGTGGCGCAGGAGATTGGGATAGAGTTGGGGAAATCAAGTGTCCGCCAATTTTCAGATGGAGAGATTCAGGTCAACATCGAAGAATCAATCCGTGGGAAACACGTCTTTATCCTACAATCAACTAGCTCGCCTGTAAATGACAATCTGCTTGAAATTTTGATTATGGTAGATGCTTTGAAGCGTGCGAGTGCAGAATCTGTCAATGTTGTCATGCCTTACTATGGGTATGCACGTCAGGATAGAAAGGCGAGAGCGCGTGAGCCAATCACTTCAAAACTTGTCGCAAATATGCTTGAAGTAGCTGGGGTGGATCGTTTATTGACCATCGACTTGCATGCTGCGCAGATTCAAGGATTCTTTGATATTCCTGTGGATCACTTGATGGGTGCTCCTCTGATTGCGGATTATTTTGAGCGTCGTGGCATGGTTGGTTCTGACTATGTGGTTGTCAGCCCAGACCATGGAGGGGTGACTCGTGCTCGTAAGTTGGCAGAATTTTTGAAAACATCTATCGCTATCATTGACAAACGTCGTAGTGTTGATAAGATGAATACCAGTGAAGTCATGAACATCATCGGTAAGGTAGAAGGCAAGACTTGTATCTTGATTGATGATATGATTGATACTGCTGGAACGATTTGTCATGCGGCAGATGCTCTTGCAGAAGCTGGTGCTGTTGAAGTCTATGCAAGCTGTACGCACCCAGTTCTTTCTGGTCCTGCTATGGACAATATCCAAAAATCAGCTATTAAGAAATTGGTTGTTTTGGATACCATTTATCTGCCAGAAGAGCGTTTGATTGATAAGATTGAGCAGATTTCAATCGCTCATCTCTTGGGGGATGCTATCGTACGTATTCATGAAAAACGACCACTTTCTCCACTTTTTGGTATTGAGAAAAAAATTTAATGACCAAGCCTGAGATAATTCTCAGGTTTTTTCGTCTTTTTTCCGAATAAATAGATAGAGCCAGAGAATCTAGTAAACCTAGATCTAAAAATGTGCTATAATGAAAGGAGAAAGAATATGACATTACGTCATCCGGGCATTAGCCCAACTAATGACTTGGTTGCTAAGAAGATTTTTAGCAATCCAGAGATCACTTGTCAATTTATTCGCGATATGCTGGACTTGCCAGCCAAAAATGTGACCATTTTGGAGGGAAGCAACATTCACATCTTGCCTTCCATGCCCTACTCAGCGCAGGATTTTTACACTAGTATAGATGTTTTGGCGGAGTTGGACAATGGTACTCAAGTTATCATTGAGATTCAAGTGCATCATCAGAATTTTTTCATCAATCGCCTGTGGGCTTACCTTTGCAGTCAGGTCAATCAAAATCTTGAAAAAATTCGCCAACAAGAAGGCAATACTCATCAAAGTTACAAACACATCGCACCTGTTTACGCTATCGCGATTGTGGACAGCAATTACTTCTCAGATGATTTGGCTTTTCACAGTTTTAGTATGCGAGAGGACACGACAGGTGAGGTCTTAACCATCACAAACAATGGACAGGAACATCATCTAGTCAAGATGGCGTTCTTGGAATTAAGAAAATACAGAGAAACCAGCAAAGATAGCATTCGCAAACCGTGGTTGGAGTTTTTCGGGAACAAGCCCTTTACCCAGCAACCCGAGCGAGCTATCAGCCAGGCAGACCAACTGCTAGACTATAAGAGCTGGTCCGAGGAGGACAGGAGAATGTTTAGTGAACAACGCAGGCGTGAAGAACAAGCCTTACTCGCTCATGACTATGCCTTGGAAACAGCTAGGGCGGAAGGTATTGAACAGGGGTTGGAGCGTGGTATTGAACAAGGTTTAGAGCGTGGTATTGAACAGGGACTGGAGCGTGGGAAAATCTTTACCTTTCTAGATTTAGTACGCCAACATGTTTTAACTTCCGAATTCGCGAGTGAACAATTGGGTATGTCAGTAGCGGAGTTTGAGGCACTATTGTAAGAACGTCACAATAATGGCGTTCTTGGAATTAAGAAAATACAGAGAAACCAGCAAAGACGAGGTTCGCAAGCCATGGTTGGAGTTTTTTGGGAATAAACCCTTTACTCAGCAACCCGAGCGAGCCATCAGCCAAGCAGACCAACTGCTGGACTACAAGAGCTGGTCCGAGGAGGACAGGAAAATGTTTAGTCAACTACGTATGCGCGAAGAACAAGCCTTGTTAGCACAGGACTATGCCTTGGAACAAGCTGAGGAAAAGGGCTTAGAACGTGGTCGTGCAGAAGATATTGAACAAGGTTTAGAGCGTGGGAAAATCTTTACCTTTCTAGATTTAGTACGCCAACATGTTTTAACTTCCGAATTCGCGAGTGAACAATTGGGTATGTCAGTAGCGGAGTTTGAAGCACTTTTGTAATACCATCACAGTAATGACGTTCTTGGAATTAAGAAAGTACAGAGAAACCAGCAAAGATAGCATTCGCAAACCGTGGTTAGAGTTTTTCGGGAACAAGCCCTTTACCCAACAACCCGAGCGAGCCATCAGCCAGGCAGACCAACTGCTGGACTATCAGAGCTGGTCCGAGGAGGACAGGAAGATGTTTAGCCAACTACGTATGCGAGAAGAACAGGCCTTGTTAGCACAGGACTATGCCTTGGAAACTGCTAGAGCCGAAGGTATCGAACAAGGACTGGAGCGCGGGAAAGTTGAAGGATAAATCTTTGCCTTTATTGATTTAGTATGACAACATGCTTTGCCTTCCGAATTTACGAGTGAACAATTAGACACAAATTGAAAAAATATCAAGTTTACTTGACTTTTTTTATAGAATAGTATAGTATGTAGATACAAGCACTCCTTTTGCTCCCTGTTTCATAGCAACTGGAGTCATTTTTTTATAAATTTAGAAGGTTAATGATGTACACAACTGATAATAGTATTTCTTTGTCAAGAGATTTAAAGAGAGAAATGAAAGCATTTTTACCTCTTGAAGATTTGGTAAGTTATCTTTCAGATAAGCTAGATATGTCACCTGAAGAGGAACTAGATTCCAAAAATTTTTTACGTTGCCATAGTTACTATTCGTTTTCTGCTTTTATTAAACAGGTTCCAGATAATCTTCATAAAGGAAAATTTCAAGCAGCGATTTTATTGTATGAATTTAATGACTGGTTGTCACAGTTTCTGTTTATATTTTCTGGTAGATTAGAGCAGTTTATAAAATCAACTTTTATTGAATCGCTTTGTCAGCAATATAATGGAAAATATCAAAAAGGTGAGTGTTACTTGGATGAAACTATTTATGAAAACTCTGAATTATATAACGAATTTATTTCAATTATAGAAAAACATTTATCAGAGAATCAAAGTCTGTCAATACAGCATCATATCAAAAATAAAGGTTCTAAGTTCCCAATTTGGGTGCTTTTTCAAGAGATGACTTTTGGGGAAACAACTCGTTTTATAAGTGCACTGAAAAAAGAGTACCGGGAGTATTGGATAGATACTACATTTTTATCAACTGGTATGGTAAATTCTAAAATTCATGGAGAAGAAATCCAGAGTAAATTATTTGGCTGGGTTTCAGCTACATGGCATATGAGAAATAGGACAGCACATCATTTAAGACTATATGGTCAAAATTTTACAATAGCAAGTCCAAGTTTCTTTTCAGCTGATTTGCGTCAAATAAACAAGAATGCAGAGACTAAAAAGAAAAAGACGCATAATAACGATTTATTTGCTTATCTTTTAGCTATGAAAAATCTTATACAACATCATTCACATTCTTTTGTTCAAGATTGGAACGATTTTTTGACGACTTTAGAGGCACAGTTGATGGAAAAGTCAAATATCATATTATCTAGTAAGATTGGTTTGCCAAGCAATTGGAAAGATATATTGTGGATCGGTTGAACTAAGGAATGATTTTTTACTCAAGTTATTATTCAGAGAATCTTTGACAATCCAGATGAGAAACCAAACATTAAGAAGTTGATTACCAAGATGAATGAAGGATAAGATGCGAGATTTTGGAATTGCTATAGCGGACGATGTAACACCTGAACAAGGTGAGAAAATCAGAATCATCAAGGAGCACTATGATGTTCTTGCCATCTGCAAAGAAGACTTAGAAACCATGATTCGGAAACTCGAACAAGAATATCAAGAACAAGTTAAGCTGATTCAAACCGTATCTGGATTCAGGGTGTTTTAATTTTAAAAATTAGGTGTCAAACCCTCTTTTAGTACAGATAAAATTAAGGATAAACAATAGTTTTAATAACTTTTATTTTTTTTCGTCTCTTTTCCGAATAAATAGATAGAAGCATCAAATCTAGTAAACCTAGATTTAAAAATGTGCTATAATGAAAGGAGAGAAAGTATGACATTACGTCATCCGGGCATCAGCCCAACTAATGACTTGGTTGCTAAAAAAATCTTTAGCAATCCAGAAATCACTTGTCAATTTATCCGCGATATGCTGGACTTGCCAGCAAAAAATGTAACCATTTTGGAGGGGAGCAATATTCATGTCTTGCCTTCCATTCCGTACTCGGCGCAGGACTTCTATACAAGTATAGATGTTTTGGCTGAGTTGGACAATGGGACACAGGTTATCATTGAGATTCAAGTTCATCATCAGAATTTTTTCATCAATCGTCTGTGGGCTTATCTGTGCAGTCAGGTCAATCAAAATCTTGAAAAAATTCGCCAACGTGAAGGTGATACCCACCAGAGCTACAAACATATCGCACCAGTCTATGCCATTGCCATTGTGGATAGCAATTACTTCTCAGATGATTTGGCTTTCCACAGTTTCAGTATGCGAGAGGACACGACAGGTGAGGTCTTAACCATCACAAACAATGGACAAGAAAACCATCTAGTCAAGATGGCATTCTTGGAATTAAAAAAATACAGAGAAACCAGTAAAGACGAGGTTCGCAAACCGTGGTTGGAGTTTTTCGGCAACAAACCCTTTACCCAACAACCCGAGCGAGCCATCAGCCAAGCAGACCAACTGCTGGACTACAAGAGCTGGGCCGAGGAGGACAGGAAAATGTTTAGTCAACTACGTATGCGAGAAGAACAGGCATTGTTGGCACAGGACTATGCCTTGGAAACAGCTAGGGAAGAAGGGAAACTTTTTGCCTTTCTGGATATGGCCCGCCAAGGTCTTCTAACACCTGAGGTTGCGAGTGAGCAATTAGGTATGTCAGTTGCTGAGTTTGAGTCACTATTGAAAGACCATCATAAATAAGACCTAAAATACAGAGAAACCAGCAAAGATAAGGTTCGCAAGTCGTGGTTGGAGTTTTTCGGGAATAAACCCTTTACCCAGCACCCCGAGCGAGCCATCAGCCAAGCAGACCAACTGCTGGACTACAAGAGCTGGTCCGAGGAGGACAGGAAGATGTTTAGCCAACTACGTATGCGAGAAGAACAGGCCTTGTTAGCACAGGACTATGCCTTGGAAACTGCTAGGGTGGAAGGTGGTTTTGTTATGTTAGCAAATCTTGTTCGCCAGCATCTTTTAACAGCAGAGGTTGCCAGTCAGCAATTGGGCATGACTGTCTCTGAGTTTGAAGAATTATTGAAAGACCATCATAAATAAGACCTAAAAATACAGAGAAACCAGCAAAGACGAGGTTCGCAAGCCGTGGTTGGAGTTTTTCGGGAATAAACCCTTTACCCAAGAACCCGAGCGAGCCATCAGCCAGGCAGACCAACTGCTGGACTACAAGAGCTGGTCCGAGGAGGACAGGAGAATGTTTAGTGAACAACGCAGGCGTGAAGAACAAGCCTTACTCGCTCATGACTATGCCTTGGAAACAGCTAGAGCGGAAGGTCTTGAACAGGGATTGGAACGTGGTCTTGAGCGTGGTCGAGCAGAAGGTATTGAACAAGGTTTAGAGCGTGGACTTGAACGTGGCCGTGCAGAGGGTATTGAAAAAGGGCGCGAAGAAGGCATTGAAGAGGGATTAAAAGTAGGTTTAGTAAATCTAGTCCGTCAAGGTCTTCTGACTTCCGAGGTTGCTAGCGAGCAATTAGGCATGACTGTCGCTGAGTTTGAGTCCTTGCTATGAGGTCACATTTTAAATAGTAGAAAGTTAATGAAATGGCGAGTTATTTCTAAAATACTTGTCATTTTTGCTTGACATTTGGAAGGGGTTATAGGATAATATCATGGAAGTGAGTTCTATCCAACTATCGATATGGATTAGATATGTGAGGTTTGACTCAGGGTTTAAGAAATTTGTGAGATTTTCACTTGTGAGATACGGTATTTGAAGAGTATTTCATCTCACAAAGACGTTTTTTCCCCTTTTTTGAAAAAAATAGGTAAAAAGTTGATGAAAACCCTTGACAAATCCTGCAAATATTTATATACTGTATGGTAGTAAGATAGTCTTACGAAAAAATATTTTAAAGAAAAATAAAGGAGATAAAACGATGAAAAAAGTTTTATTGACAAGCGCAGTCGCTCTTGCAGCATTTGGTGCTGTACAAGCTGTTTCAGCTGACAGACAATTGACACCTGAAGAAGCAGCATCAGTTAGAAAAGTTGAAAAAACTTACGATCCTTCACAAGTGGAAAAAGCAACTGAAACTAACCGTGCTGAACAAGTTCTAGCAAATGGAGATAAAGTAGTATCTGTTCAATATGCAGATGGTTCTACTTATACTTATTTGGTAATTAATCCTAACAATCAATTCAAGGATAAAGTATCTAATCCATATGATAGCCAATTTAATCTTAAAGATGGTAAAGTTCAAAAGGTTGTACCATTCACAAATGGAACACATGGACGTATCAACGTTAAAGATAAACAAGGTGCACCAGTTGCAGGTGTTGAATTTGAGCTATTAGTTTACAAAACTACTGAAGATTTCTTGAATGCTCAAGGTGGAAAACCTGTTAAAGATGCCCCAGCTCTTGTAAGTGCTAAGACAAATGAAGCAGGTGATGCTGAGTTTGAATTACACGAGGGTGGAGTAGCGGTTTACCGTATTTTGACAGTACCAAAAGGTTACTTTTTACCTGAGCGCCTAACAAAATCTTCACTATTTACAGCAGATGCAGTTGGACGTAACGAAAATAATGATATGTATGTAAATGCATCAGTTGAAATTGAAAAAACTGACAGCTACAATGTTGTTCGTACTGAGTGGGTTCAAGGTGAAAACGGCTGGCACTACTATGACAACAACAAACAAGTTACTGGTTGGAAACAAATCGACGGTAAATGGTACTTCTTTAACGCTGAAGGCGTAATGCAAAAATGGTGGGTTAAAGATGGTAACACTTGGTACTACCTAAATGGTTCAGGTGCTATGGAAACTGGTTGGTTGCAACACGGTGGCAAATGGTACTTCCTTGAAGCATCAGGTGCTATGAAAGCTAGCCAATGGTTTGAAGTTGCTGGTAAATGGTACTACGTTGACGGTTCTGGTGCCCTTGCAGTTAATACTACTGTAGGTGGATACACTGTAAACGGAAACGGTGAATGGGTTAAATAATCTAGTTTAATCAAAAAAGCAGGAGATTTCTTCTGCTTTTTATTTTTTCCATAAAAAGTTCAGTTTTTTTTAGAATTTTTTTAAAAAATAAGATACAATAAAACTAGGTTTATTACCTAAAATTTTAAACATGGAGAATGCTCATATGAAAAATAAAAAAGCTTTAGCCCTAGCAGTAGCTAGCTTGACAATGGCAAGTGCAGCAGTTTTAACCAGTTACTCTGCAATTACAGCTCGTCCAGTAAGTGCGGAAGAAGTTGTTTATAGAACTGAGTGGATCACAGTGATTAATGGTCGTTCACAAGAACGTAAGACAGTATTTTTTGAAGATGGGAATCAGCCGATCTCTAAACATTCGACAATTGAAGGATTTGAATTTCAACGTGCCTATGTTGAAGGGGGAAGAAAATACTACTTATTCGTTGAGAAAGGGACAAAGATTGATGATTATGTAAACGATCCCGATGCGTCTGTCAGTGAGTTAAATACTCAAGGCTATAAAACTTCTGATAAAGATGTAAAATGGCGTGTGTCTGCTGGTAATCGTTATCTTTACTATAAAGGAAATCCTGTAAAAGGTTGGGCTAATGTTGATGGAAAAACTTACTATTTTGATAGTGAAGGTGTTATGGCTCACGGAGTTCTTGAAAACACATCTGAACGTTACTATCTAGACGGACAAGGTGTTAAGAAAACTGGTTTCATTAAAGTAGGAGAAAAAACCTATTATTTTGTGTCAGATGGAGCTCGTAAGACAGAGATTATCTCTGAAAATGGAAAAACTTATTTTGTCAAAGATGGTGTTGTGACAATTGGAGCGCATAAGGTAGGTGATAAATGGTACTTCTTTGCTGAAGACGGTACAACCAAGTCAGGTATTGTAAAAGATAGTGCTGGAAAATGGTATTACATTACTACAGAAGGTGAGCGTAAGACAGGTCTTATCAAGGGTGCTGGCGATAAGTATTACTATGTCACTGAAGAAGGTGAACGTAAGTTTGGGGAAATTACCGTTGATGGTAAAACATATTTCTTAACAGATGAATCTAATACAAAAGCTGGCTGGAATAAAGTTGATAGTAACTGGATTTATGTAAATAAAGAAGGCAAACGTCAAGTTGGCTGGTTACAAGATGGCGGTAAGTGGTATTACTTTAACGCTGAAGGCATCATGCAAAAATGGTGGGTTAAAGATGGTAGCACTTGGTACTATCTAAACGGTTCAGGCGAAATGCAAACAGGTTGGTTGCAAGATGGTAGCACTTGGTACTATCTAAACGGTTCAGGTGCTATGCAAACAGGCTGGGCTAAAGTAGGTGATTCATGGTACTACCTCAAAGGCTCAGGTGCTATGGTAACTGGTTGGTTCCAAGTAGGCGGTAAGTGGTACTATGCTTATAGTTCAGGTGCCCTTGCAGTAAATACTACAGTCGATGGTTACTATGTAAATGCCAACGGTGAATGGGTATAAAATAACAAAGAGAGTGGTTCAAACTGCTCTCTTTCTGTTATTGTTAAATATTTCTACACTTTTTATGTTTTTTATTGCATTTATTATAGGAAAGAGATATAATCTATATAAATTTAACCATTTAATAAAGGAGGTTCTTCTCATGAAGAAAACACTAACAGGTATCTTACTAGCTACTTCAGTGCTAGCTATGGCTTCAGTTCAACCAGCACAAGCTGCCGAAACAGGGGCAACAACGGCTACAACAACTTCTACGGTTAAAGAAGTCCACTATGCAACATTTAAAAATGGTGGACCTGTAGATATCAAAGCTGCACTTACAGGTGCTGCTGTGACAGCTGCATCTATTGAGAATCACCCTGAAATTGCAAATTATATCTATACTTCTAGTAGAGAAGAAGATGGTATTATGTATCATATGTATGCGCCTACTGCTACGACAGGTACTACGAATTCTGGTACTCAGACCAATCCATACCATAGAGATAACAACCAAAACAATGGTAGCACTAGTAATGCTAATGGGAATAATAACCAAAATGGTACTGGTGCAAACAATAATAATGGCTCAACAACAAATTCTAATTCTCCAGTAAAAAAAGTTCGTTTTGTAGAATATAAACCTGGTAGTGATGTTCCAGTTGATATTAAAGATCCACGTACAGGCTCTGCAGCTTCTGATACCAGTCGTCTGGATATTGCCAACTATACTTATGTTACTGGTGAATTAAAAGGTGATACACTTTACCATATCTATCGCTCAAATTCAACGACTAATACTAACCAAAATAATAATCAGAACCAGTCTAATTCTGCAGGTCAATTCAAAACGGAGAATGGGAAGGTCTACTATATTAAGGACGGCAAAAAAGTTACTGGCTGGCAAAAAATTGATAGTAAGACTTACTACTTTGAAGCTGATGGAGCTATGAAAAAAGGTCTATTGACTTCAGGTGATAAGCAATACTATTTAGATGAAAAAGATGGTGTTAAAAAGCTAGGCTTTGTAAAAGTTGCTGATAAGGTTTACTATTTTGTTGAAAATGGTGATAAGAAAACTGGCTTTATCAAAATTGATGATAAAACTTACTATCTAAAAGAAGGTGTTCGTCTAACAGGGGATATTACAGTAGACGGAAAACATTATTTCTTAGATGAGGAAGGTGTCCTTAAACCAGGTATTGTTTTAATTGATGGTAAAAAATTCTTCATTGATGATGAGGGAAATCGTCATGTTGGATGGAAGAAAATTGGACTGGATTGGTATTATTTCTCTAAAGAAGATGGAATGAAGACTGGTTGGGTCAAAGATGGGTCATGGTATTACTTGGATGAAACTGGTGTGATGAAAACTGGTTGGAAACAAGTTGATGGTAATTGGTACTATCTTAACGGCTCAGGTGCTATGCAGACAGGCTGGAAATTTATAAATGGTAGTTGGTACCATTTTGACAGTTTAGGTAAAATGGGTACTAGATGGATAAAAGACAATGGTACATGGTATTATCTTGACGGTTCAGGTGCTATGCAGACTGGTTGGAAGCTTTTAGATGGTAACTGGTATTACCTCAATGATTCAGGTGCTATGCAAACAGGTTGGCTCAAGCAAGGTGGTACATGGTATTATCTTGCTGGCTCAGGTGCTATGAAGACAGGTTGGTACCAAGTTAGTGGTAAATGGTATTACTCATATTCATCAGGAGCTTTGGCTGTGAACACAACTATCGATGGTTACACAGTAAATGCCAATGGTGAGTGGGTGTAATGGATATAATAAAGAAATAAGGGGGAATTCCTCTTATTTTTTGGTAAATTCCCAAACTAA
>NZ_VMMD01000015.1:116211-260650 GCF_013277015.1 Streptococcus sp. 1032 | reverse complement strand
ACCATCTGGTCAAGATGGCGTTCTTGGAATTAAAAAAATACAGAGAAACCAGCAAAGACGAGGTTCGCAAGCCGTGGTTAGAGTTTTTCGGCAACAAACCCTTTACCCAACAACCTGAGCGAGCCATCAGCCAAGCAGACCAACTGCTAGACTACAAGAGCTGGTCCGAGGAGGACAGGAAAATGTTTAGTCAACTACGTATGCGTGAAGAACAAGCCTTGTTAGCACAGGACTATGCCTTGGAACAAGCGGAGGAGCGTGGTCGAGCTGAAGGTGGTTTCGCGATGTTAGCAAATCTAGTTCGTCAAGGTCTTCTGACACCTGAGATTGCCAGTCAGCAATTAGGCATGACTGTGGCTGAGTTTGAGGCATTGCTGTAAATAGGAACAGATGACATGTTGCCAAAATGAGGTAGCATGTTTTATTTTAGCTTTAGTTGTTAGTTGCAACAGGCAGACCAGCCAGAGAATGCTAATACTTTTAGGTCGTAATTAGGATGTGGAAGTCAGTCATATTTCTACGGTGAGGCGACTCTGGCGTGTTTAGCCTTTGAATTTTAAGAGAATAGTGCATATGAGAGATAGGGTCTGGTTCTGTTGGGCTCTGCTAGAAAGCTATCAGAGAATCTGAGCATTTAACTGACAGGTTCTATTTTTGGAAGAAAAAAAGCCAAAAACCTAAAAATCCTTGTATATTTATTTTACGAATATTTTGTTCAAAAAAACAAGAATAGTTCCTTTTAGGTATCAAAGTTATCTGCTTTTCAAAATAAAAAGAATTTATTCAAATTCATTTCCGAATTTTAGTTTTCAAGGAAATATAACAATATATAGAAAATTAAAGCATTTTCCTGATTTTAAAGTTAAAAAATTCATAATTTTGATTATAAAAACGAACGAATTGTAAAAATTGTCTGAAAATGTTTTTTTTTTTAGTAAATTTGATGAGCATTTAGTTTGCATATATATCACTTATCATGTACAATGAAGAAGTAAAGTATCATATGCAAAACCTCGCCCATGGCGAGGAATCTTTGCATGTAGATATGGACATAAAAAATATTTTTAAGGAGAACACAATAAGTGGAGAAAAAATCGCCTATGAGTCGTGTTGAACGCTCGCACCGTGAAAAAGTCACACGTTACTCAATCCGTAAATATAGTTTTGGAGCAGCCAGTGTAGCAGTTGCTGCCCTGTTCATGTTCTTGGGAAATGGAGCTGTATCAGCTAATGAGTTAAGCAAACAAGAGACATCTCTAGCAGCTCCAGGGCTAGCCTCTGAACATGAGGGACCACAAGAAGCAGAAAGTGCTTCGGTAGTAGCACCAGCTTCTGATGCCCAATCAACTCCAGCAGCACAACCAGTCGTAGAAGAACCAGCAAAACCAGCTGCACCAGAAGTAACAACTCCAGCTTTGGACAAAAAGCAACTTGAAAACTACATTTCAGAAGTTAAATCAAAACTTTCTGCAGGTACGTATGCTAATAAAACAGAGGAGAGCCTTGCTCTTTTGAATGGTGAATTGGCTTCTGCTGAGTCTGTACTCGCTTCTGCAACTAGTCAAGATGAATTGAACGTAGCTTACAGAAACCTTGTCACTACAGTAAGCTCAAAATTAAAAAACAAACCAAAAGATTCAAAAGACGCTCCGAAAGTAGATACTACTAACGGACAACCAACTGTAGGTAAAAAAGCAGAAAACACTGAGAAAAAATCAGAATCTAACGCAATCGAAAACACAGGTTTAAACGACCCACGTAACGATAAAGAGATTGATAAAGAGAATGCTTTCCGTACAGAAGCAACTGATAAAAATCATAGACCATTCACAAGAACTGAAGGGAATATTAGCTATACTGTAGAATTTTCTGATGATGCTACAAAAGAAGTCTATGCTTATAACGAAGAAGATACAGACATTGAGATTTCTGTAAATTCAACAACTGGTAAAAAACTAAAAGAAGTGACAGTTAAAAAAGGAAGTGGTCAGTATTTAGATGGAAGACCTATATCTTCGCCTATTAAACCAGTAGAAACAGATGGTTTCGGATGGTCGTACAGTTCAATTACAAGTCCAACAACAGGACCAGTAACAGTACGTGTAACAGGAAAACCAAATGAGACATTTAAAACAAATCCTAAAGTTGGATATACTAAACAAGAAAATCAAAATGCAGTATTAGGGGATAGATATTTACATATTGTTGATGAAGATGGAGACAAAATATCAGGTGGTACAAACTCATCTAATCCAGGTTACTTCAAAATGGTTGTTAAATCTCAAACATACAAATACAGCATCCAGCAACCAGAAAACAATGCGAATAAAATTGGTGTTTCAGATATTAACAACTTAACGGAAACTGATATTCAGAAAATTAAAGACCAAATCAAAATTGGATATTCTACAACTAGCCAAGATGCTAGACTAGAATCTAAAAAAGGTCAAGATTTAGATAATCAAGCTTCTGTAGTGAAAAGTATTGAAGTAAATGGACAAACTATCACTGTAACCTATAACGATGATTCAACAGACACAGCTTCAATTTCTGATGTGGCACGTACCAATAACGCACCAACAGTCGAAATTCCATTCTCTGATGCTGCAACAAAGCAGGTTTATGTTTATGGAGGAGAAGAAAATTCATTTGATATTAAATTCAAAGATGACTCAGGTAAGATCAAGAGTGCTGCAGTAGTTCAAGGCGGGAATAATGCATTTAATAAAGTAGAAGGTGAAGAAAATAAAGTAGATGTTGAGTGGGGATACACTGCGAACTTTATCGATGCTGAAACAACAGCAACAGAAGATTCACCGGCAATTATTAGTTATTCAGGAATGCCTGGAGGTAAGCTAACAAATAAACAATTAGAAACAGCCAGAACTAAAGGTTTAGTGTTAGGTAAGCGATATGCAACAGCGGCTGACTTAGATAATGCAATAATTAAAAATACTGCTCGAGGTAATTCGTTCCAAACAGACCCAGGAGCATTTGAAGTTGTATTGAAACCACAAACTCAAAAGTATGACATTCAAACACCAGCAGAAGCTGATAAAGTAGCAGTGGATGACGCGTCAGATGTGAGTGATGCAGAATTTAATAAAATCAAAGATAAGATTAAGATTGAATACTCTAAAAACAACATCGATGCTCGTCTGGCTGATAAAAAAGGTCAAGCTGTAGAAAAACAAGCAGACCGTATCACAAGCATTAAAAAAGTTGATAACAATGTAGTTGTAACCTATAAAGATGGTTCAACAGACACTAGACCATTGACTGATTTTGCACGTACAAACAATGCTCCAGAAGTAACAATCCCTTATTCTGTAGACGGTAAAAAAGATGTTTACGTGTATGCGAACGAAGATTTTGAAATTCCTATTAAATTTACAGATGATTCAGGAAAAGTAGCATCTGCTACAATTAAACGTGGTGGGAATCAGGATTCGCCAGCTAAAGATGAATCTAATCCTGATATTTTAGATAATGAGTACAATACAACAGTTGAAAAAATTTCTACTGAAACAGTAGCAACAGCAGAAAGTCCTGCTATTGTAAAAATTAAAGGTAATATTTCAAAAGATAACTCTGGAATTGCCGAGAGCAAATTCCCTAAAGAAGCAAATCAAGAACTTAAAATTGTAACTCGTTATGCAACTGCGACAGATACAGATGGTAAAGAAATCCATAATGTTGCTAAAGGTAGTTCATATGCAACTGACCCAGGTTCATTCACTATCAAACTAAAAGCTCAAACAGCAAAATATGATGTTAAAGAATTAGACGACGCTAACAAAACTGTTGTAAGTAATACTGCAACATTGACTCCTGAAGACTTAGCAACTGTTAAAGAAAATCTTCCATTAGAATACTCTAAGAAAAATGAAGATAAGAACTTAGAAGATAAAAAAGGAAAAGCAGTAGAAGCTGAAAATGCTAAGAAGGTTGTAAAAGATCTTGTTCAAGAGGGTACGAACTTAGTAGTAACTTATCAAGATGATTCTAAAGATACAATTCCTGTAGAGAAAGTTGTGAAATTAGATAAACAACCAGCTATTGATGCGGTTACTAACAAAGCGACAGAACAAATCGCAGCTATCAATGGTAACGATAAGTTAACACCAGCTGAAAAAGAAAAAGCTATTGCTGAAGTTAATAAAGATAAAGACGCAGCATTAGAAAAAATCGCTGATGCAACAAATGCAGCAGATATAACTGCAGGTAAAGATGAAGGTACTGGTGCTGTAGCGAAAGTAAATCCAATCGGTAAAGAAAAAGCTAAAGAAGAAATCGCTAAGACTTTGGAAGCTAAGAAGGATGCTATTGCGAACAATGATAGCTTAACACAAGCCGAGAAGGAAAAAGCTAAAAAAGATGCTGAAGACAAGGCAGCCGCCGCCCTTGCTGAAATCGAAAAACAACCAGCAACAGCAGAAACAGCAGCTGCGGCAACAGCAGCTCAAACTACTGTAAATGAAAAACAAGCTGAAGGAACCAAAGAAGTTGCTAAAATCAACCCAATCGGTAAACAAGCAGCATTAGACAAAATCGATGAAGCTTTAAAAGCTAAAGAAGCAGAAATGGATGCCCGCACTGACCTAACAGAGGAAGAAAAGGCAGAAGCGAAGGCAGAAGCTAAAAAACTTGCTGATGCTAAGAAAGCTGAAATTAAGGATAAAAATGATAATGCAGAAACGCCTGAAGCAGCTACACAAGAGCAAGGTAAAATCGATACAGCAGGCGATACTGGAAAAACACAGGTAGAGGGTGTTACTAAACCTGCTGCTAAAAAACCAGCAGCTAAAACAGCGGTAGAAACTACAGCCGCTGCTAAAAAGCAAGAAATTGCTCAAGACGCAGCCTTGACTGAAGAAGCTAGAGCAAAACTTCAAGCTGAGGTAGATGCTGTTAAGAAAGCTTCGGAAGAGGCAATCGATGGTGCTAAGAAAAATGCCGATGTTGATAACGCTAAGAAATCAGCAGAAGCAGCGATTAAAGCCATCAACTCTGCTCGTTTACCAGCGAACAAGGTAATTGCTGAAAATCCAACAGCCTTAAATGAGGATGAACGGAAAAAACTAGAAGATGCTATTAAAGCAGTAAACCCTCCTGGAACGACGGTAGTTGTTAAGGATGATGGAAGTGCTGAAGTAACCTTACCAGGGAAGCAAGCACCTGAAACATTAAAACAAACAGACCTAACAAAAGATGTAAATGCTTTAGATACTGCAGGTGGTGGCAACAACATCAACCGTCCAACGGATAAAGTGATTGTTGGAAATCCTGAAAGTTTGACAGATGCAGATAAAGAAAACATCAAAAAAGCTGTTCGTGAAGTAAACCCTAATGCTGTTGTGACAATTGATGACAATGGTACAGTAACGGTTTCAACACCAGAAGGAAATACAGCAGGATTCCCAGCATCAGAATTAGTACGTACATTAGCAGATGCAGCAAAAGATGATTCAGGTAATGCAGGAGTTCGTAAGCCAGCTGATAAGTTGGTTGGAGATGCAACAAATGCAGATCTTCAAGCAAAAGCAACTGAAAAACTGAAAAAATTGAATGGTGAAGATGCTAAGGTTAAATATGACGCTGAAGGAAATGCAACAGTAGTTCTTAAAGATGGAACAATTGCGACAATTCCAGCAGGTGACTTATTCAAGACAGAAGAAGACGCTAAGAAAGCAAACGGTGGAGATGACATCAACAAACCGAATGCCCAAACAGTTGTAGAAGATATTGCAGCATTAAGCCCAGAAGAACGTACTAAAGTAAAAGACGTGATTAAGGCGAAAGTAGAAGCCGTAAACCCAGGTGCAGTTGTAGTAGTTGACGACCAAGGAAACGCAGTTGTAACAACACCAGAAGGTAAAACAGCAGTTATTGACGCAGATGATTTAATTAAAAAACCTAATGAAACATCAACTGCCAAAGCTGGTAACAACATCAACAACCCAGCTGACAGAGTACGTGTTGCTGACAGTACACAATTAACAGATCCTGAACTTGCTCGAATTAAAGCAGCAGTTGAAGCAGTGAACCCAGATGCTACAGTAGTAGTAGATGACAACGGAAATGCGACTGTAACAACTAAAGATGGTAAAACTGCGACAATTCCAGTGGCAGATTTAGTCAAATCAGATGCGGATAAAGACAATGTAACTGGTGGAAACCAAGTAAACACTCCAGCTGATAGAGTAGTGGTGGACAGTACAGATGCACCATTACCACAAGAAGTTACAGACGCTATTAAAGCTAAAATTCAAGCAGTAAATCCAGATGCAACAGTTGTTGTAGATGAAAAAGGAAATGCAACAGTAACAACGAAAGACGGAGCTGTGGCAACAATCCCAGCGAGCGATTTAGTAAAAGCTAAAGCTGACTTAGCTGACCCAGCGAAACAAGATGCTGTAAACAAACCAGCAGATAAAGTAGTAGTTGATCCAGCACTAGTAGCAGCTGATAAAGATTTACCACAAGAAGCTAAAGACGCTATTAAAGCAGCAGTTGAAGCAGTAAATCTAGATTCTACTGTAGTAGTTGATGACAAAGGAAATGCAACAGTAACAACACCAGAAGGTAAAACTGTAGTGATTCCAAAAGCTGACTTAGTGAAGAAAGAAGCTGACAAAGAAACTGCTAAAGCAGGAAACAACATCAACAAACCAGCAGACAAAGTAGTTGCTGCTAAAGATGCCTTAACTCCTGAAAATATCGCAGCAATCAAAGCTAAAGTAGCAGCAGTAAACCCAGGTGCAACAGTAGTAGTTGATGCAAAAGGAAATGCAACAGTAGTTACACCAGACGGACAAACAGCAACAATTCCAGTAACTGACTCAGTGAAATCTCCAGAAGAAGCTAAAGATGAAAAAGCAGGAAACAACGTCAACAAACCAGCCGACAAAGTAGCAGCAACAAAAGCTGATTTAGCTGATGATGCGAAGAAAGCAGACGTTAAAGCTAAAATCAAAGCGGCTGTAGAAGCAGTGAACCCAGAAGGTTCAAAAGTATTCGTAGACGACCAAGGAAATGCAACTGTAACGACTCCAGACGGTAAGACAGCAACAATTCCTGTTGAAGATCTTATCAAAGATCCAGCAGCTAAAGATGAAGTAAATGCAGGAAACAAAGTCAACACTCCAGCAACGAAAGTGGTTGTAACAGATCCTGCTAATATCAAGGCTGATGAAGATAAGATTAGAGCAGAAATCCTGAAAGTTAATCCAGGTGCAACAGTTGCATTTGACGAAAAAGGAAACGCAACAGTCACAACAAAAGATGGAGCTGTAGCAACAATTCCAGCATCTGATTTAGCAAAAGATGCAGCTGACTTAAGGAACCCAGACAAACAAGATGAAGTTAAGAAACCAGCAGACAAAACACTTGTTAAGAAAGCAGGTAAATTAACTCCAGCTGAAAAAGATGCAATCAAAGCAGAAATTGCTAAGGTAAATAGAGATCCGAAGACAACTATCGTAGTTGATGACGAAGGAAATGCAACAGTAACAACTCCAGAAGGAAAAACTGTAGTAATCGCCAAAGAAGACTTAGTGAAATCTCCACAAGAAGTTGATGGTGCAAAAGCAGGAAATAACATCAACAAGCCAGCGGATAAAGTAGCAGCAGCGGCGGCAGATTTAGTTGGACCGAATAAAGATGAAGTTAAAGCTAAAATCCAAAAAGCTGTAGAAGCAGTAAACCCAGGTGCTACTGTCTTTGTTGATGACCAAGGAAACGCAACAGTAACGACTCCAGAAGGAAACACAGCAACGATTTCTGTAGATGACTTATTGAAAGATCCAGCAGCTAAAGAAACTCCATCAGCAGGAAACAAAGTAAATACTCCAGCTGAAAGAACAGTAGTAGCAAATCCAGCTGAATTAACTGATGCTGAAAAAGCTAAGATTACTGCAGCGATTCAAGCGGTAAACCCTGAAGGAACTAAAGTTGTATTTGACGAAGCAGGAAACGCAACAGTAACAGTACCGAATGAAGACGGTACTATGGCTACAGCGACAATCCCTGTAAGTGACTTAGTGAAATCAAATGCTGAAAAAGATCTATTAGATCCAGCTAAACAAAATCCAGTTAAGAAACCTATCGATCAAACAGTAGTTGCTAATAAAGATGCCTTAACTGATGAAGACCGTAAAGCTATTAAAGCTAAAGTTGAAGAAGTTAACCCAGGAGCAACTGTAGTAGTTGATGCAAAAGGAAACGCAACAGTAACAACACCAGACGGAAAAACAGCAGTAATTCCAGCGGATGATTTAGTGAAAACTGATGATGAAGTATTAAGCGATCCAAAAGCAGGTAACGTTATTAACAAACCAGCAGACGGCGTATTTGTTAAAGATGGACAAATCACGGATGATGTTAAAGCTAAAATCGCTGCTAAGGTTCAACGAGTAAATCCAGGTTCAACAGTATTTGTAGATGAAAATGGAAATGCGACAGTAACAACACCAGAAGGTAAAACTGCAACAATTCCAGTAGCTGATTTAACGAAGACTGACGCTGATAAAGCTAAAGTGAATGCAGGAAATAAAATCAATTCACCAGCAGACAGAGTGTTAGTGAAAGATAGAGATAAATTAACAGCGGAAGATATTCAAGAAATTGAGAAAAACATCTTAGAAGTTAACCCAGGAGCAACAGTAGTATTTGATGCAAAAGGAAATGCGACTGTTAAGAATGCAAATGGAGACATCGCAACAATCCCTGTAGAAGCCTTAGCGAAACCAAAAGCAGATCTATTAAAACCTGAGAAACAAGATTTAATTAAGAAACCTGTTGACAAAGTGTTAGTAACAGATCCAGCTAACTTGGATAAAGAAGCTATTAAGAAAGCTGTTGAGGAAGTGAATCCAGGTTCAACGGTGGTTGTTGATGACAATGGAAATGCAACGATAACTACAGAAGATGGTAGAAGCTTTGTAATTCCAGCAAAAGATTTAGTGAAAACTCCAGAAGAAGCTAAAAATGCAAAAGCTGGAAATAACATTAACAAACCAGCTGATAAAGTAGTAGTAGCTGATCCAACTAAACCATTATCTCAAGAAGAGAAAAAAGCGATTGAAGCTAAGATTAAAGCAGTAAATCCAGATGCAAAAGCGATCTTCGTAGATGATAAAGGAAATGCAACGGTAACTATAGAAGATAAAGATGGTAATACGGAAACTGCAACAATTCCAGCGGCAGATTTAGTAACAAGTCAAGAAGAAGCGAAACAACCAAATGCAGGAAACAAAGTTAACACACCAGCAGATAAAGTAGTTGTAAGCGATCCAGATCATTTATCAGACGAGGATAAAGCTAAGATTACAGAAGCAATCAAAGCGGTAAATCCAGAAGCTAAGGTGGCATTTGACGACAAAGGAAATGCAACGGTAACAACTAAAGATGGAGAAGTTGCAACAATTCCAGCGGCTGATTTAGTGAAAACTCCAGAAGAAGCAGCGAAACCAAATGCAGGAAACAATGTCAACACACCAGCTGATAAAGTAGCGGTTGATTCTACTAAACCATTAACGGAAGATGAGAAAAAAGCAATCGCAGCTAAAGTAGCAGAAGTTAACCCTGGTGCAACTGTAGCAGTAGATGACAAAGGAAACGCAACAGTAACAGTAAATGGTAAGACAGCGGTCATTCCAGCGGCGGCATTAACTAAGACAGCAGATTCAGCTAAAGAACCAAACGCAGGTAACGACGTCGTTAAACCAGCTGACAAGACAGTTGTAGAAGATCCAGAATCATTAACAAAAGACGAGCAAGATGCAATCGCAGCTAAAGTTAAATCTGTGAATCCAGAAGCTAAAACTGTAGTTGTTGATGACCAAGGAAATGCAACAGTAACAACTAAAGATGGTAAGACAGTGGTTATCCCAGCGAAAGATTTAGTGAAAACAGCAGCAGAAGCCGCTAAGCCAAACGCAGGAAACGATGTCAACACACCAGCAGATAAGACAGTCTTGGATCCAAATGACTTAGAAGCATCTAAGAAAGCAATCGAAGACAAAGTTAAAGCTGTAAATCCAGGAGCAACTGTAGTAGTAGACGACCAAGGCAACGCAACAGTAACAACTAAAGATGGTAAAGTAGCAGTAATTCCAGCGAAAGATTTAACTAAGACAGCAGATTCGGCTAAAGAACCAAACGCAGGAAATGACGTTGTTAAACCAGCAGATAAGACTGTAGTAGCAAATCCAGACTCATTAACACAAGATGAGAAAGATGCAATTGTTGCTAAAGTTAAAGCTGTAAATCCAGATGCGACTGTAGTAGTAGACGACCAAGGAAATGCAACAGTTACACCTAAAGATGGAAAACCAGTTGTAATCCCAGCATCAGACTTAACTAAATCAGCATCAGACGCAGCTAAACCAAACGCAGGAAACGACATCGTTAAACCAGCCGATAAGACTGTAGTGGCAAATCCAGACTCATTAACACAAGATGAGAAAGATGCAATTGCAGCTAAAGTAGCAGCCGTAAATCCAGGTTCAACTGTAGTCGTAGACGACCAAGGAAATGCGACAGTAACTCTTCCAAACGGAAATACAGCAGTTATCCCAGCATCAGATTTAACAAAATCTGAAAAAGATGTGAACGATGGAAAAGCTAAAGACAATGCAGTTACACCAGCCTCTAAGACAAAAGTCGCAAATCCAAATGCCTTAACTGAAGCTGAGAAGAAAGCCATCGAAGATAAAGTTAAAGCAGCAAATCCAGGCGCAACTGTAGTCGTAGACGACCAAGGAAATGCAACAGTAGTTAAAGATGGTAATGTTTCAGTTATCCCATCAACAGACTTAGTGAAAGTTGAAGATGATGCTACGAAACCAAATGGTGGTAACGATGCGAACACACCAGCAGCTAAGACTGTAGTAGCAGATTCAGAGAAACTTAAAGATGCTGAAAAAGAAGCTGTTAAGAAAGCTGTAGAAGCAGTCAACCCAGGTTCAACTGTAGTCGTAGACGATAAAGGAAACGCAACAGTAACCAAAGGTGATGGCACAGTTCTTAACATTCCAGCTTCAGACTTAGTCATCCCAGCAGAAAAATTAGCTGACGAAGCTAAGAACGCTAAAGTGAAAACACCAGCTATCCGTACATTAGTTGGAAATAAAGAAAACTTAACAAAAGACGAAAAAGACGCTGTTAAGAAATCAATTGAAGCAGTCAACCCAGGCGCAACTGTAGTAGTAGACGATAAAGGAAACGCAACAGTAACAATGCCAGACGGTTCTACAGCAACAATTTCTAAAGAACAACTAGTGAAGAATGCAGAAGAAGCGAAAGCTAAAAACGGTGGTAATAATCTTGATTTCGACTTGAGTAAAGTAACGGTAGCAGACCTTGCTAATATTACTCCAGAAGAAAAAGCGAAATTCCAATTCAAAGTTCTAGGTGCTATCACAAATGTAGAAGAATTCGATCTTGATGCTTACATTAAATCAACAGATAAAGATGGAAACACAGTTTACACATCTAAAGATTCTAAAGTGAAAATTACAATCGACAAAGATGGTAATGCAACAGTCGAAAAAGATGGTAAGAAAGAATTAGCTATTAACATTGATAAAGCTGGAAATGTAACAATCGTTACAAAAGAAGGCCAAGTATTAGCAATTCCAAGAGATGATGCATTCAAACAACGTCCATATGTACCATCAAATGGTGGAGGCAATAACAGTGGTAACGGTAACGGAACTTCTGGCAATAACGCAGCTAATAACACTGACGCAAAAGTGGATAAAGCTAAGTTAGAAGGTGCTATCCATCAATTAGATGAATTGATCATTAAAGAATCAGCTAAGCTTGATGCAGAAACTGCAAAAGAAGCGAATGACTTATTAGCAGATGCTAAGAAAGTATTTGCTAATGCAGACGCAAGTCAAGCAGAAGTGGATGCAATGGTTAAACGTATCGAAGACTTCATGGCGAAAGTTGCTCCATCAACTGATCATGCAACTCCAGCTAAGGACCAAGCTGCTCAAGCACCAGCTGTAGCTCCAGCTACTACTCAAGCAGCAGCTAATGCTAGCCAAGAAGCAGCAAATGCGCGTAAAGCAGCTAAAGAATTGCCAAATACAGGTACAGCAGATTCTACTGTAGCTATGGTAGCAGCTGCCGCAAGTGCCTTACTTGGTCTTGGTCTTGCAGGCCGTCGTCGTAAAGAAGACGAAGAAGCTTAATTGGTAGATTGTTTGATAATTATCAGATGATAAATCCGATTTTCAAAGCTTAAACTCTTCGAAAATCAAATTCAAACCGCGTTAGCTTCGCCTTGCCGTACTCAAGTACAGTCTACGGCTAGCTTCCTAGTTTGCTCTTTGATTTTCATTGAGTATTAAACAAATACCTCTCATAAGAAAATCTCCTAGCAGGAAAGTCTGCTAGGAGATTTTTGTATTTCAGGAAGTGGACGGCTGGCTTGGTAACCAGCTAAGGGTAAAGGTTAACTGTTCAGCTTTTAGGAGGTCTTGGTGTTGAAGGCTAGTTATAGAGGTCTTATCTAGTAGACATTCTTTGACAAAGTTGAAGTGGCTGTGGTTTTGCTCAGTATGAATATCTAGCCATTTATTTTCTTTAGCTAGGTAAATACGGAGGTGGTCAAAGAGAGGGATTCCGAGATCATAGCTTGATTTTCCTGGACATGTCGGATAAAATCCGAGAGCTGACCAGATGTACCAAGCAGAGAGACTACCATTGTCTTCATCGCCAGGATAGGCTTGCCAGCTTGGGTGAAAGGCTTTTTGACGTAAGGTCTTGATAAGAAGGGCAGTGTAGTCAGGGTAGTTACTGTAACGGAAGAGATAAGGAATGTGGAAGCTAGGTTGGTTAGAAATGGCGAGTTGCCCAAAAGGAGCAGTAGTCATCTCGCTCATTTCGTGAATCTCGTAACCATAGCCTGTTGTTTCAAAGAGGGGAGCATCTTGACAGGTTTTCAAAAGATAGTTGCTGAAGGTTTCTTTTCCACCCATAAGCTGGATTAAGTCTGAGATGTCGTGGAGGACACCTAAAGTCGCTTGAATGGCAGAGCATTCAGCGTAGTCTCGTCCCCAACTATAGGGAGAGAAGTCAGGACGGAAGTTTCCTTGATTGTCTCGCGCTCGCATGTAACCTGTCTCAGCATCAAATAGATGGCGGTAATTTTGTGACGCAGTTCTATAAGTTTCTGCGATGTTTGTTTTTCCGAGTTTTTCGGCACAGCTGGCGATACAAAAGTCACTATAGGCATAGTCTAGAGTATGGCTGACGCTTTCGTGGTGGTCAGTAGAGAGGTAGCCTAGTTCTTGGTATTGGGTTAGTCCGTGGCGACCATTGATGCCGAGAGGGTCAGATTTGCTGGCTGTTTCAAGCATGGCTTGGAGGAGTTCTGCTTCCAAGTCGGGAGCCATGTTCTTGCAGGCGCTATCTGCGATAATGCCATCTAGCAGGGTACCTGGCATCATGCCACGTTCATCTGGGGCCAGCCATTTTGGAAGGAATCCAGTATCGCGGTAGCTATTGAGAAAACCTTCTAAAAAGAGACGATAGTGTTCCGGTATGACAAGGGCAAAGAGGGGGAATGTGGTACGGAAGGTATCCCAGAAACCATTGTTGCTAAAGAGGACACCGGGCTTGACAGAACCAGTAGCCAGATCTATGTGGCTGGCTTGCCCTGATTCATCAACCTCATAAAAAGTCTGAGGAAAGAGGAAGAGTCTGTAGAGGCAGTGGTCAAAGAAGGTTCGGTCAGTCTCTCCTGTCTCTATAACGTCAAAACGATGGAGGAGATTTTTCCAATCCGCTTGGGCATTTGTTTTACAGTTATCAAAATCTTCTTGAGGTAGATTAAGCAGTGCTTGAGAAGGGGAGATGAAAGAAGTGCCTAGTTGAATCTCTGCATGGCTATCTTCCAGGTCAATTCGCCAGTCTCCCCCTTCTTGGCTGACAGCAAGAATATCCGTATTCATTTGCATGGCAGTGAATAGTTTTAGCGGATTTTTGTTAGTCTCAGTTTTTCCTTCTTGTCTCAAGGCCAGAGTTCGCTTATCTACCTGCTCCACTGTCAGTTCATCTGCTGCGTGAAGGTAGAGGGAGAGGGCTTTGCCTTGTTTTTGCTCCAAACGAATAGAAGCACCGTAGCAAGTCGGTGTGAGCTGGGTTTCAATCTGATAGCGCAGGGAGAAAATCTTCAGATAATGAGGTTTGAAAGAGGCCTTATCTATGTCATAGGAAGATTGGCGGTGAAAGAGGCTGTCTCCACCCAGTTGACCGGTGACAGGTGTCAGAAGGAGCCAAGAGTAGTCGCCAATCCAAGGACTAGGCTGGTGGGTTAGTCGAATCCCCTGAAAGATAGGCAAATGCGGATCGAAAAACCAAGAGCCCTCCTGGTCACTGGTCTGGGGTACAAAGTAATTCATTCCAAAAGGAAGGCCTGTGTATGGCAGGGTATTTCCCCGAGAAAAGGCATGCTTGCTGGCAGTACCAAAGCGGGTATCGATGGTTTCAAGTAGTGGTTTCATAGTCTTTCCTTTAGCTGTTTTTCTACATTATATCAGAAAAATGGGGCCTTTAGAAAAGGAGTTTCAAAGATAACTATTTTGTAGAAAAATGACTATCATTTGTGTATGTATTTTCTGTCTCAAAAGCTATATACTGAAAATGAAACTTGTTTGAAAGAGGATACTGCACGATGATTTATTCAAAAGAAATTGTTAGAGAATGGCTAGATGAAGTGGCAGAGCGGGCTAAGGACCATCCAGAGTGGGTGGATGTTTTCGAGCGTTGCTACACCGACACCTTGGACAATACGGTTGAAATCCTTGAAGATGGTTCAACCTTTGTGCTCACAGGAGATATTCCTGCTATGTGGCTTCGGGATTCGACAGCTCAACTCAGACCCTACCTGCATGTGGCTAAAAGAGATGCCCTCCTGCGTCAGACCATTGCAGGTTTGGTCAAACGTCAGATGACCTTGGTACTCAAGGATCCTTATGCCAACTCCTTCAACATTGAGGAAAACTGGAAGGGCCACCACGAGACTGACCACACAGACCTTAATGGCTGGATTTGGGAACGCAAGTATGAGGTGGACTCGCTTTGCTATCCTTTGCAGTTGGCTTATCTCCTCTGGAAAGAGACTGGCGAGACTAGTCAGTTTGATGAGACTTTTGTCGCAGCGACTAAGGAAATTCTCCATCTTTGGACGGTGGAACAAGACCACAAGAACTCTCCTTATCGTTTTGTCCGAGATACGGACCGCAAGGAAGACACCTTGGTAAATGATGGCTTTGGCCCTGATTTTGCAGTGACAGGCATGACCTGGTCAGCCTTTCGTCCGAGTGATGATTGCTGTCAGTATAGTTACTTGATTCCGTCAAATATGTTTGCTGTAGTGGTCTTGGGGTATGTGCAAGAAATCTTTACAGCATTGAATCTAGCTGATAGCGAGAGTGTTATCACAGACGCTAAGCGTCTTCAGGATGAAATCCAAGAAGGAATTGAAAACTACGCCTACACAAGTAATAGCAAGGGTGAAAAGATTTACGCTTTTGAAGTGGATGGTCTAGGAAATGCTAGTATTATGGATGATCCAAATGTACCAAGTTTGTTGGCTGCGCCTTATCTGGGCTACTGCGATGTCAACGATGAGGTTTATCAAGCAACTCGTCGTACCATTCTGAGCCCTGAAAATCCCTACTTCTACCAAGGAGAATACGCTAGTGGCCTCGGAAGTTCCCATACCTTCTATCGCTATATCTGGCCCATTGCCCTTTCTATCCAAGGCTTGACAACAAGAGATAAGGCAGAGAAAAAATTCTTGCTGGATCAGCTGGTTGCTTGCGATGGTGGTACAGGTGTTATGCACGAAAGCTTCCACGTGGATGACCCAACTCTCTATTCTCGTGAATGGTTCTCTTGGGCTAATATGATGTTCTGTGAGTTGGTCTTGGATTACCTGGATATTCGTTAAGGAGCGTGCTTTATACTCTTAGAAAATCTCTTCAAACTACGTCAGCTTTATCTGCAACCTCAAAGCAGTGCTTTGAGCAACCTGCGGCTAGCTTTCTAGTTTGCACTTTGATTTTCATTGAGTATTAGCGCAACTGATTCTTGGAAAGAATCACAAATTTACATTTAAAACGTTAACAATAAAAATTTAAATTTAGAATGAGGTTTTACTTCATGGAAAATGTTGTCGTACATATTATCTCACATAGTCACTGGGACCGTGAGTGGTACTTGCCTTTTGAAAGCCACCGTATGCAGTTGGTGGAATTGTTTGACAATCTTTTTGTTCTCTTTGAAAATGACCCTGAGTTCAAGAGTTTCCATTTAGATGGACAAACCATTGTCCTTGATGACTACTTGGAAATTCGCCCTGAAAATCGCGACAAAGTCCAACGGTACATCGACCAAGGCAAACTCAAGATTGGTCCCTTTTACATTTTGCAGGATGATTACTTGATTTCAAGTGAAGCTAATGTCCGCAATACCCTTATTGGTCAAGCAGAATGTGCAAAATGGGGCAAATCAACCCAGATTGGTTACTTCCCAGATACTTTTGGAAATATGGGGCAAGCGCCTCAAATCCTTCAAAAATCAGGCATTCATGTGGCAGCCTTTGGTCGTGGTGTGAAACCGATTGGATTTGACAACCAAGTCCTCGAAGATGAGCAGTTTACTTCCCAGTTTTCAGAAATGTACTGGCAGGGTGCGGACGGAAGTCGTGTCCTCGGTATCCTCTTTGCCAACTGGTACAGTAATGGGAATGAAATTCCAGTTGATAAAGACGAGGCCTTGACCTTCTGGAAACAAAAACTGGCAGACGTGCGTGACTACGCTTCGACCAACCAATGGTTGATGATGAACGGATGTGATCACCAGCCTGTACAGAAAAATCTGAGCGAAGCCATTCGTGTGGCAAATGAACTCTTCCCAGATGTAACCTTTGTTCATAGTTCTTTTGATGAATATGTCCAAGCCGTGGAAGGTGCTCTACCAGAGCAATTGTCAACGGTTACAGGTGAGTTGACCAGTCAGGAAACAGACGGCTGGTACACACTTGCCAACACTTCTTCATCTCGTATTTATCTCAAACAAGCCTTCCAAGAAAATAGCAACCTCCTAGAGCAAGTTGTAGAACCCTTGACTATTATCACTGGGGGTCATAACCATAAGGACCAGTTGACCTATGCTTGGAAAACTCTTTTGCAGAATGCGCCACATGATAGTATCTGTGGCTGTAGCGTGGATGAAGTTCACCGAGAGATGGAAACTCGTTTTGCCAAGGTCAACCAAGTAGGAAACTTTGTTAAGAGCAATCTTCTTAACGAATGGAAGGGTAAAATCGCTACAGCTAAGGCTCAAAGTGATTATCTCTTTACGGTTATTAACACAGGCTTGCATGATAAGGTTGATACTGTCAGCACAGTGATTGATGTTGCGGTTTGTGATTTCAAGGAATTACACCCAACGGAAGGCTACAAGAAGATGGCTGCTCTTACCTTGCCAAGCTACCGTGTGGAGGATTTGGATGGGCGTCCTGTAGAGGCTAAAATCGAAGACCTTGGAGCTAATTTTGAGTACGATTTACCAAAAGACAAGTTCCGCCAAGCTCGTATTGCTCGACAAGTGCGCGTGACCATTCCAGTTCACCTAGCGCCGCTTTCTTGGACAACTTTCCAATTGCTGGAAGGAGAGCAAGAACACCGTGAGGGTATTTACAAAAACGGATTGATTGATACGCCATTTATAAGGGTGAGTGTGGATGACAATATCACAGTTTATGACAAGACAACTCACGAATCCTATGAAGATTTTATCCGTTTTGAGGACCGTGGTGACATCGGAAACGAGTATATCTATTTCCAACCAAAAGGAACAGAGCCTATCTATGCAGAGCTTAAGGGCTACGAGGTCTTGGAAAACACAGCTCGCTATGCTAAAATTTTGCTCAAACATGAATTGACTGTGCCTGTCAGTGCGGATGAAAAACTAGAAGAAGAGCAAAAAGGCATCATCGAGTTTATGAAGCGTGATGCTGGACGTTCAGAAGAATTGACAAGCATTCCTCTGGAAACTGAGATGACTGTCTTTGTCGACAATCCACAAATCCGTTGCAAGACTCGCTTTACTAACACTGCCAAAGACCACCGTATCCGTCTCTTGGTCAAGACTCACAACACGCGTCCAAGCAATGATTCTGAAAGCATCTATGAGGTGGTGACACGACCAAACAAACCAGCAGCTTCATGGGAAAATCCTGAAAATCCTCAACACCAACAAGCCTTTGTTAGTCTGTATGACGATGAAAAAGGTGTGACTGTATCCAACAAGGGGTTGAATGAATACGAAATCCTTGGAGACGACACCATTGCAGTGACTATTCTGCGTGCGTCAGGTGAGCTAGGTGACTGGGGTTATTTCCCAACACCAGAAGCACAATGCTTGCGTGAGTTTGAAGTCGAGTTTGCTCTTGAATGCCACCAAGCCCAAGAACGCTTCTCAGCCTATCGTCGCGCCAAAGCCTTGCAGACACCATTTACCAGCCTTCAGCTTGCTAGACAAGAAGGAAGCGTGGCTGCGACTGGTAGCCTCTTGAGCCATTCTGTTCTCAGCATACCGCAAATCTGTCCAACAGCCTTTAAAGTGGCGGAAAATGAAGAAGGCTATGTCCTCCGTTACTATAATATGAGTCAAGAAAATGTGCGCATATCAGAACATCAACAAACCATTCTTGACCTACTTGAACGACCATACCCAGTTCATAGAGGCCTCATTTCACCACAAGAGATTCGTACAGAATTCATCAAAAAAGAAGAAATTTAATTTCAAAAAGTAAACATAAAAAGAAAGGAGGGGCGAAAAGGTAAGAACTAACTGCTGATTTGCCCCTTTTTATGGTAAAAACAATGACCATTGCAACGATTGATATCGGAGGGACTGGGATTAAGTTTGCCAGTCTGACTTCTGATGGGAAAATACTGGATAAGACAAGCATTCCAACGCCTGAAAACTTGGAGGATTTACTAGCTTGGTTAGACCAACGCTTGTCAGAGCAGGATTATAGCGGGATTGCTATGAGCGTTCCAGGCGCGGTCAATCAAGAGACAGGTGTGATTGATGGCTTCAGTGCGGTGCCCTACATTCACGGATTTTCTTGGTATGAGGCGCTTGCTAATCATCAACTACCTGTCCATCTGGAAAATGATGCCAACTGCGTTGGACTCAGTGAATTACTGGCTCATCCAGAACTTGAAAATGCAGCCTGTGTCGTGATTGGGACAGGGATTGGCGGAGCCATGATTATCAATGGCAGACTGCACCGAGGTCGCCACGGCCTGGGTGGAGAATTTGGCTACATGACCACCCTTGCCCCTGCTGAAAAGCTCAACAACTGGTCGCAACTAGCATCAACTGGCAATATGGTGAGATACGTGATTGAAAAATCTGGTCAGACTGACTGGGACGGTCGCAAGATTTACCAAGAGGCCGAAGCAGGAAATGCCCTTTGCCAAGAAGCCATTGAGCGCATGAACCGCAATTTGGCGCAAGGTTTGCTTAATATCCAGTATCTGATCGATCCAGATGTCATCAGTCTGGGAGGCTCTATCAGTCAAAATCCAGATTTTATCCAAGGTGTCAAGGAAGCTGTTGAAGACTTTGTCGATACCTACGAAGAATACACGGTCGCACCCGTTATCCAAGCCTGCACCTATCATGCAGATGCTAATCTCTACGGTGCCTTTGTCAACTGGTTACAGGAGGAAAACCAATGGTAAAATTTACAGGAATTAGCAGTAAACAACATCAAGCTATAGAGTTGCTTCAAAAGCACATTTCGCTACCAGATGTAGAGGTAGCTATCGCTCAGTCTGATCAAGCCTCTATCTCTATCAAGGGTGAGGGTGGACACTATCAACTAACTTACCGCAAACCTCACCAACTTTATCGTGCCTTGTCCTTGTTGGTAACAGCTCTAGCAGAAGGTGATAAAGTAGAGATTGAAGAACAAGCAGCTTATGAAGATTTAGCCTACATGGCAGACTGTTCTCGAAATGCGGTGCTGAATGTGGCTTCTGCCAAGCAGATGGTTGAGGTCTTGGCTCTCATGGGCTACTCAACCTTTGAGCTCTACATGGAAGATACCTACCAGATTGAAGGACAGCCTTACTTTGGTTATTTCCGTGGGGCTTATTCGGCTGAGGAGTTGCAGGAAATAGAAGCCTACGCCCAGCAGTTTGATATGACCTTTGTGCCTTGTATCCAGACCTTGGCCCACTTGTCAGCCTTCGTTAAATGGGGTGTCAAAGAAGTGCAGGAGCTCCGTGATGTGGAGGATATCCTCCTTATCGGCGAAGAAAAGGTTTATGACCTGATTGATGGCATGTTTGCCACTCTGTCTAAGCTACAAACACGTAAGGTCAATATCGGGATGGACGAAGCCCACTTGGTTGGTTTGGGACGCTACTTGATTTTGAATGGTGTGGTAGATCGTAGTCTCCTTATGTGCCAACACTTGGAGCGCGTGCTGGATATTGCTGACAAGTATGGTTTCCACTGTCAGATGTGGAGCGATATGTTCTTCAAGCTCATGTCAGCGGATGGCCAGTACGACCGTGATGTGGAAATTCCAGAAGAAACTCGTGTCTACCTAGACCGTCTCAAAGACCGTGTGACCTTGGTTTACTGGGATTATTACCAGGATAGCGAGGAAAAATACAATCGCAACTTCCGCAACCACCACAGGATTAGCCATGACCTTGCCTTTGCAGGGGGAGCTTGGAAGTGGATTGGCTTTACACCTCACAACCATTTTAGCCGTCTAGTGGCTATCGAGGCCAATAAAGCCTGCCGTGCCAATGACATCAAAGAAGTCATCGTGACTGGTTGGGGAGACAATGGTGGGGAAACAGCCCAGTTTTCTATCCTACCAAGTCTGCAAATTTGGGCCGAACTAAGCTATCGCAATGACCTAGACCGTTTGTCTGCTCACTTTCAGACCAATACTGGTCTATCGGTTGAAGATTTTATGCAGATTGACCTTGCCAACCTCTTGCCAGACCTGCCAGATAATCTCAGTGGTATCAATCCCAACCGCTATGTCTTTTATCAGGATGTTCTCTGTCCCATTCTTGACCGACACATGACACCTGAACAGGACAAATCGCACTTTGCTCAGTCTGCTGAGACACTTGCTGAAATCAAAGAAAAAGCTGGTGCTTACTCTTACCTCTTTGAAACTCAGGCTCAGTTGAACCAGATTTTAAGTAGCAAAGTCGATGTGGGACGACGCATTCGTCAAGCCTATCAAGCAGATGATAAAGAAAGTCTGCAAGAAATCGCAAGACAAGAATTACCAGAACTCAGAAGCGCGATCGAACACTTCCATGCCCTCTTTAGCCATCAATGGCTGAAGGAAAACAAGGTCTTTGGCTTGGATACAGTTGACATCCGTATGGGCGGACTCTTGCAACGCATCAAACGAGCAGAAAGCCGTATCGAGGCTTATCTGGCTGGGCAGCTTGACCGTATCGACGAGTTAGAAGTGGAAATTCTGCCATTTAACGACTTCTACGCAGACAAGGACTTCGCAGCTACAACAGCCAACCAATGGCATACCATTGCGACAGCTTCAACGATTTATACGACATAAAAAACAAGAACACCTTGCTTGGCGCAGGGTGTTTCGCGTGAAACAGAAGAATTATCTAGTTTCAAATGCCACAGTTAGACAAACTTATGCTAAAATAGCAGAAAGGGAATGTTTCCTAAGAGCAATTCTATCGATTAGCAATTGGAGGTATTGTGGTACACTTAAAATTAGTAAAACAAGTGTTTTTTTGTGATGGTTTCAGATAAGAGAGTTTTTTAATACTCAATGAAAATCAAAGAGCAAACTAGGAAGCTAGCTGTAGGTTGCTCAAAACACTGTTTTGAGGTTTCAGATGGAAGCTGAGGAGGTTTGAAGAGATTTTCGAAGAGTATAAATTTGTTGAGCGTGTAGCTAATACGTATCAAGTCTGGTAGATTGAGAAAACTTGACAAAAAATTAGATAGTGCTAGAATAACATTAACGAAAGACATTTGAGGGCAGAAAGGTTCCTGCCACACCTTGCAAAAGGGTATCTGAGATGCTGGGTACACCGACCAGCCAAAGGGTCCGTTATTTCAAAGGAGGGGCTTAAATGCTCCTTTTTTATTTAAAAATTTCAAAATAGATTACACTCACCGCAGGCTTAGGCTTGCGTTTTTTTGTTTGACAAAATTAAAAAAATGTGTAAGAATAAGTAGAATTGAAAACAGGAAAACTCACCTCCTTTCGATTCGTCTAGCCTTTTCGTGAGGCAATGAGGGGGCGGAGAGACGCGCTCGTCAACAGAAGTATCTCATTGGAAATGTTGCTCACTTTTTAGTGAGCTTTTTATCTAGGGAATAGAAATGAAAAGCAAAAAATTAAAATTAGGTCAAATTGATTTAAAAATGTGCAAGGATTACGACCTTATTCAAGCGATGGACTATGACTTTAAGACGAAGAAAGTAATGAATAAAGGAAGGGGATTTGCGGTAACTGTTGTCAAAATACAGGGGCTAACTTTCTTGATTCCATTTAGAAGTTACATTCCTAAAAAGTATCAATTGAAGTATAAGCTTAGAAATTCAGCAAAAGAAGGATATGTTGAAGGATTAGATATTGGTAAAACATTGATTTTAGAAGATAAAAGTTATTTACTAAATACCACTTTTCGCCTTCGGAAAGTCGAAGATTATTATAAAGTAATGGATAATGATAAAGCTATAATCAATAAGTTAGTGAAAGCTATTATAGACTATAACCGTGCTTTAGAAATGAACGATAGAAACAAACTTGAAGATCCTAAACGCTTTAAATTCTCAACATTCCAGAATTATTCTACTAGATTAAGAGTCATAACAGAAAAAGACTATTTAGAATAGATAATGTTTCCGCAGGCTTAGGCTTGTGTTTTTTTATAGTAGATTGAAATAAGATTTGAACAAATTGATTAGGAAAGTCAAATTAATTTCTAGCAATGTTTTAGTAGTCGAAGTGTACTGTTCTAGTTCCAATTCACTCTATTCTTCAAAAAAGCCCGATTTTATGGGGTTTTAATTCTGATAAAATCCGATAATTTCGGCATGATAAGGTGAGGTAGTTATTGTCTTAATGCTCAGTTACGTTCTGGAAATCGCTAGAATTTTTTCAAAAAAGCCCGTAATAGTTGAATTATCTAAGCTTTAACAGTATAATTAAGCTAGTAGCTTCATCAGGAGGTTCTATGCTACAATATAGTGGGTGGCACGGCACCACCAATAAAAGGAAAGAAAAGATTCTATCTGCTGGGTTTTCTTATGAGAAATATAAACCTGGTATTCATAAACAGAGACATCCGAACGATTTGGGTAATGGTATTTACTTTTTTCTACCTTTTAACAAAGATACTGGTAAAACGATTGCTTCTGCTTATGTCGCAAAGTATAAGTCATTTGAACTAAGCAAACCTGGGGTTAGGCCTGAGTTAATTCATGCTAAAATCACCCTAAAATCTATAGATAAGATTTTTATTTTAGATAACCCAAAAAACCAAAGGTTATTAGAGGAATATCGACAAGCGGCATCTATTCAAATTGAACGTGAGATTGCAGGTATTTCAGGTAGCGGAGCCAAAAATAGAGCTACTCTTCTTAACCAAAATCAAGGATTAATTATTGAACTGTTGCTTGATTTAGCGTCTCAGCATGGGAAGAATTATGAAGCAGTGCAGTCCAAAACATATACTGCTATTCCATCTTTACCAGTAATTGACGGAAAGAATGGAGAGGAAATTTGTATCCGTGATTTAAATTGTATTACAAACATTTTATAAATAAGGAGGCTTTTATGAGTTTATTGTCAAACTTTTTAGGAACTGAAGAATTTTCTTTGATGGATTCTCCAATGTTCCAAGAATTAGTTGAAAATATTAAGGCCAACAAAATTTATTCAGTAAACAATGAATTTGATTATGATTTGAATATATCAGGAAGTCTTAAAAAATATAAAGATGAAATCCATTTTACTCCTCAATTAAATAATCAAAAAGAGTTTGATGATTTGAATTCTGTAACTAAAGTAAATGCAATGCCTGAATATAATATAAAAAACAAGAAGTCATGTTTTTCATATTTACCAATAGATTCTGAAAACTTAATTACAACAAAAGAAAATAGTGAGGTGGCAGCTTAATGTCCTCTTTACAATTTAAAGATTACTTTTTAAATGAAGTATCGTATCGAAGAAATCCTAGTTTTGACCAAACAAATAGTACTATTAATTTACAGCCTGAATTGTCTGCACAGATTTTAATAAGAAAATCTGAAAACCTTGCTTATGTTAACTTGATAACAAAGCAAGGAAATATAGATTCAGATGATTCTGCTTTTGAGCTTATTGTAGATATTGTTGGAGAATTTTCATTTATATATGACGAGACAGAATTTGATATTGATTTTGAAACTTTTCTTAAAGAGAATGGTTTAGCAATTCTTTGGTCCTATATTCGGCCTATCGTATCTGATATGATTACTCGGGGTAATGAGTTCCCCAACTTCATATTGCCTGTCGTTAACATTAAAAAAATGCTTGAAGACAAAGATTCTATCAAGTTAACATACGAATAAAAACAGTGTATGTATTTTTCAAAGCTCCAATGAAATGCTTTCACATTTAAAAGGTATTCGGAGAACTATAAATCAAAATTGTGATAAAATAAATAGGATCAAAGAGTTTTGTATGATAGTAGTTTCAATTTAAACTCTACCTTCTTCGAGACTCAGCTATCAATGAAAATCACCAGAAGGGCAGTATTTTAAGGCTCTTCTGGTGGTTTTTGAATTGTTTGGTTAGTGTGAGATATGAATAATTGGGGGTTTAATATTCTTCGAAAATCTCTTCAAACCACGTCAGCTTCCATCTGCAACCTCAAAACAGTGTTTTGAGTAACCTGCAGCTAGCTTCCTAGTTTGCTCTTAGTATAAAAACAAGAACACCTTGCTTGGCGCAGGGTGTTTCGCGTGAAACAGAAGAATTGGATAAGATGCATCATATCAAGCTTAGTTCATAACATTTGATTTATAAAATAAAAAAGAGTATAATGAATTATGCCAGTCTAAAATATGCATAAATATTTTAGGGGAGGGGGCTTTTTATTTGTCCTTCCATTATATATTAACCGATAATTATCGGAAAAGGAGCAAAATGATATATGTTTTATAAAGGTAATGAAGATAGAGAAAAACGCCTGCGGTTTTCGATTCGTAAGGTTAGTTTTGGAGCTGCTAGTGTTGCAGTAGCAGCCTTGTTCATGTTTCCAGGAAATGGGACAGTGTCTGCCACAGAGCAAGGTGTAACCCCAACTAATGAGGGAAGACAAGGCTCACCACTGAAAGACCCAGATGTCCAGAATGGAACCTACGGGGCGACTCCAGTAGTCAGTCAGTTGGATGGAAATTCTGGTAGCAGTGAGACTACTGTTTCAAAAGAGAAAGAAGAAACAACTACTCCGACATCTACTGATGCAAGCGCACCATCAGTCGAATCACCTACTGTTTCAAAAGAGAAAGAAGGATCGTCTACTACTGCCACTCCAGCGCCAGTAGTATCATCGACTGCTTCAGCAACAGAAAAAGCAGAAGAAAAAGCTACATCTGACTTGGATAAAAAACAGCTGGAAGATTACGTAGCAGAAATTGATGCTAAATTAGCCTCAGGTAGCTATGCGACTAAGACAGATGAAAGTGTCGCAACCCTTAAAGAACATTTAGAATTAGCAAAACTTGCCCTAACAACAGCCACAAGTCAAGACGAGTTGACGAAAGCTTATAGAAAACTCTTTATGACAGCGAGCAGCGGTTTACGTAGTAAGCCTAAAGCGCAAGTGGAAAGCCCTAAACTAGATACCACAGAAGGAAAAGCGACTGTCGGTAAGAAAGCAAGCAATACTGAGAAAGCTACAGGAACCAACTCTATCGCAAACTCAGGACAACATGATCCACGTAATGGACAAGCCCTAGATAGAAACAATCCATTCCGAACAGATGGGACAACAACGGATACTGATCCATCAGCAAACCAGACTTACACAGAGCCTGCAGAAAATGCGGATTTAAAAACGTTAGCAGATAAGTTGAAAACATTACCTAATGTTATTGAGAATAATAAAAAAGTTCAAAATATGGATGAACTCGGGAATGCAAAAAATCTTGTAAAGGGTAGTGTTACGGAAATTAAAGAATTTGGTGGATGGAAAGCAGTAGGTGAAAATGGGAAATTTGCGATTGCTAGAAAAACTGAATCTGGAGTTTTCCCAGCATATACGGTAAATATCAATAGAACTAATCAGGTTTGGGTTAGGGAACAATCATTTGACAGAAGTAGTGAATACATTTTATTACTATCAAAATTAGTTACTAAACAGAATAGAACCGAACCAGTCTATGACGATAAACCCTATTTAGAAAATAATGAACCTGGTGCGAAAACAGCGAGATCGGCTAAATGGTTTGATGGGATTGAAAAAACTTTTAAAGCATATGCTTCGAATGAAGGAACAAAAGTAACAGTGAACTTTAAAACGGGTTATACTGGTGATAATAATGGATCAAAAGCTAAATATAAAGTAGAAGTGTTCAGTATTGAAAATGGCAATGAAAAGTCAATTTATACGGCAGTAGTCTCACCAGAAAATAACGTGAATAGTACTGAAATGAAAGTAGTTGCTGCAAGAGATGGAAATGCAAAAAATCAGATTTTTAATGCTAATAATCTTTCAAAAGAACAGATAGAAGAAAAATTAGCTTTAACTGAAAATAGACCGAATGCAACAGGAGGGACATTTACAAGTAGAGAAATTAATTTACCAAAGGGAGTAACTTCATATAAGGTAAGAATTAGTTTGGAAAACAAACATCAAGCTGGTATGAGTTATAATTCATCTTATTTACAGTACTCTTTACCTATTACTGGATTGGATTTCAATGTAAATCAAGATACAAGTATAGTTGCGAAGAACCTCTTACAAAGAATTTATGATAAGTTAAAAGCAACAGAGGAAGGAGATATTAAAGGGAAAACTGAAGTAACTATTAACGCTTATAGAGAGCAGTTATCAAATGTTAAGAAGTTATTGAATGGAGAATTAAAGACAACTCAGGACTATAAAAATATTGTAACTGCTGTGTTAGATGGGCAACGTGCATTAAGAACTGATAAATCAAAATTAGATACTTCAAATACTAAATTATTAAATTTAATAAATGAAAATCCAGACCCAAGAATTGGTAAGACTCCAAACTCTATAACTCCTTATGATTCTGCAAAAACTGAAGCAATAAATGCTCAAGAAGAGGCGGAAACTATATTAAATCAAGAAAATCCAGACCCAGATGTAGTAGCTGCCGCTGTAAGTAAACTAAATGAAAAATTAGCAGAGTTAAAAGCAGCTAAAGCGGGATTAGTAGTAGCTGCGACTGATGCACAAAAATCAAAATTGGCAACAGATGTAGTAAAATTAGTAAAAGCAGACACAAAAGGAAAAACTCAAGATAGCATTGATGTGTATGAAATAAAATATAATGCATTAAAAGCAGAATTAGATACAGCAATAGAAGCAGCAAAAGCTGTAGCGAATGCTCAAGAAAATGCAAGCAAAGTGTCAGCGTTAGAGGCACAAGAAAAAGTTACAGAAGTAAAAGAAAAATTAGCAGAAGCAAAAGAATTACTAAAAGATAAAGGAGATGTAACAGAATTAAAAGTAGCTAAGAATGATTTAAATAATTATATTAATCAGCAATTAAATTTAAACGTAACCCAAGGAAAAACAACGTCTACAAAAAATGCTTATGATACTGCTAATCTAGCAGCACAAAAGTCGGTAAATGATGCCCAGTTGGTAATTGATAGTCAAAATTCAACAATTGAAGATGTCGCAAATGCATTAGCAGATGTGAACGCTAAGAAAACTGCGTTAGAGGCAGCCAAAAAAGCCTTGGCAGATAAAGTAACTGAAGAACAAAAAGCAGCGTTAGGAAATGCTGATGAGGATCTTAAATTAGCAGACAAAACTGGTAAAACGAATGATAGTATCAAAGCTTATAATGATGAAGTTGGCAAATTAAGTGCAGACTTAGAAGCAGCGAAGCAAGCAGCTAAAGATTTATTAGCTAAAGGAGATAATGCTGGTGAATTAGAAGCTTACAGACTCCAAGCTAAGATTGACAAGTTGAAATCAAAATTAGCAACAGCAGCAAAACTTCTAAAAGATATTGATAAATCAGCTGTTAAGAAAGAAGTTGAAGAAGCTGCTAAGAATGCAACAGATACTATTGAAGCGAATGTAGATTTGCCAGCTGATAAAAAAGCAGAAGCGAAAGCAAAAATAGCCGACGAAGCAAATAAAGCAATTGCTGCAATTGATGATGCAACAACGGAAGATGATGTTACAGCAGCTAAAAATGCAGGTAAATTAGCAATTGCTAAGGAAGCAGCCAAAGCAGAACTAGAAGCAGCTCAAGCGATTAAAGAAAAAGTGATTGCTGGTAACGAGAAACTTTCTGATGACGAAAAACAAGCCGTTAAAGAACAAGTTCAGAATGTTGTAGATGAAGCTAAGAAAGCTATAGATGCTGCAACAGAGCAAGTAGCGGTAGATAATGCAAAAACAACTGGTAAAGAGGCTATAGATGCACTAAATCCAGTAGGAAAAGAAAAAGCATTAGATGAAATCCAAAAAGTAACAGAAGCTAAGTTAGAAGCAATTGATAAGAACGAGAAATTATCAGAAAAAGAAAAAATCAAAGCGAAAGCAGAAGTTGCAAAAGCTGCAATTGCTGTAGTGGAAGCCATTGAAGCAGCTACAACACAAGCAGAAGTAGATGCCAAAGTGACGGAAGGAAGTCAAGCTATCTCATCGGTTGCGGAAGTTGGAAAAGATAAGGCTAAGTCAGCAATAGACTCAGCCCTATCTGCTAAGGAAACTGCAATCGACGCCAACGATAAACTTTCAGACGCAGAAAAATCAGAAGCCAAAGCAGCAGCTAAGAAAGCCGCAGAAGATGTTAAGAAAGCTATTGAATCAGCTACAACACAAGCAGAAGTAGATGCCAAAGTGACGGAAGGAAGCCAAGCTATCTCATCAGTTGCAGAAGTTGGAAAAGACAAGGCTAAGGCAGCAGTAGACTCAGCCCTATCTGCTAAGGAAACTGCAATTGACAGCAACGCTAAACTTTCAGACGCAGAAAAATTAGCAGCCAAAGCAGTGGCTAAGAAAGCGGCAGAAGATGCTAAGAAAGCTATTGAATCAGCTACAATACAAGCAGAAGTAGATGAAGCTAAAACAACAGGAATAACAGCTATATCAGCAGTAAATCCAGTAGGGAAAGAGAAAGCCCTAGCAGAAATTGAGACAGCTTTAGCAGAAAAATCAAAAGCGATTGATGCAAGAACTGATTTATTGACAGCAGAAAAAACTACTGCCAAAAAAGCCGCAGAATCAGAAGCAGAAACAGCTAAGGATGCGATTCGTAAGGCAATGAGTCAAGACGATGTTGCTAAAGTAACGGAAGTTGGAAAAGCTAATATTGCAAAGATTGATCCAGTAGGTGCAAAAGCAGAATTTAAGAAAGCTGTTAAAGAAGTACTGGCAGATAAGCTGAAAGAAATCGATGCGAGAACAGATTTAACTTTGGAAGAAAAAGATAAGAAAAAAGAGTCGGTAAGAGAAGAAGCGGAAGCAGCTAATATTGCAATCGATAGCTCCACAACCCAAGCAGAACTCGATAAAGTTCTCAGAACCTTCTTATACCAAGTTGATCAAGATGCACTTGTAGCTGATCTTCCAGAATTAAAACTAGAAGACGCCCTGAAAGCTTTAATCAATGGAGTAGTGAAAGTTGAACGCGGTACAGCCCTTTCCCAAGCAGATGTGTTAGCGAAATTAGATTTACCAGAAGAAATCTCAGTCATCAAGATGGTATTGCCTGATACGAATACTATCGGTACTAAAATTGCTACAGTGACATTAAGACTAGCGGATGGAAGTGTACAAAAACTTGAAGTTCCAGTTGAAGTGATTTCACCAAACAATCAAGATATGATACCTCCATATAATGGTGGAAACTACGGCCCTTCTGCCGATAACGGAATGACGAACACTCAAGCCAAAGTGAATAAATCCAAGTTAGAAAGTGCTATTCATCAGCTAGATGAGCTAATCATCCAAGAATCAGCTAAGCTTGATGCAGAAACTGCAAAAGAAGCGAATGCATTATCAGCAGATGCTAAGAAAGTATTTGCTAACGCAGACGCAAGTCAAGCAGAAGTGGATGCAATGGTGAAACGTATCGAAGACTTTATGGCGAAACTTGCTCCAGTAGCTGACCATGTAACTCCAGCTGAGGATCAAGCATCTCAAACACCAGCTGTAGCTCCAGCTACTGCTCAAGCAGCGAATGCCAACCAAGAAGCATCAGCACAAGCAAATGCGCCTAAAGCATCTAAAGAATTGCCAAATACAGGTACAGCAGATTCTACTGTAGCTATGGTAGCAGCTGCCGCAAGTGCCTTACTTGGTCTTGGTCTTGCAGGACGTCGTCGTAAAGAAGACGAAGAAGCTTAATTGGTAGATTGTTTGATAATTATCAGATGATAAGTCCGATTTTCAAAGCTGAAACAAGTACCTCTCATAAGAAAATCTCCTAGCAGGAAAGCCTGCTAGGAGATTTTTGCATTTCAGGAAGTAGACGGCAAACTGTAACCGTTCAATAACGAGGTATATTGAAAAATTTCCAGACTCGAGAACTCACTGATAGTTACTAAGCTGGAGATTTCTTATTTGCAGTTTTTGTAGGGAGTCAGTCTCGGAGAAATCAGACACTATAATGAACTGAGTCTGGACTAGTACAATATTGCTTCTAAAACATTGTTATAAATTGACTTGGTCTTGCCTTATACTCAATGAAAATCAAAGAGCAAACTAGGAAGCTAACTGCAGGTTGCTCAAAACACTGTTTTGAGGTTGCAGATGGAAGCTGACGTAGTTTGAAGAGATTTTCGAAGAGTATTAGCTTTCTAAAAAAGTTGAGAAAAGTAGTACCTTTATTTTTAGACAGAGATTAGGATGAGTTTTGAGAAAAAACGTTAAAAAGAGAAAAATCTCTATGGTCAAAAGTCTAAGTGAACTTGATAATAGGCCTTTTTTCTAAAAATAGTGGGCTTCATTGCTCCTAAAATTTAGTTTGAGAGACTAGCACAGGGTAACAGAGTGACGCCATCACGGTGCAAATAGAGATAAAATAAACAATTGATTTAGGACATTTGTTTGATAGTGGTGATAAAGTTTTAAATCTGCTACATAATTTGTGGAGTTTTTTCTATAATTAGGAGTTTAACCTAATCTGCAAATAGGAGTATACTAATAATGTAATCGTTATCAAAAGTCTAAAAAGGAATTTTTAGATGGATATCAAAATAAAAAGGGAGGAAATTATGAATAAGTTTTCAAAAACCTTGAGAGACAACTGGATCTTTCTCTTGATGGTTTTGCCAGGGGCACTCTGGTTGATTCTATTCTTCTACATTCCAGTATTTGGGAACGTGGTTGCCTTCAAAGACTACCACATGACCAGTAATGGTTTCATAGATAGTATCATAAATAGTAAATGGGTCGGACTCGATAATTTCAGATTCTTATTTAGTTCAAGAGACGCCTTTATTATCACACGAAATACGGTTCTCTACAATCTTGGCTTCATCTTTCTAGGTTTAGTTGTATCTGTAGGGATTGCCATTATCCTCAGTGAACTCCGTTCCAAGAGAATGGTGAAGATTTTCCAAACTTCTATGTTGTTCCCTTACTTCTTGTCTTGGGTTATCATCAGTTTCTTTACAGATGCCTTCCTAAATATTGATAAAGGGGTATTCAATCATTTATTGGAAAGTCTTGGTCTAAAAGAAGCCAACTTCTACGCTGATTTAGGAATTTGGCCCTATCTCCTACTTTTCCTAGGTATTTGGAAAGGTTTTGGATATAGCAGTGTCATGTACTATGCGACAATCATGGGAATTGATCCAACCTACTACGAAGCAGCGACAGTAGACGGAGCCAGCAAATGGCAACGGATTCGCAATGTCACCATTCCGCAGTTGACACCGTTGGTAACTGTATTGACCATCCTTGCAGTCGGAAATATCTTCCGTGCAGACTTCGGTCTTTTCTATCAAATCCCTCACAATGCTGGTCAGCTTTATAACGTAACCAACGTCTTGGACGTATATGTTTATAATGGTTTGACCCAGACAGCGGATATTGGGATGGCTTCAGCAGCAGGTCTCTACCAATCAGTAGTCGGCTTGATTCTGGTGGTTCTATCAAACTTACTGGCAAGACGAGTTGATCCAAACTCAGCCTTGTTCTAGAAAGGAGGAGAATATGGCAGAAAAGAAAATTAAAAAAGAAAAAATTGATAATGTCGGCATTCACTCCTTCAGTAAGAAAGCAGATATCTTCTTCAGTATCATTTCGGGTTTGATTGCCCTCTCTTGTATCCTACCCTTCGTATTCGTTATCATTATTTCAGTGACGGACGAGAAAAGCCTCCTCCAATACGGCTACAGCTTCTTCCCATCCCAATTTGGATTAGACGGTTTTGAGTTCTTGGCACAGTTTAAGGATAAAATCTTACAGGCCCTCTTCATTTCTGTCTTTGTAACCGTAGTTGGGACATTTACAAATGTCTTTATCACAACAACCTATGCCTACGCTATTTCACGGACAACCTTTAAGTATCGCAGATTCTTTACCATCTTCGTTCTGCTCAGTATGTTGTTCAACGCTGGTTTGGTACCAGGTTATATCATGGTGACCCGTGTACTTCAGCTTGGTGACACTGTTTGGGCCTTGATTGTTCCAATGCTTCTCTCACCATTTAACATCATCTTGATGCGTTCCTTCTTCAAGAAGACCATTCCAGAAGCCATTCTCGAATCGGCTCGTATCGATGGTGCCAGTGAGGCTAGGATTTTCTTCCAAATCTGTTTGCCATTGTCACTACCAGGTATCGCAACCATCACGCTTTTGACAGCACTTGGTTTCTGGAATGACTGGTTCAACGCCCTTCTTTACATCAAGAGTGACAACTTGTATCCATTGCAATATTTGCTCATGCAAATCCAACAAAATATGGACTACATTGCCAAAGCGGTCGGCTTGACTGGTCAACTGGGAGTTGCTCTACCGAAAGAAACAGGTCGTATGGCCATGGTTGTGGTCGCAACCCTTCCAATCGCGATTTTGTATCCATTCTTCCAACGCTACTTTGTAAAAGGTTTGACTATCGGTGGTGTGAAAGAATAGTGCTTATTGAGAAAGAACATTTCTCAGTTCCCAACTTCCCTTGTGTGAAGTTAATACTCTTCGAAAATCTCTTCAAACCGCGTCAACGTCGCCTTGCCGTATAGATGTTACTGACTTCGTCAGTTCTATCTGCAACCTCAAAACAGTGTTTTGAGCAACCTGCGGCTAGTTTCCTAGTTTGCTCTTTGATTTTCATTGAGTATAAGATCATTACATTGTTTATAAGTTTAAAAATAAAAAAAGGAGTTTTTATCATGAAAAACTGGAAAAAATATGCTTTTGCATCTGCTAGTGTAGTCGCTTTGGCTGCAGGTCTTGCTGCTTGTGGAAATTTGACAGGTAACAGCAAAAAAGCTGCTGATTCAGGTGACAAACCTGTTATCAAAATGTACCAAATCGGTGACAAACCAGACAACTTGGATGAATTGTTAGCAAATGCCAACAAAATCATCGAAGAAAAAGTTGGTGCCAAATTGGATATCCAATACCTTGGCTGGGGTGACTATGGTAAGAAAATGTCAGTTATCACATCATCTGGTGAAAACTATGATATTGCCTTTGCAGATAACTACATTGTAAATGCTCAAAAAGGTGCTTACGCTGACTTGACAGAATTGTACAAAAAAGAAGGTAAAGACCTTTACAAAGCACTTGACCCAGCTTACATCAAGGGTAATACTGTAAACGGTAAAATTTATGCTGTTCCAGTTGCAGCCAACGTTGCATCATCTCAAAACTTTGCCTTCAACGGAACTCTCCTTGCCAAATATGGTATCGATATTTCAGGTGTTACTTCTTACGAAACTCTTGAGCCAGTCTTGAAACAAATCAAAGAAAAAGCTCCAGACGTAGTACCATTTGCAGCTACTAAGAACTTCATCCCTTCTGAGAACTTTGACTATCCAGTAGCAAACGGGCTTCCATTCGTTATTGACCTTGAAGGTGATACTACTAAAGTTGTAAACCGTTACGAAGTGCCTCGTTTCAAAGAACACTTAAAGACTCTTCACAAATTCTATGAAGCTGGCTACATTCCAAAAGACGTCGCAACAAGTGACACTACATTTGACCTTCAACAAGATACTTGGTTCGTTCGTGAAGAGACAGTAGGACCAGCTGACTACGGTAACAGCTTGCTCTCACGCGTTGCCAACAAAGATATCCAAATCAAACCAATCACAAACTTTATTAAGAAAAACCAAACAACACAAGTTGCTAACTTTGTCATCTCAAACAACTCTAAGAACAAAGAAAAATCAATGGAAATCTTGAACCTCTTGAATACGAACCCAGAACTTTTGAACGGCCTTGTTTACGGTCCAGAAGGCAAGAACTGGGAAAAAATTGAAGGTAAAGAAAACCGTGTTCGCGTTCTTGATGGCTACAAAGGAAACACTCACATGAGTGGATGGAACACTGGTAACAACTGGATTCTCTACATCAACGAAAACGTTACAGACCAACAAATCGAAAATTCTAAGAAAGAATTGGCAGAAGCTAAAGAATCTCCAGCGCTTGGATTTATCTTCAATACTGACAATGTGAAATCTGAAATCTCAGCTATTTCTAACACAATGCAACAATTTGATACAGCTATCAACACTGGTACTGTAGACCCAGATAAAGCGATTCCAGAATTGATGGAAAAATTGAAATCTGAAGGTGCCTACGAAAAAGTATTGAACGAAATGCAAAAACAATACGATGAATTCTTGAAAAACAAAAAATCATAAGATCAATTGATTTCGTGTATTCATTCCTAACTCCTAAAATAAGAATCACTGCTTTCCTCAGGCTTATCTGGGGGAGGCAGTGATTTTTTGAAAGTTGTTGAAGCCATGTATGCTGAGGAAATGTATAAAGACTACCAAACCTAATTTATTTCAGGTTGTTATAAATACCATCTAAATATGAGTGAATTTCTTGTCGTATAGATTGTAAAGAATGATTTCTAGCTGTATCAATGACACCGAATATTCTGTAATGACTACGGAAAAGTTTATCATAATCAATGTAACTTCCTATGATGATAATGTTGGCAAATTCAGAACGGAGTCGTATATCTTCTATATAAGAATACATTGTATCTGAAGATAAAAACATTGATTTTATGATAAAATAGGTAGTAGTGTTATAGGAATAGATGATACGCCTAGAAACTATAATTCTCGTTTTTGTTGATAAGTTTTCTTTAATATAAGAATTGATGTCACTTGTGATGATATATCCTAATAATGAAAAATGTAGAATTTGAATTGTATCCATATTTCTCCTCTTGCTCTATCATATCAAAAACATCCGATAGAAGATGTCGAAATCTTAGATTGTATAACTGTTAGCATGAAATGTTGAAAAATAACCATTTATGATAACTCAGATACCTTTTAAGATTTTTTCCATCATAGGATACTAGTTTTGATATGATATAGGAGAGTAAGGAGGAAAAATATGCAAGAATATATTTTAAGCCAAGGCAGAGCAGTTGTTAAAGTGCCTCATTCTAAGATTTACTATGTGACAACACATCCTACGAAGGCACATGCTGTTATTTTTATTACAGCTGATGGAGTATTTGAGAAGTATATGAGCCTAGCTAGAGTTGAGGAAATGAGTCTGGGTAAATTGTTCAGATGTCATAGAAAGTTTCTTGTTAACTTATCCAAAGTAATAGGATTGAAGTATGAAACGAAGACCATTTTATTTATGGATGAAAGAGTATCAGATATTATCTGCTCTAGAAGATATTTTAAAACTGTAAAAGAAAGATGGTTAAATACTAAAGGGGACGAGAAATGAATATCTTTATATTAGAGGATGATTTTATACAGCAGACTAGGATGGAAAATCTGGTGTATGATATTTTAGAGAAGAATTGTTGGGAAGTAAAGCACTGTGGTGTTTATGGTAAACCGAATCAATTGTTAGAAGATATGATGGAACGTGGAGGTCATCAACTTTTCTTTTTGGATATTGAAATTAAAAACGATGTTAGAAAAGGGTTAGATATTGCTTTGGAAATCAGAGATAGAGATCCAAATGCAGTCATTGTTTTTGTAACAACTCATTCAGAATTTATGCCTGTTAGTTTTCAATATCAAGTATCAGCTTTAGATTTTATTGATAAGGAATTGCCTGAAAGCTCTTTTAGGGAACGTGTGGAAAAGGCAATCGCTTATGTTCACAAGAATAAACATCAACTAATGACTGAAGATTCTTTTGTGTTTACAAATTCTAAAGCACTCGTTCAGGTTCCATTTTCGGATTTGCTTTATATAGAAACGTCAATGATTCCTCATAAGCTAGTTCTTTATTCTATGAGAGAAAGAATAGAATTTTACGGTAAAATTTCTGATATATTGAAGCAAGAACCCAGATTGGTTCAGTGTCATCGTTCTTTTATTGTGAATCCTTATAATATCTCTTCAATAGATAAGGAAGAAAAACTAGTCTATTTGAAGAACGGGTCAAGTTGCCTAGTATCTAGGTTAAAAATGAGGGCATTGCTGAATATAGTTAAAGATTTACATGATAGTAAGGAGTAGTAAATGTCATTTGTGTTAGTATCTTTGAATTTTTACATACTTTTATTTCTTCATGCAAAAATTTATGGCTATCAATTGACTATAAAGAGATCTTTAGAGTTATTGTTTTTCTATTTTTTATTAGAGTTTTTACTTTTAACCTTGATTAAGATGTTCTATATCCCTGTTGTTATTACAGTACTAGATTATCCCATCTTTTTTATTATCTATACATTGTTGTTGGATAAAAAGAAATACAGTCTGATATCGACACTTTTTTATGCTCTGTTTCCTATCACATTTTGGTCGATCATCTATGATTTTTTTGTTGATTTTATTATTCCTAATTTTGCTAGTTTAACAGAAATATATGTTTATTATGATGCTACCATTTTCTCAATTTTAGCAAGTCTCTTATCTTTGCTTATAATAAAAGTTTTTCAGTATGATTTTAGCTATTTAAGAAGTAAAGTGTTGGATAAACATCTGGATCAAATAATGAGGATTGCTAATGCTGCAATGTTGGGTTATTTTATCCTTATTCCTTTTATTGGTTACATTAAAAACAGCCTGAATTTATCTGTAAATCATTATCAAGGAGCTATAACTGCAATCTATTTCTTTTTATTTATCTATTTTGTCAATATACTGGACAGAAATGTACGTGAGGAATTGCAAAAAGATTTAGTACTTCAAAAAGAGATTCAACTTCAAAATCTTAAGAGCTATAGTAAACAAGTAGAAGGACTTTATCAAGAGGTTAGAAGCTTTAGGCATGATTATGCAAATATCTTAACAAGTTTAAAGATAGGGATAGACCGAAAAGATATTGATTTAGTTGCTCAAATTTATGACAGTGTCTTGAAAGACTCAGGGAAAAATTTAAAAGATACAAAATTTGATGTAGTGAGATTGAGAAATATAGAGGATTTATCCTTGAAGAGTTTATTAATCTCAAAATTATCCGAGGCTCAGAGTTTACTAGTGCCAGTTTCTTTGGAAATAGAAAAACCAATCGTTATCAAAAAGATTGAGGAAATTGATTTTTTAACAGTTGTTTCTATATTGTTAGATAACGCGATAGAGGCCGCTGCAAGCGCCACTGTCGAGGAACCTCTAAGTGTTTGTTTTTTTGAAGATATTAGAAGTAATAAGCAAGTTTTAATTATCCAAAATCCGACCCTAGATAGAGAGATTGATGTTACAAAAATATTTGAGAGAGGAATGTCGTCTAAAGGGCAGAATAGAGGAGTTGGTTTGTCTAATGTTAATAGTATTTTGACAAAATACCCAAATATCATTCTAAAAACTACAAGTTCTAATTTTAGATTTAAACAAGTCTTAGAGATAGAAGTATAGGTGGGGATGGGTGACTTGTATCTTCTATAATCTTTTCATGATAAAACGCATAGTATCAGTCATTTTGAAATCTGATATTATGCGTTTTTATAATTCTATAGATTTTTTATGGTTTGAAAGTAGTCCGTAATTTTAATGGTGTTGTTATGGTTTCATATAGCTCTTCCCACAATCCTCCACCTGTAATCTGGTTGAGTTCGGTAGTTGTTAGTTCTTGAAATGAAGTTAGGTTTTGTTTCTTATCCATGTTATGATTCTCCTTTTTGATAAGATAATAAATAGTTATAGAGTGTTATCTGAAAATTAATCAGAATGTGTTAAAATTTTATCTTTGAAATAATCAAAATATGTTTTCTTTGCAGTTACACTAGTGACGCGACCTTGTAAGCCATATTGGATGAGTTTACTATCCTCATTAGATAGTTTTGCAAGAGCGCTTAGTTTAAAGAGATTTCCTTGCTCTGTTCTGGTAGGAGTTTGATCAATGCTCTGAAGTTGGCCGATGATGGTAATGCCATGATTTCCAATCTTCTCCAGTTTTAATCTTACAGTTTGTCCTTTATCTAGTAGAGGTAGATAGTCAGAAGCTACGTAGTAAGTGATTAGTACTTCTCTTGTGTCTGTGATAACAGGGAATATTTGAGCAATTTCTGTACCAGTTGGAATTCTATTTTTACCTTCAAATTCGCTGTTCAGATGAACGATACCTTTACTTGGAGCGGTTAAGGTATTGTTTTCTAAGCGCTGTGTCGCTTGATCTAGTTGTACTTTTAATTCTGTTAATTGATTCTCCACGGTTAGTTGTTGCTGAGAAGCTGTTTGTAAAAACTGAGTGCGGAGTACTTCAATTTTGGTTGCTAAACTATTATCATAAGTTGCTACACTTCTGATACCAGCTTGCTGAATTTTGAGACTTGCGATAGATGATTCCAGACCTGCAATACTTTGATTAATTTGAGATAAAAATGGCTCCTCTGTAGTTCCTTGTGTTTGTCCTTGTGAGGCTACAAGATAACGATTCAAAATTGACTGGTGCGGATTGCCAGTTGGTAAGCGAGCCCTTTTATTTATGATAGCATCACTCAGCTCCTGGTATTCTCTAATCTGCTGTTGAACTTTTGAAATTTCTTGTTCAATAGCTGATGAACTGCTATTGGCAAGATTAGCTTGATTTGAAACTTCGGTGTTAGTCTTTGTGATACCCAGTTCAAGATCATGGGATTGTTTAGTAAAATTCCTAAAGGTATTATGGTAGCCAAACTCATCCTCGCCAGAAAAAAGATCAGTCGCTTTTTCTAAGCTTTGTTTCAAAATTCCAAGTCCTTCTTTTTGCTTCTCAAGTCTTTGTAATTGAGTTGCTAAGGCAGTTTTCTGACTTTCTTCCATTGTTTCAGAGTATTTGATGAGTAAGTCCCCTTTTTCAACTACTTGATTTGCCACTAAATGATTAGCTAGGATAGGATTATCACTTGTTGACTGAATAGATGAAATGACACTTGTAGGGGCGATTTCTCCTTGGGAAGTGACAGTAATTTCTTTTGTGGCAACAAGGGAGAAAATCAAGATGAAAGTAAATAGTAATGAAAGAGGTATAATTAACACTGTCGCATAGTTATGGTAACGTCTCTGATAAAACTCGACGCTTCTAAAAAGATTAGGATTCATGACATTCTCCTTATTTATTGAATAGATGATGGTAGAAACCTTGCGCCTGCATTAACTCTTGGTGGCTACCAACTTCAATGATTTTCCCCTGGTCAAGAACAATGACACGGTTGGTTCGTTCGGCTATACTGAGACGATGGGCTACAAAGAGAATGGTTTTATCAGTTAGGGACATAAGATTATCTATAACTTTTTTCTCAGTCAAGACATCAAGACCGCTAGTAGCTTCATCTAGTATTAAAACAGGAGATTTAGTTAAAAGAGCACGAGAGAGAGCGATTCGTTGCTTCTGTCCTCCTGATAGACCAGCTCCATCAGAGAGCTGAGTTTGATAGCCCATAGGCATTCTTTCAATGTCTTGACGGATTTCAGCTACTTCACAAGCTTTTAGAATATCTTCTTGACTAATCATATGATTACCGCCCAAGGTTAAGTTTTCCAAAATAGAGCCATTAAAGATATAGGCTTGTTGGGGTAGGTAATTAATATGACGGCGCAAGACTTTTTTATCAATGTTTTTAATATCCTGATGATTGATGGAAATATGTCCTTTGTAGGGTTCAAAGAAATTGACAATCATTTTGGCTAAAGTTGTTTTACCAGAACCACTAACTCCAACTAGGCTAACCTTATCTCCTTGTTTAATCGTGAGATTAATATCTGTTAAGGTATCTCGTCCAAAACCATACTTATAAGAAAGGTCATCAAATTCAATATCGCCCATCAAAAAATGTGAATGAACAGGGTTTTCTTGAACTTGAAATTCAGATTCGACTAGATAGACTTCGTTCAAACGGTTATTAGCAACCTTCGCAGATTGGAGTTTGGTTTGGAGGTTGATAATATTTTCCATAGGAGTTGTAAAGTAAGAAAGAAGTGTGTTAAAGGTAATCAGCTGACCGATAGAAATTTTACTCGACATGACTAATTGAGCGCCAAACCATAGGATAAGGATATTCAGAACTAATTTTGTTCCCTGCTTTAAACTTGTTTGTAAAATAGAATATTTACTGAGCTTAAAGGATTTTTCCAAATAATCTACAAATTCGCTGTCTATATTTTGATAGCGATTTTCTTCACTCGTGAGCGACTTTATAGTTTCAATCCCGTTGATATCTTCGATAATGGCAGAGCTAACCATAGAATTACTTTGCATGACATCATGGTTCATTTTTTCGAAAGGCTTCATAAAAGAAAAGATGATGAACATGTATATAGGAATAGAAATAAGAGAAAGAAGGAAGAGATTAGGGTTTTGTGCCAGTAAGACGCCCCCTACAAGAATCAGAATAGAAACATCCAGGAAAAGAGAAAGAATGGTAGAAGCCAAGGCATCTATAATAGAGTTAGCATCTGTGAACCGTGAAATGATTTCTCCTGTACGACGTGTCGCAAAGAAAGACATGGGAAGTTCAAAAATATGGCGAATATAGGACAAAATTACATCAATACTTAATCTTTGACTCAGAACAGTTAGGAGATAATCTCTGGAGAAGCTCATGACTTGTTGGAGGATATAGGTGATAACCAGACCAACTGAGATGATTCCTAAAGTTGATTTCATCTGATTTGGAATGTATTCATCCAAGATTCCTTGGAGATAATAAGAACCACCTATATTGATAATCGTGACCAATAAGCTTGAGAGAACAATGTAAGCAATGAGAGATTTTTGCTTGAAAATCAGAGGAAGGAAGCTTAGTAGATCATTCTTTTTATCTTTATGGGGTTGATAGCTGGGTTTGGGAGCTAGAAAAATAGCTACTCCAGTCCATTCAGAGAAAAAGCGTTCTTTTGACATTTTAGTGATTTTTACAGAAGGGTCAGGATCACCAATAATCAGATAGTCTTTCTTTGTTTGATAGACAACATAGTAATGTTGGAGTTTTCCTTCTTTGTTAACGTGAACGATAAATGGATAGGGGACATCACTCATGTCAAAGAGCGTTTTATCTGCTTGAACAGGTCTTGTTTCAAAGCCCATTTCATCAGCGGCTTTTACAATGCCAAGGGCAGTCGTTCCTTCTTTATTGGTCTTTGCAAGTTCTCTCAAGTGAGCTAGAGAAAAATCTGAACCATAGAATTTAGCAATCGAGGCTAAGGCAGCAACACCGCAGTCTCTAGCATCTATTTGAGGAACAAATGTACGTTTATAAGAAGTCATTGGCAATCCCTTTCATATAGTAGATAGATATATTATGCCAAACTTTACTAAAAAACTTCCTGCTAAATCGTAAACGGTATTTATATTGTCATGAACAGTAATTTTTATTAAGTAAGATGAACCATTGATTTTTATAGTTGACGATAGTATATATTAGTTTTGGTCTTTGATAAAATTTATGAAAAACATTTCGTGATGAAAAAAAGACATTTTATGATTTTAAAGAAATGATATCAGTTGATTATGATATATTGATGTTGTCAAGGTTGCAACAAAACAAAAATTAAAAATAAAAAGGAGGTATTCATCATGAATACAAAAACAATGTCACAATTTTCTGTTATGGATAATGAAATGCTTGCTTGTGTTGAAGGTGGAGATAAAGTAGGGGCTGGAGAAGTTGTTCAAGCATTAGGAATTTGTACAATAGGAGGTGCAGCTCTGGGGAGTGTTATCCCAGTTGTGGGAACTCTTGCCGGCGGGGTTTTAGGAGCACAGTTTTGTACAGCGGCTTGGGGAGCTTTTAGAGCAAGTTAAACTTTTAGCGATATAGTAGATTGGAAATAGTAGTAAAAGGAGGTGATTTATATGAAATACAGATTATTTTTTGTTATTTTATTGAGTAGTATGTTGGATATTCTTTTAGGTACATTTTTGAAAATCTCGAATGTATCGATTGGGTGGATTGTTCTCTACAGTGGCTTATTTGAAGCAGGAGTTTTCCTTCTTGCTAATAAAGGTTTGGCGGTAAAAATCAAGGAAGCAGACATTCAAAAACGCTTTAAATTTATTTTTGGAAAAACGTTATGGTTTCAAATTCTTTTGCTCATCTTTTTGGCGGTAAAACTTTATCTTGGTTTGGATGAGAGACTGATTTTACTTTATGGAAATATTTTCATTGTCTTTAATGCCTTAGTTTATCTTTTGTCTACTAGCCAAATTAATTTAACAAAGAAAGCGTGAAAAGAATGGAACAATCAGTAAATAATTTTATCATTTTATCCGATGAAAAATTAACAATGATAACAGCTGGTGATAAACAACTTGCAGACAGATTTTTAAGTGGAGTAGGTGGTGCAGTTGAGGGGCTTTCGCTTTGTGCACAGACAATCCCTTTCCCAACTCCGCAGATTTATTTAATTTGTGCAGCTGGTGGGGCGGCAGCTTCAGTTTTATGGCCACATTAGAGGATTTAGTTAGGATATAGAATTATTAATCTGGGTATCTCTTTGCGCTTATACTCTCTATACTGTATAGGAACGTATCATGTATAAACACTTATTTTTTCCATATTCAAAAATCTTAGACTGGTTGACACCCTATATTCTAGTCTTGGTTTCTGACACCATTGCATTTAATGTTTTTGTGCTAACCTTTGTATCTGTAGTGGTTTTTTCTTTCCTGAATCCCATGCTAGCTTTTATAGCTATATTCTTAGGGGCTGGCTATGTTGTCGGATTTTGGTTATTAAAATGGTTTGTTTTAGAGAGATTGGAGGTAAAGGATGACTTGTAGGAAGGTGTACTTAGTGTTTAAGTGGTTATCTTTATGGTCGTTTTCAATAAAGATTATACCTTGTTTTTGATTTTTAGTATAGTAACGTCAAATGTAGCTCCTTACATTCATTCCTAACTCCTAAAATAAGAATCACTGTTTTCCTCAGGTTGGTCTGGGGAGGGCAGTGGTTTTTTACCTTATTTAGATAATTATCCGAATTAGATGATATAAACAATATTAAAATGATAACAGATGATTAAAATATTAAAATTTCTTATATCTTTATTAATTTTTCTTAAGTAGATTTTTAGAATAAAGTAGCTTATAATAAGAGTACAATGAAAGCGCTTAACATTGTGAAAATTCATCTTGTTCTGATTTAAGAGATCTATAGATACAAATTTTTAAGCAGTCGTATATAGATGTATATCATTTACATAGTTCTATATACTTAAAAATTTATACAATGATCAATTTAAACGAGATAGGTGAAAAAATGATAAAAGTTGTTCTCTATTCTTTTTAGGAACAAGAAATTTTACATGAGGTTATTCAAATGAAAAAAACACCCAATCGATGGTTAATTTTGGCAGCAGCCATTTTAACGAATCTATCTCTAGGTGCTGGTTACGCCTGGTCAGTTTTTCAAAAGGCGCTGCTAGAAACCAATTCTAGTCAAGGATGGGTTCAATCCCAAACTTCTTTGGCCTTTAGTATTTCTTTTGCAATGGTACCTGTTGGTATGATTATTTTCGGTCCTAAGGTTGATTCAGCAGGACCTAAGAAATTTGTATTCCTAGGTGGTATTCTCTTCGGTGCTGGTATGTTTGCTACTGGATTTGCTACTTCTCTTCCAGTCCTTTACCTCACTTACGGGGTTGTCCTAGGACTTGGTATTGGTTCAGCTTATGGAGCATCTACTTCAGTTGCCACTAAGTGGTTCCCAGATAAAAAAGGTTTAGCTGGTGGTTTGACAGCAGCAGGTTTCGGGTTAGGCCCGCTCATTATCGGTCCAGTTGCCAAAGCTTTGATTGCTTCTATGGGTGTTTACTCAACATTCAAAGTATTGGGTATCATTCTTCTAATTGTTATTTGCACTTCTTCATTGGTAATGGAGAAAGCTCCTGCAGCAGCGCCGGCATCTGGAACAGCTCAACCAGAAGGTAAAACTTACAAAGAAATGCTTCGTGATGGAAATTACTGGCTTCTATGGTTGATTTACGTTCTTGGTGCTACTGGTGGAATGATGATTATCGGTACTGCAGCATCAATTTCTGACCAGTATAAACTTGTAGGAGAAGCTACACTCTTTGTTATGCTGGTATCTATCGCTAATACATTTGGTCGTATCTTCTGGGGTACGGTATCTGATAAGATTGGTCGCTATCCTACTGTTATTGCCATGTTTGGAGCGGTTGCTACTGGTTTGTTGCTCACAGCCTTATTCAAAGGTCCTGGAAGCATCTTGGCCATCCTTGGAATTATGATGGTTGCCTTGTCATTTGGAGGCTTCCTAGGTTCATTCCCAGGAATTACTGCTGAAAACTGGGGAGTTACATACGTAGGGACAAACTATGGATGGATGTTTACTGCTTATGGCGTAGCTGCTATTGCTGGTCCTCAGTTAGGAGCACGTCTTGCACAGGCAAACCAAGGAGATTATACAATGGCCTTCTTTATCGTTATCGGCATGGCTATCCTTGGTATTTTACTCCAACTGTTCTATATGGCTAAAGCTAAAAAAGTTTAAAAATGAATCCTTGGAAAATCCAAGGATTTTTTAAAATATGATTGATACTAAGTGTAGTGTACAAGAAATTTTTTTCTAAATTGAAATATAGCAATTTCCAGTCAAATAAATTGCATTCGTTTTCTCAAGCAGGTATACTAGTATGGATAAATAAAAAATTTAGAAAATTTAAGAATAGAAAAGAGAACAAATCTTATGGCAAAAGATATTCGTGTCTTACTTTACTACCTTTATACTCCAATTGAAAATGCAGAGCAATTTGCTGCAGACCACTTGGATTTCTGTAAATCGATCGGCCTTAAAGGCCGTATCCTAGTCGCTGACGAGGGAATTAACGGAACAGTTTCAGGTGATTATGAAACAACTCAAAAATACATGGACTACGTTCACAGCCTCCCAGGTATGGAAGACCTCTGGTTCAAGATTGACGAAGAAAATGAACAAGCCTTCAAGAAGATGTTCGTTCGCTACAAGAAAGAGATTGTCCACCTTGGTTTGGAAGACAACGACTTTGACAATGACATCAACCCACTTGAAACAACAGGTGCTTACTTGTCTCCAAAAGAGTTCAAAGAAGCGCTTCTTGATAAAGATACCGTTGTCCTTGACACACGTAACGATTATGAGTACGACCTAGGACATTTCCGTGGGGCTATCCGCCCAGACATCCGCAACTTCCGTGAGTTGCCACAGTGGGTTCGTGATAACAAGGAAAAATTCATGGACAAGCGTGTCGTGGTTTACTGTACAGGTGGCGTTCGCTGTGAGAAATTCTCAGGCTGGATGGTCCGTGAAGGTTACAAAGATGTCGGCCAATTGCACGGAGGAATCGCAACTTACGGTAAAGACCCAGAAGTTCAAGGTGAGCTTTGGGATGGAAAAATGTATGTCTTTGACGAGCGTATCGCCGTTGATGTCAACCATGTCAACCCAACTATCGTAGGGAAAGACTGGTTTGATGGAACACCATGTGAACGTTATGTCAACTGTGGAAATCCATTCTGTAACCGTCGTATCTTGACATCAGAAGAAAATGAAGACAAGTACCTTCGTGGATGCTCACACGAGTGCCGTGTTCACCCACGTAACCGCTATGTTTCAGAACATGAATTGACACAAGCTGAAGTGATTGAGCGCCTAGCCGCTATCGGTGAAAGCTTGGATCAAGCAGCTACTGTATAAGATCAAACAGTCCTCAGGGGCTGTTTTTCTATGCTTTGTACTCAAAAATCTAAAGTTTGTTTCTGTATCTTTCAGGAAAATAAGGTTTACTGTATGTAAACGATTTCAAAGGAGTCCAGTTATGGCGAAAACATTTTTTATTCCAAATAAACAGAGCATTTTAGGAGAACAGGAGATTTTGACTGCCAAGTCTATCTTGGCCTTGGTAGATGGCTTGGAGTCACATAGCTATGATGCAGTCTATCTCCGTCAGCCTCTTAACCGTCTTGAGTATATCGAGTGTGCGATAGTGGGGCAATCACAATTTCTTTTTAAGGTCAGTTATGCTGATGGTCAAAAGGCTTACCGTGTCGATCTTCCTGACCTACTAACGCAGATAGACTGGGAGATCATCAAGTCATTTTTAGATGCTTTGCTTGCTTATACAGGAACTGAGATTGAGGGACTCGATGATTTTGACTTTGAAGATTATTTTCAAGCAAGTATTCAAGCCTATCTGGCAGACACTGCAGCCCGCTTTACGATTTGCCAAGGAATTTTTAACCCTGTTTTCTTTAGTCATGAGGACTTGGAAAGCTTTTTAGAGGAAGATGGTTTGGCTCAGTTTGAAGCGTGTGTGCGTGCGGTTCAAGAGACAGATGCTTACTTTGCAAGAGTTTCCTTCTATCAGGATGGAGAAGCCCAAGTGCACGGTGTTTACCATCTGGCTCAAGGGGTCAAGACTGTTTTACCGAGAGAACCATTTGTACCTGCTGCCTATATTGAGCAATTGGTGGATAAGGAAGTCCAGTGGGAGATTGACTTGGTTCAAATCACAGGAGACGGCTCTAAACCAGAAGACTATGAAGCCATTGCCCGATTGGACTATGCAAAATTCCTAGAGTCACTACCATCAGCATCTTACCACCAACTAGACGCCAATCAATTAGAAGTACAACCCATCTTAGACAAATATTTTAAAGCATTAGCACAAGAAAAGTAAAGCAGAAGCAGGTCAATCGACTTGCTTTTTTGGCATAGAAAAATCCTGCCATGAAAGACAGGATTGCTACTCAATGAAAATCAAAGAGCAAACTAGGAAGCTAGCCGCAGGCTGCTCAANNACTGACAAAGTCAGGAACATATATCTACGGTAAGGCGAAGCTGACGTGGTTTGAAGAGATTTTCGAAGAGTATGAAGTTTAAAGAAGGGCCAAGATACGAAGATAATCTCCAATCAGTGCGACTTCAGCTACAAAGAAGAGGAGGATAATAACTCCGTTCACAAGGACAGACAAGAATAATTGATAGAAGGAGTCGGCTTCACTTGCTTGACTTGGTCTGGTAATGATATGGAGACTAGCAAGCAGAATGATTCCAATGCTAATCACACATAAAAGGGCTGAAAATCGTAGGCTATCAAAGAAGGCAAAGAAACTAGCAATAGCAGTGAGGAAGATTGGAATTGCCAAGAGTTGACTATATTGTTGGAGAACCTTTTCTAGCGTCCAGTCCTTTTCTTGGTAGATAAATCGTCTCACGACGAAACTACCCAAGAGGAATGAAAAGAAGAAGAGTGTTGTCGCTACTAGGATAGAGATGATCGAAAAGAGATTTAATGAAGCAAATTGTTCAGGGAAGTGATTATGCATAGTTGCTATATGTCCATAGTAAGCATGTTTGATATGGTAGATACTAAAGAAAAAGGAAGATGCAGAAAACAGAATGAGCAAGAGAAAGGCTGTGTAGCTGTGTGTGCTACTTGTTTCAAGCTTGCTTGTAGGAGATTTGAGAGCCTCCACTAGCCAAGACCAAAAATCAAGTACTTGCTCTTTCCATCTATCCGTAGATTTTGGAGCTTGGTCGGGGATATAGGGACTTTCTAAGGATTTACTGAGAAGAAGAGGCTCTTTCAAGATTGTTTTTTGCTGAGGAAGTGCTTCTTGGCTTTCTTCAGCTTTAGTGACTTTTTCTGTTTCCTCAGAAAGATCTTGCTCTTCTTCAGTAGAATTAGATGCCTTCTTTTCTTCTATTTCTGTTCTCGCTTCACCGCCTTCAGGAGTTTCAATTTTCTCTTCTTGCTGGCTTTCCAGTTCGACTTCAGCTTGAGAGACTTCCTCCTCTACTTGAGTATTTTTTTCAATTGGTGTATCGAGATCGGCTATCGTTTCTTCAGCCTTGTCTGCAACCTCTTGAGCTTGCTCTTCAGGCTTGTTCTTGCTTGTTGTTTTTACAAAATCATTACTTTCAAACCATTCTTGTTTCATGGTAGAACCTCCTTTTTAGTTAGATAAATATGCTTCTATAGTAGCAGATGTAAGCGTTTTTGTCAACGTCTGCTTGGTGTGGATATTAGTTCAATATCATCATCAGATCTCGCAATGAGTTGATCCTTGACATCGGTTTTTTCAGTTTTGTAAGGGTTGCTTAATTCCGTACCTCTTGATTCAGGCTCTTCTCTTGTGAATTGGAAGATAGAACCATAGTTGCTTGAGATGTCCCAGTTAATTCGTTGGCTTTCTTTCTGGTCTAGGATGATTCGGAGATAATCTTTGGCAGTCAGTTCAACCTTACCATGGACTTGGATATTTTCAGCGTGGAAGTGATGTTCTGTTGACTCTAGCTGACTATCTGTCAGATTTGTATCAAAGATATTAACGATATTGGGCGTTGTGAGTTTACTGTTTTTGATACGACTTCCTTCAATTCGGAGGATATAGCCGTTTGTATTGAGGGTCGTATTTTCAAGGCTAGCATTTATGATGGTGGTTTGTCCGCGATTGGCTGAGATGTTGATCCCTTTTAGAGTTCTCCCTTTCGGTAGTCCGATGATGACATCATTAAAACGATTAGATGAACTACTTACAATATGGAGAATCCCATCAATTCCAGAAGAGATAAATGGACTTTCAGATAGTTTCTTATCAGTGAGACTCAGAGTTCTATCGTTCTGATTTGTGATAAGATCATGGTGAGCAGAAAGTGATGGATGATAAGAAATGTGGATTTGATCATCGAAAGAGTCTGTGATGGTCAGCGCGTGTTGGTGGAGAGTAATTTCTAGGTTTTCGACTTCCTTGCCAAAGGTTAGCTCTTCCGTACGGCTATCATAGACAGGTTCTTTGGACATGGAAAGTAGGCTCTTGATTCCGTCAGATTGGATGCCTACAAAGAGCAGGATAAAGCCGATAACGGTAGTCACCACACCAAAAATGAGAAATCCTTTTGTCAATTTACGCATGCTGGTCACCTCTCTTTCCTTTTTTAAGAACAAATTGCACCAAGCGAACAATGAGTAGACCGAAGAAACGAGCTACATAGGAAATGCCTAGTAAAACTAGTGAAGAAGCACCGATAGCCAGTAAACCAGAACCGAAAATCAAGATAAAGGCTGGTTTGGCTTGGGCTAAGACAGTGAAACTTTCAACTAAAAATAGGAATCCGCCAATGATACCAAGTATGGAAATCGCAAAGAAAGCCAGAATGACAGTCAAAGCGGCCACAAGGATTGCGAACAGGGTCACGAGGATGGCGATTCCCAGAGGAATGCCGATAGGTGCTGCAAGGAGAGCTAACAAGGCGATATGTAAAATTTGTCGGTTATTTTTTTGAGCGGGTGCCTCATTGATTTTTTTATCGAGAAGATTGGATAGAACTTCGTGGGCTGCTTCTTTGGGAGTTCCCAAACTGGCAATGAGTTCTTCTTCTCCTTCGACTCCAGCATCGTCAAAGAGTTCCCTGAAATAGTCCATGGCTTCAATTTGGTCAGCCTGAGGCAGTTTTTTGAGATAAAGTTCTAGCTGAGTCAGGTATTCAGTTCTTGTCATGGCGGATACTCCCTTCTATGATGCCATTGATGGTGTCTGTATAGAGTGTCCATTCATCTTTTAGGGTCAAGAGCTGCTCTATACCACCATTTGTCAAGGAGTAGTATTTGCGCATGCGACCTTGGAACTCTCTAGAATAGGTTGTCAGAAAGCTATTGCCTTCCAATTTTTTGAGAATGGGATAGAGTGTGGATTCTTTGATATTAGCGATCAGCTTAATGGTCTGGCTAATCTCATAACCATAAGAATCCCCTTTTTCCAGTACGGCCAAGATGAGAAATTCAATCAAGGCAGAGGATGTTGGAAAGTACATGGGAAACCTCCTTTTCTGATGTGTAGGATTTTTATATATAATTTTTCTATACATACATTGTACATCTAAAAGAAAGCCCTGTCAAGAGAAATGTGTAAAATTTTTATATATAAAAAAACTTCTAGGAAAAACTAGAAGTTTAGAGGATTTTATCAGCTCTGTCTACTATAAAGAGTGAGATAGTCATCAGGATATCGACGAGTAAGAGGGCAGCTACAGCTGGTACCCAAGAGTGGAAAAAGTCAAAACTGTAACCAAAGAGGGTTGGCCCAAAGGCTGCTAGGATATAGCCTCCTGTTTGAGATAGACCTGACAATTGGGCTGTCTTTTCAGGAGCGCTTGTCTTGAGTGAAAAATTGACCATGAGATAAGGGAAGAGGGCGCTGGTTGCGGTTCCGATGAGGAGATGGATGGCAAGCCAGTAAAAGAAATTACCGACTGGGAAAAAGAGCATGGAAATGCCGATAACACCAGCTAGTGAAACCAGAGTGAGCATGAGCTGACGGTTGCGAGTAGATAAGCTGGTTGTCAGGCTTGGGATGGTCATTGAAAAAGGAATGCTAATCAGAGAGAAGATAGAGGTCAGCAAGCCAGCTTCGTGACTGGATAGGCCTGCATGGATAGCCATGGTAGGTAGCCAGGTCATAGCGGTGTAAAAGAGCAAGGATTGAAAACCGGCAAAGACAATCACTGCCCAGACCTGTTTATTATGCATGACCTTTGCTTTGCTTTTTTGTTTTGTTTGTGGAGCCAGTCTGTGATTATAGCAGTGATTAGGCAGCCAGACCAAAAAAGTTGCTAGGCAGAGCAGGGTGAGGAGGATGATAAGTCCTTTCCAAGAACTAGCTTGTGTAATAGGCACGGCTAGATAGGAAGCCAGAGCCGTTGCAATCCCCATAGAGGTTACATATAAGGTGGTCAGAAAACCAATCTTCTTTGGTTGATTGGCTTGGATAAGACTAGGAAGCAGCACATTGATGACTGCGATACTTGCCCCAACCATCAAGGTTCCTAGATAGAGCAGGTGCAGATTGATTAGTCGAATGAGAGAACCGATGGTCAAGAAGAAGAGGCTGTAGGTGAAGAGATGCTCCAAGCCGATTTTCTGAGCCAGTCGGGTAGAAAATGGTGAAAAGAGGGTAAACATAAGGAGAGGAAGGCTGGTCAAGACACCAAGCGAACTAACTTCTACTCCCAGCCCTTGCGAAATATCTCCCAATATAATGGGTAAAACAGTAAAAGGAGTCCGCAAGGAAACACCAATTAGTATAATACCTGGAACAAAAAAGAGTGATTGCTTTTTCATAAAATACCTCTTCTAGCTGATTTTAATAACAGCTTATTTTAAGGCTTTTTCCCTATAATGTCAAGTAAGGTTTCTGGCTTTCAAGATAAAAATGGGAAAGTCTTGAAAATTATGATAAAATAGTGGAAGGAAATCTATACATTGGAGAAAAACTGTGTCTGAAAAGCAAAAAATCAGCGTATTGATGTCGGTCTATATCAAGGAAAATCCGACATTTTTAAAGGATGCTATTGAGAGTGTTCAAAATCAGACCCTGAAACCGAGCGAATTGGTTCTGGTTGAGGATGGGCCTTTGACACCTGAGCTCTATCAGGTATTAGACCAGCTTGAAGCTGAGTCTGATATTCCAGTGAAACGCTATCCTCTTGAGCAGAATCAAGGTTTGGGTCTGGCTCTTCGACAGGGTGTTTTGCGGTGTCAGTATGATATTATTGCCCGTATGGATACGGATGATATAGCTGTTCCAGACCGTTTTGAGAAACAGGTTCAGTTAATGGAGAAGGACAATCTTGACCTATTAGGTGGCCATATTGCAGAATTTATTGATAATCCTGATGAGATTGTTTCTTACCGTCGTGTTCCAACCCAACATGCAGATATTGTAGCTTATCAAAGGATGAGAAGTGCCTTTAACCACATGACTGTTATGTTCAAGAAGGACATGGTTCTCAAGGCAGGCAACTATGAGGATGGCCTTTATATGGAGGATGACCTCCTCTGGCTCAATATGATTGCTGCAGGAGCCAAGACTGGAAATCTGGATCAAATCTTGTGTCAGGTTCGTGTCGGAGCAGGGATGTTTGAGCGTCGTGGGGGACTGCGTTACCTCAAGCTCTATCGTCAGGCTCGTCAACGGATGCTGAAGCGAGGACAAATTTCTTACATGGAGTATGCCAAGAGTGTTGCGATTCAGATGGTTGTTGCTCTTTGTCCAGGATTTGTCCGACAGTTTATTTTTATGAAACTGTTACGAAAAAGCAAGTAAAAGATTGTAGCAAATCGTAAACTGGATAAAAAGTGTTATAATAACAATATAAATATCCAGCTCTTTTAAGGAGGAGTAAATTTCTATGAATAAAAAACTCACAGATTATGTGATTGATCTGGTGGAAATTTTAAATAAACAACAAAAACAGGTTTTCTGGGGAATATTTGATATTTTCAGTATGGTGGTTTCCATCATTGTATCTTATATCTTATTCTACGGCTTGATTAATCCAGCACCTGTTGACTACATTATCTATACGAGTTTGGCCTTCCTGTTCTATCAATTGATGATTGGATTTTGGGGCTTGAATGCTAGTATTAGTCGTTACAGCAAGATCACAGATTTTATGAAAATCTTTTTTGGTGTGACTGCGAGCAGCGTCTTGTCATATAGTATCTGCTATGCCTTCTTGCCACTCTTTTCAATCCGTTTCATCATTCTCTTTATCTTGTTGAGTACCTTCTTGATTTTATTGCCACGGATTACTTGGCAGTTAATCTACTCTAGACGCAAAAAAGGAAGTGGCGATGGAGAACACCGTCGAACCTTCTTGATTGGTGCTGGTGATGGTGGGGCCCTCTTTATGGATAGTTACCAACATCCAACCAGTGATTTGGAACTTGTTGGTATTTTGGACAAGGATGCTAAGAAAAAGGGCCAAAAACTTGGTGGAATTCCTGTTTTGGGTTCATATGATGATCTGCCTGAATTAGCCAAACGTCATCAAATAGAGCGTGTTATCGTTGCGATTCCGTCGCTTGACCCGTCAGAATATGAACGTATCTTGCAGATGTGTAACAAACTGGGTGTCAAATGTTACAAGATGCCTAAGGTTGAAACTGTTGTTCAAGGCCTTCACCAAGCAGCTACTGGGTTCCAAAAAATTGATATTACGGACCTTTTGGGACGTCAAGAAATTCGTCTTGATGAATCGCGTCTGGGCGCAGAACTTACAGGTAAGACGATCTTGGTTACAGGTGCTGGTGGCTCAATCGGTTCTGAAATCTGTCGCCAAGTTAGTCGCTTCAATCCTGAACGCATCGTCTTGCTCGGGCATGGGGAAAACTCAATTTACCTTGTGTATCATGAATTGATTCGCAAGTTCCAAGGGATTGATTATGTGCCAGTTATCGCAGATATTCAAGACTACGACCGTCTCTTGCAAGTCTTTAAGCAGTACAAGCCAGCTATTGTTTATCATGCAGCTGCCCACAAGCACGTTCCTATGATGGAGCGCAATCCAAAAGAAGCCTTCAAAAACAATATCCGTGGAACCTACAATGTTGCTAAGGCTGTTGATGAAGCCAAAGTACCTAAGATGGTTATGATTTCGACAGATAAGGCGGTTAATCCACCAAATGTTATGGGAGCAACCAAGCGCGTAGCTGAGTTGATTGTCACTGGCTTTAACCAACGTAGTCAATCAACCTACTGTGCGGTTCGTTTTGGGAATGTACTTGGTAGCCGTGGTAGTGTCATTCCAGTCTTTGAACGCCAGATTGCTGAAGGTGGGCCTGTAACGGTGACAGACTTCCGCATGACCCGTTACTTCATGACCATTCCAGAAGCTAGCCGTCTGGTTATCCATGCTGGTGCTTATGCCAAGGATGGGGAAGTCTTTATCCTTGATATGGGTAAACCAGTCAAGATTTATGACCTGGCCAAGAAAATGGTCCTTCTAAGTGGACACACCGAAAGTGAAATTCCAATCGTTGAAGTTGGAATCCGTCCAGGTGAAAAACTCTACGAAGAACTCTTGGTATCAACAGAACTCGTTGATAACCAAGTTATGGATAAGATTTTCGTTGGTAAGGTCAATGTCATGCCCCTAGAAGTCATCAGTCAAAAGATTGAAGAGTTTCGTACTCTTAGTGGAGATGAGTTGAAGCAAGCTATTATCGCCTTTGCCAATCAAACTACCCACGTTGAATAAAAAAGAAAAACGCATATTATCAGGTCAGTACAGAAGAACCTTGGTAATATGCGTTTTGTTATGTATAGATTTACTTCATTTTATTCTGAAATGGGGTTGTTGCCCAGTCTATGTTATTGAAAATACCCTAAAACTTCTAATGGTTTGTGGGCGATATAATCAGGTTGATAGTCTAGCAAGTCTGCTTGCTCCCCAAATCCCCAAGTGACGGCCAATTTCTGAATGCCTGTTTCTTGAGCTCCCAGCATATCAAACTTGGTATCTCCGATGATGATGGCTTGTTCCGGTGCTAGTTGATGTATCTGTAAGGCCTGGCGAATGACATCTGCCTTATGAGGTGTTTCAGGGCTGGAACCATAAATGCCATCAAAGAAATGATAGATTCCCAAGTTTTTAGTCATGTCTTGAGCGGTTGGAGTATTCTTTGTAGTGGTGATATAAAGAGGATATTTGCTCGATAGCTTCTCAAGCAAGTCTACAATCTGAGGAAATAGTTGAGCTTCATAGATACCTTTTTCCTTGTAGTAAGAACGGTATATCTGCACGGCTTCAGAAATTTGTTCTTTAGGCAGGCAGGTCGCAAAACTACTTTCGAGAGGTGGTCCCATAAAACCACGAATCGTTTTGGCATCAGGGCTAGGTATCCCCAGCTCCTTAAAGGTATGGGTAAAGGCATTGTGAATCCCGATAGAACTGTCAACGAGGGTTCCATCCAGATCGAAAAAGATAGCTGAGATAGAGGTCATGATTTCTCCTATTTGATAAGCTTATTCTCCGAAAATTTCTTTTTGGAGGTGACGACCAGTAGGGGTGGCAGCAAGTCCACCTTCAGCTGTTTCGCGAAAGGCAGTTGGCATGCTTGAACCCACTTGGTACATGGCATCGATCACTTCATCAACAGGGATTTTAGATTCGATACCTGCCAAGGCCATGTCTGCTGCGATAAATGCAAAGCTAGCTCCCATGGCATTGCGTTTGACACAGGGAACTTCGACCAAACCGGCCACAGGGTCACAGATGAGGCCCAGCATGTTTTTAATGACAAAGGCAATAGCTTGACTGGCTTGATAGGGTGTCCCGCCTGCAGCCAGAGTCAAGGCGGCAGCGCTCATAGCAGAGGCAGAGCCGACTTCGGCCTGACAGCCACCCTCAGCACCTGAGATAGAGGCATTGTTTGCGATGACTAGTCCAAAGGCACCGGCAGCAAAGAGGAAATCCAGCTGTTGCTCGTGGCTGAGGTCTAATTTTTCAATAGCAGCAGTGAGAACGGAAGGCAGACAGCCAGCACTTCCAGCGGTCGGAGTGGCACAGACCAAGCCCATTTTAGCATTGTGTTCATTGACTGCGATAGCATTTCGGGCAGCAGAGAGAATTGTGTAATCTGACAGAGTTTTTCCGTTTTTGATGTAGTGATCCAGTTTGGCAGCATCTCCACCTGTCAGGCCACTACGAGATTTATTTTCATTGAGGCCAAGTTGGACAGAGGCTTTCATGACTTCCAGATTGCGTTCCATGAGAAGGAAGACTTCTTCACGTTCGCGACCGGTCAATTCAAACTCTGTTGTAATCATGAGTTCTGCGACATTTCCTTGAAAGTCCAGATCAGCTTGCTCGACCAATTCTTTGATAGAATAAAACATGCTTCCTCCTATTTAAAGAAATTGACATTGTGGAGATGAGGGATTTTTCGAATTTCTTCGATAGCCTCATCACAGTTGCGACTGTCAACTTCGATAATCATAATAGCTTTTTCACCAGCTTTTTCACGAGTGACATTCATCTGGGCGATATTGATACCATAGCGTGAAAGGGCTTCTGTTACGAGGGCAATCATACCTGGAATATCTTGATGAACAATGATGATAGTCGGTGTATTCATATTGAGAGAGACGGCAAAGCCATTGAGTTCGGTTACCTGAATATTTCCTCCACCGATAGAAATACCAGTCACACTGATGGTCTTGTGGGCATTTTTAACGGTAATTTTAGTGGTGTTTGGATGAGGAGCATTGCTGTCTTTCTGAATGGTCCAGACAATCTTGATGCCACGCTTGTGGGCAATCTCCAGACTATTTGGGATTTCAGGATCATCTGTATCCATGCCTAAAATACCTGCAACAAGGGCTAGGTCTGTTCCGTGACCACGATAGGTCTTGGCAAATGAGTTAAAAAGTTGGAATTCGACTTCTGTCGGAGTATCATCAAAAATGGAAGAGACAATCTTCCCAATACGAACAGCACCAGCTGTATGGCTACTAGATGGGCCAATCATAACTGGTCCGATGATATCAAAGACAGATTGAAAACGAAGTGATTTCATCAGTTTCCCCTTATAAAAATTCTTATCTCTATTATATCAAAGAATGAGGGTCTTGGCTTTAATTGCGGATGAAAACCTTTCTAATACCTCAAATAGCATAAAAATAGTATCTTTTATGACAAAAAACACCTTATTTAGGGAAATAAAAAATAATTTTGTAATATTTCTACATAAAAGTGTCAAGAAACAGTAATATTTAAAGGGTATGATAGAAGTATAGAAAGAAGGAGAATTTTCAAATATGAAATCAACAACTAAAAAGATTAAAACAACTCTTGCAGGAGTAGCTGCCTTGTTTGCAGTATTTGCTCCATCATTTGTATCTGCTCAAGAATCATCAACTTACACAGTTAAAGAAGGTGATACACTTTCAGAAATCGCTGAAACTCACAACACAACAGTTGAAAAATTGGCAGAAAACAACCACATCGACAACATTCATTTGATTTATGTTGGTCAAGAGTTGGTTATCGACGGTCCAGCAGCTCCAGTAGCACCAGCTTCAACGACTTATGCAGCACCAGCTGCTCAAGATGAAACTGTTTCAGCTCCAGTAGCAGAAACTACAGAAGTAGTGGAAGAAACTCCAGTAGCAAGCGAAGCAGTAGCAGAAGAAACAGTTGCTTCAACTGTAAGCGGATCTGAAGCAGAAGCCAAAGAATGGATCGCTCAAAAAGAATCAGGCGGTAGCTACACAGCTACAAACGGACGTTATATCGGACGTTACCAATTGACAGATTCATACTTGAACGGTGACTACTCAGCTGAAAACCAAGAACGTGTAGCAGATGCCTACGTTGCAGGACGTTACGGTTCATGGACAGCCGCTAAAAACTTCTGGCTTAACAATGGCTGGTATTAAGAAATAGGGAAGGAGCTTTGAATGGCTCTTTTTTTTATTACTTGACAGGTTATATATGTTGATTTATAATATAGGTAAAGCAGGAGTTGTGTAAGCGTTAACAAATGCAGTGCCCTTAACTTTGTATTCAGCAAAGAATTATGATGTAGCTAGAAAAGAAAGAATTCTAGTTTGATACAATACTACCAGTCTTATTTAAAGTTGTTATGGAACTATTTTCAAAATAGATAGGCCTCTGTTTTAGGCGGAAAAGTTAATCAGGAGGTTAAGTGATGAACTACAATTTAAAATATCTTTTATCAGGAATATTTGTCCTAGTCTTTATAGGTTTCCTAGTCTGGATGCGTTATTTTAATCAGAGGAAGGAAGAAGAGCATTCGGATGTGTCTTTTGAAGCGAGGTTAGATAGTGAGGTCAAGGACTTATATAAACAACTAGGATTGGGTGAGGAGCCTCATTATTTCTTAGCCTATCGCTACCTACATCCTTGGTTTGATTTGGCGATTTTACCACCAACAGTTGAAATTTTCTTAACTAAAATAGCGTTGGTGATGGTAACTCCAGATGAACTACTGATAAGAAATATTGGGAATGGGATGACTTTCACAAGTGAGCATCATCGTGATTTGCGACAAGGCCTTATCCGCATTCCAAAATCAGAGATGAAAGAATTTGAGATTCGTAACTGGAAAAAATTTTTTGTATTTGGCGATTTTTTGACAATTAAAACAAGCCAACATAGCTATTATTTGCAGGTTAGAGATGATGGACTTCAAAAAGGAAGTCTTTCTACCAAACATTTCTCAGACTTGAAACGACAAGATTTTCTAGGATTATTGACAGATAAAAGGACATTCTGATAGACAATTGCCCTAGCGGCTTATTGTAAACTTTACAGATAAGCTGTAAATACTAGAATCCATTCAGAAAGGCAATTCCTATGAAAAATAAAATTTTAATCATTATTTATATTTTAGCCTCGCTAATCATCAATTTTCTAATCTTTTCACTTTTGCATATTGATTTTAAGTGGTGGACAACTCTGGCTATCAGTGCAGGATTTATTTACACCTACTTAAAATTTAGTAAAAAATAAAAAGAGGTTGCACTGATTAAAGAAAATTAGAATATATTAGAGGTAAACAGATAGTAGTAGGGGGATTAAGATTTCTATTGATGAGCCTGAATTTTCTTATAACGTTATCCAACAAACTGACCTATGAAACTTCAAAAATTTAAAAACCACAGGGTATTCCTTTCAACTTGATTGTATTCAAGATTGGAATTACAGTGTGGTTTTATTTAGAAGTTAGTTTTTTCTAAGCCCTTTTCTCTTTCCTTCCGTTGATAATAGGTCTCTACTTCTTTTTTGAGATGAGACAGCATAGAAGTTTCCTCGGTCAGCTCCAGAAGTGAGAAACCTTTTTGGATAAGTCTAGCGTCATCCCTACAAATCCCGATACGGGCATAGCAGATAGCAAGCCTATCGTAGTGCTTCTTTTTCTTGGCATCCTCTAGTAAAGTATAGCAGATTTGTTGACACATGTTTTTGTCTTGATGGTATAAGTAAATGGTGGACAGATTGAGTAGGATTGCCATTCGTAAGTCATATAAATGTTGGTAGTTTTTATAGACTTCTAGGCGTTGCAATATTTTTCCAGTGATGAGATGGAGGTGTTCGATGGGAAAGCTGAAAAGGATGGTATTGAGGATTTTTAGGTCGCTTTCATACCATGTATCTTGTTTTTCAATTTTTTCCCAAAGATTTTTGATAGTCTGTTTCACTTGATCTGACAGTTCCCCAGTCCCATGTTGACGGAGATAAATAACAACTTCCAGCATATCCCTGATTTCTTCTATAGGTAGGTCGTGGCGGGTCTTGAGATAGTTTTGGCATTTTTGAAATAGTTTTTCGAGTTCACTAGTCCCTAGAATTGAGCTCATATTGAGATAGGTTTGCATGATTTCTGTTCGTTGGCTTGGTTGATAGAGATGGCAGATATAGTCAAACTCTTCAAAACTCATATTGATTTGCCGGAGAAGAAACTCCATATTTTCATATTTGGGAGTTACCTTGCCGCTTTCAATCTTTGATAGGCTGGTTCTTGAGATGACATTTCCACAGACCTCTTCTTGGGTCAATCCTTTTGACTCGCGTATTTCTTTATAGACCTTTCCGAAATCATAACGCATAATTTTCTCCTTTTCGTGAAAAAAGTTAACAAATAATAAAATCCTATTAAAAATATTGTATCATAATAACAGGAATAGTAAAAAAGAAAACTAAAATAATGTGTGAAAAAAGTTAACTAATTTTAAAATAGAATAAAGAAGAGGTATACTATAGATACAAAATACAGATAGGAGGGAAAAAGTATGAATAAAAAAGTTTTTCGCTTTTTAGTTCTTCTTGCTTTCTTATTCAGCATTGCTACGGTTTTCCCATGGAACTGGCCGATATAATGCGCTAGTTGTAAAAATGAAAGGAAGGTGAGTCCAATGGACTACGATACTTGTTGATAAATTACTATAGCTGTTTTTACGGAACAGCTCTCAATAATAGGAGAAATAAATCATGAGAAAATTAGTTAAAATTGGTGTTGCATCTTTAATGGTATGTGGTATACTTGCTACTACAAATGCTTTAGCAGTATGGGTTGATGGTGGTCAATGGAACTATGGAGTAGGTTGGACAGGAACTTTTGGATATTCTGATTATTTACATTCTACTCGATCTCATACAGCAACTGTTAAGCATGGAGGTAGAATCTCTAAGGATCGTGAAGATCCCGAGGTTTGGGCTAAAGCTGCCCTTAATCAAATTCCACCAACAGGAATGGAATATTTCTATGGATTTTAAGTGAAATTCTCCCTCTTCTATTAGGAGAGGGAGAACTTTAGTGGAGGTACTTTTATGAAAAAAATCAGTCATCTTTGTATGTTTCTGCTGTTGCTGTGTACCACTTTTTTTGTTTTTAATGTAAACTACACACGTGAAGCGGTTCGGATTCGGGAAATGGGAAAGACTGTAGATTCTTTGGATTTGTATTTGAAAGATATTAACGAACCTGCAGCGTCTGTTCTTCGATTTTTTGAGGATGTATCAAAGGAGTACAAAGTCTCCATCATCAAAACAGACAGTGGTGATGAGGTAATCAAGTCTGGTGTTTTTGATAAAGATACCTTCCCCTACCAAGAGTTTGGGATTTCTTCTCTTGATTTTACCACAGATGGTGAAGGAGTCTACAGTAATAAAGAAATTTCTAATAAACTTGATACGATACCGACCTTTCTAAAAGCCAAGCCTATTCAGCTTATAACTTTTCAAACCTATATCAAGGATACATCTCGTAGTTTAAATGGTCGCTATACGATAACTTCTACACAAGAGATGGATAAGGATAGGATTGTACAGAAATGGAGCGATTTTTTCAAGATAGACCAGGCTACCTTGCTAGAGCCTACCTATAAAAGTGCAGTGGAAGTCATAAATCGAGATTTGCTTTTATCTGCCATTGTTTTTGTCTTGGCTATTTTACTTCTTGTGTTAGTAACAGTTTATCAGCCGATGATGGAGATGAAACGAGTGGGGGTTCAAAAGTTACTTGGTTTTCAAAGCGGGGCGATTTTAGCTGGTTTTGTAAAGACTAATTTTTATCTTCTCTTGGGTGGAAGTCTTGTCATTGACTTGGGACTATTTTTAGTGCTGGACTACAGGCCAAAACTTCTGTTCCCAAGTTTACTCTTATCCCAATTTCTGCTTTTACAGTTATATTTGTTCATCAGTTGGCTGACCTACCTGATGATTCAGAAAATGACAGTCAGTTCCATGTTGAAAGGTTTTTCATCTGTCAAACTTGGTCTCATCTTCAATTATGTGATGAAAATAGGGACAACTATTTTACTGACGGCCTTACTGATTGGGGTGGGCAGAAGTCTAGAACAAGAAAACAAAGAACTTGCTTATCAGCAACAGTGGGTAAGCCAAGGAAATTACCTGACCTTGGAAACCTTCAAACTCAATGATAATCTGTGGCAAGAAGAGCTAGCAGGGTCAGGGAAATCTACAGATTATTTCTACCAATTTTATCAAGACTTGCTAGCAAAAATACAAGTAAACTATGTGCGAAGTGCGAGTCTTTCTATCAAACCAGTCATCAAAGCTGAACAAGTGCAGAACTACCAACTGCCTGATAAGGTAGATGTTTACTATGCTAATAGCAATTTTCTAAAGAGCAAGGGATTCAAGTTACCAGATACCGGCACTAAAAAAGTTATTTTGATGCCAGCCAGTGACAAAGGACAAGAAGGCAAGAATCAATTCTTGGGAAAATCCATCGCCTATCTTTCTCTGAGGTATGAAGATCAGCAAAAGCAAACAATAGAAGATATGGATGTAGAAATTGCCTACTATGAAGGAGATTGGTCTTTCTTCCCTTATAATAATGAGCGAAAGGAAAATCTCCACAATCCAATCATTAGTCTAGTAAATGATCAAGACATGATGTGGGAAGAAAAGACTCGCTTGTCAACGACAGGTTTAAACAACCCGATGAAAGTTGAAAATACAGAACAAAATCAAAAAGTGATTACGGAGTTAGTTGAGAAATTATCAGATGGGAATTATTTAAAATTTTCATCGATTCAAGCCATTCAACAAGAGAAAGTGGATTCTTATCGAGATGCAGTTCGAAATCTTAATATACTCTTTGCTTTGTTTGGTCTCCTTAGCATGATGATTTCCTACTTTTTACTCGTTACTACTTTCTTGTTGAAGCGCAGGGATATCATTACCAAGAAGTTTATGGGGTGGAAACTGGTCGATCGCTATCGTCCTCTCCTCGTTCTGCTCTTGCTGGGCTATAGTCTGCCTCTTCTAGTCTTGATTTTCTTTGCCCATGCGCTCTTGCCACTCCTGCTGTTTGCAGGCTTTACATGTTTGGATATACTATTTGTGCTAGGCTTGGCTTCTAGGATGGAGAAAAGAAGTCTAGTAGAGTTATTGAAAGGGGGCATCTTATGATTGAGTTGAAAAATATTACCAAAACCATTGGGGGAAAAGTGATTTTGGATAACTTATCTCTCAGGATTGATCAGGGGGATTTGGTAGCCATTGTTGGCAAGAGTGGTAGTGGTAAGTCGACCTTGTTAAATTTATTAGGTTTGATAGATGGTGATTATAGCGGACGGTATGAGATTTTTGACCAGACAAATCTAGCGGTTAATTCTGCCAAGTCACAAACAATAATCCGTGAACATATCTCTTATCTATTTCAAAATTTTGCCCTGATTGATGATGAAACGGTCGAGTACAATCTTATGCTGGCACTGAAATATGTGAAATTGTCTAAGAAAGACAAGCTCAAAAAGGTGGAAGAAATTTTAGAGAGAGTAGGTTTGTCAGCTACGTTGTATCAAAAGGTTTCCGAGTTGTCTGGTGGGGAACAACAACGAATTGCAGTTGCTAGAGCCATCTTAAAACCCAGCCAGCTGATTTTAGCCGATGAACCAACAGGTTCTCTGGATCCTGAAAATAGAGATTTGGTCTTGAAGTTTCTCTTAGAGATGAATCGCGAGGGGAAAACAGTCATTATTGTGACCCACGATGCTTATGTAGCCCAACAATGTCATCGTATCATTGAATTGGGCGAGGGGAAATGAGTTAGTTCTGCTTATTTTGACTGAGTGAATACTAAATTGTCAAATTAAGTTAGATTTTTCATGTAACTCAGAAAAACTTGGTAGGGTGATTGATAATTCGATGATTTCCTAGGAATTCTATTTATTGAGTATAGGTCATTTATGTTAGTTTCTTTCAGACAAATGTGGTGTTTATCTGAGCCTAACATAGATGACTTTTTCTGTCTAGTTTAATTTTACAAATTGGGTCTCTCAATCTCAAAAGTGCATAGAATACTCATTACCATTACTTGAAAATTTGATAATCTTAAAGTAATTATAAGGAGGAATTACTATGTCAGCAATTACAGATAAATGGATAAAACTATTTAATAATGTCAATAATTCTCAGGAGTTAGATACATTTTTAAAGAATGTTTCAGGGAAAGGGCTCAATGAATGGGAACAACTATATAATGACTATGATGAAAGTAAAGATTTATTTATTGAAGAAGCGCTAGAACAAGGTGAATGGATGTTATATACTCCACAGCAAAGGCTTAAGACTAGAATCAATTGGTTAGATTTATATAAACCATTGTGTTATAAATATGTCCAAAAAATTTATAGTATTGTTGAAACTAAGAATTATATTTCTGATAAACAGACTTTTATAGAAGGTATTGAAACATATTTTTTTGAGATTTGTATGAATATTAGTTATCGTACAGTTGTTTTAGAAATTAATGATTTACGCAGAAATTCAAAACTTCTGGGGGAGAGTAGTGAGGATAGATATAAATACTATATAGACACTTTATTACGAGATAAAGAATATATTGTTGATTTTTATAAAAGATATCCAATGTTATATGAGGTATTAGATCAAAAATTAAAAAATATAAGTTTTTATATTCAAGAAATTTTAAATAATTTAGAAGACGACATTCAAGATATTCAGAATTATTTTAAAGTATCGAATTTACAATTATCCAAAATTAATTTTAATGCAGGTGATACTCATTCTAAAGGCAAGACAGTTTGTATATTAAATTTCAAAGATAAGGATATTGTGTATAAACCTCGTAATATGATATTGGATGTTAATTTAAAATTATTTGCAGAAGAATTTGAAAAGACATTTGGAATCTCGAATACATTATTTATCCCTAAGACTTTAACTAAGAAAGGATATAGCTATGTAGAAATGATTGAAATTCAAGAATGTTCTACTTTAGAAGATGTAAAAATATATTTCGAAAATATGGGGAAAATTCTAGCATTTTTACATTTGTTTGGTGCCAAAGATTATCATGGAGAAAATGTATTAGCATCTGGGAGATTTCCTTATTTGATTGATAATGAAACAATTCTTCATTTTAGTGAAAATGAGACAATTAATACATCTATACATAAAATGTATGACTTTGTAGCTAACTCAGTATATAGTACAGGTATTTTGCCAATGACGCTATATTCAATTAATAATAACAAAGGAATGGAAATAGGTGCATTAAATTCTGGTGCAAGAAGAGAATCTCCCTATTTAACACATCAGCTGTCTAATGTTGGCACTGATGAAATCAGAATTGAAAAAGTTTTTAAAGAGGTTGGAAGCTTTCCCAGTACTGTTAGATACGAGGGTGAGAATGTCTCTTGTTCTAATTATTTACCTCAAGTTCAACAGGGATTTGAAGAGATTTATAGAATTTTTGTTGATAATAAGTCAGTTATCTCAAAAATGATTAAGAAATATTTTAATAATTGTGAAACGAGATACATTTATAGAAATACCAATATATATGTACAGTTACTAGAGACTAGTCATCACCCAGAACTCTTAAAAAATCGTTATGATTTTGAAATGTATTTTCTTAGATTATGTGAATATGGTGATATTTCCAATGAATTTGATAGTAAAATGATTCATGATGAGATTAATCAATTGAAAAATGATGATGTCCCAATTTTTTATTCCGATTCATCTAATAATAATATTTCAAATGGAGTTAAGGAATATATTTTATCACTTGAGGGCGAAAGTATTGTAGAGAAAATTTTAAATAGAATAAAAATAGCATCTACTTCAAACTTAGTTCGTCAGAAGAGAATTATTAATATGTCTTTTATGGGGACCGAATTATTTGTAAAAAATATTGAACCTTCTAAAAGAAAAGATCTTGGAAGAGAATTATTTGTAAAAAGACTATTATCTAGTAGGTTTGAACATAATGGCGAAATTAGCTGGTTAGCAATGCTAGCTATGGATAAAAATTATGATATATCACCTATGAAGTATGATTTATATTCAGGTACAGCAGGCATTTTACTTGGAATCAATAGTTTAAAAATCAAGGAGTTAGAAGAACTTTTTCCTGGAGTAATGAAATACACTGTTAACTACATAAAGGATTTTAGTTCTGATATTACATATCAAAATGTTGGAGCTTTTACCGGAATTTATGGCTATCTATATGCATTGTGTGTATTAAAGGAGAGTAATAAAGATATTCCTTTGGAGATTGAAACATGTATCTTTGAAACCATTTTTAGAACTAAAGATATAGTTTCAAATTTAGATAATTTAGATATTATCGGTGGGATTTCTGGTATTTTAGGTGTTTTATTGAAAGTCAATAGTACATTTAAAGGAAATTTAGATATATTAAATTTGACAGATAAGTTGATGAAACTAATTGTTCAACGTCTGCTTAAAATATATGCCGAAGAAGGGGTATGGATTTCAGAAGATCCAGGGTATGCTCACGGGAATTATGGTGTAATTGTTCAGCTATATAAATATAGTTTAAGTTTAAGTACAGATTCAAATATTAGAAAAATGATTATTCAGTGTGTACAAGACTATTTAAGGAAAGAGAGAGAGGAACTAAATCCCAATAAAGTTCTAAAAGTAAGAAAAAATGCTAAATACTACTCCTGGTGTAATGGTATTGTTGGTATTGTAAAAGCTAAGCATTATTTGTTAATTAATGGGTTATCAGATAAGTTGTTATCGGAAGAAGTGGAGTATTACAGCAGAGATATACTAATTAATGGATTAAATTTGGATAATTCAATTTGTCATGGGAATGTGGGTAATTTGGTGATTTTGGATTCAATTTTACCTGTTCAAACTAATCAATTTGAAAATGAGATACATCAGGAAAGCAATCAATATTTATTAGAAAAAATGACCTATGAAACTGATGATTGGGGTGTTTTGACAGGTGAAATGGGAATATTGATGGCTAATTATAAGGCGGGTAGAAAATGTCTTAATGAATTGCTATTATTAAATTAAGGAGGAATGTAATGAAGAGAAGAGTACCATTTATAGAACAGCATCAAAAAACAGAGTGCGGTTTATGTTGTGTAGCAATGGTATCAAGTTATTTTGATCATGAGATTTCTGTCAAAGATTTACGTAATATTCAGGAAACAGGAAGGGATGGAACAAATTTTGGAAACTTAATTGATATATTAGAAAATATTGGATTTTCTATTAAGTCGTTTCGTTATCCCAAAGAACAAATTGAAAATTTCTCTAAAATTTTGACTCCAGCAATTGCCTTATGGCAAAGTAAACATTTTGTAGTAATTGAGAAGGTAAACGAAAAATTTGTATGGGTTGTCGATCCAGAACTTGGTAGAATTAGATATAGTTTGGAAGAATTTTCAGAAGGTTTTTCAGAGTATCTAATCAGTATAGTAGATAGTTCACAAGTATCTAGGAGAAAGAGTAAAGAAAACTTTCAAGTAGTTTATAAACAGTTGTTAAAAACTTGGCCATATTTTATTCCATTGCTTTTTTTAACACTAGGTAGTTATGGAGTAAATTTTATTTTTCCTCTATGGATGCAACAAATTTTAAACGAAGTCTCAAAGGGAGTTTTTATTAAACAATTCGATTTATTACTTAGATTCTTAGTTTTTGTCTCCATATATTTTATTATCATGTTGTGCCAGAGATATTTTGCAATTATATTGACAAGTGCTATTGATGAGCGACTAAACAATAATGTGATAAGTAATCTCTTTAAGTTACCTTATAAATTTTTTTCTACTAGAAGTAGCGGAGATTTAATCTACTCAATAAATGGTTTGTCTAGAATCAGACAGTTATTTACAAATCAGTTTATACTTGGGATTTTAGATATAGGGTTTGCTATTTGCATTTTAATCTATTTTGCTAGATTTAATTATATTATATCCTTATTAGCTGTTCTATTGTTTTTTTTGAATCTTTTTATATTATTCTTGACCAGACAGAGTTTAGAACAAAGAAATAAGTCATTTATAATTTCTCAAAATGACTTACAGAATAAACAGATTGAAATGGTTTATTCTATGATGGGAATTAAAATGGAAGGTTTTGAAGACCAGACATATAAGCAGTGGAAGAGTTTATTTGATAAAAATATATATAGATATAAATGTAGTGAAATTTTTTCAGGATTTGTGAATTCGTTATTTACTATTATCACATTTATTTCACCTTTTATATTGCTGTTTGTTGCTTTACAATCAAATAGTAGTGTTGGTATAGGAAGTGTATTTGCACTTTATTCTTTAAGTACTCTTTTATTCAGTAAAACTAATAATATTTTTGAAACAGTAGTATCATTTTACAATAGTAAAACGTTTTTAGCTAGGATAGTTGAAATTTTAGAAGAAGACATGGAGGAAAATGGAGAATTAAAATTTGATTTAAAAGGCGATATTGAATTAAGAAATGTATCATTTTCATATACAAAAGATAGTAAAAAGGTTTTAGAAAATATTTCTTTAGAAATAAAACAAGGAGAGCAGGTTGCAATTGTCGGATCATCTGGTTCTGGGAAAAGCACTCTATCTAAGTTATTAATTGGTCTATATCCAGCAAGTTCAGGAGAAATATTGTTTGATAATATAGATTATGATAAATTTGAGAAAAAATACTTACGTCAACAAATTGGAATTGTACCTCAAGATATGACACTCTTTAATAAAACTATTCTTGAAAATATTATAGGTGATAATATTATTTCACAAGAAGAAGTAGAGGAAATTTGTAAATTAGTAAATATTCACGATGAAATCCAAAATATGCCTATGGGATATCATACGCTAGTTTCGGAGATGGGATTGAATTTGTCTGGTGGGCAACGTCAAAGAATTATTTTGGCTAGAGCATTAGTCAAGAAACCTCGAATTATGCTCTTAGATGAAGCGACAAGCTATTTAGATAATGTAAACGAAAAACAAATAATGAGAAAATTTAAAGAGCAGAATATTACTATAATCTTGATTGCACATCGTTTATCTACAATTATTGACTCTGATCAGATTTTTGTTATGGACAATGGAAAAATTTCTGAGAGAGGGACGCATAGAGAGCTATTAAATAATAGAGATGGTTTATACAGTCAACTTTATCAAATGAATTATTAATTTTAATAAAAAATTTCAAGTTTAAGTTATTTTGCATTAAATGAGTTGATTATGCTTATCATTTGTATCACACTTCCAAGAAAAGTAAGAATAAACTTATGTCTCAGAAGTATGGGGTTTAGTTTTATAGTATCACTCACTAAAAATATTGGAAAATGTAAAAATTGAAAAGAATTCTACTTCGTCAAGGTGTAATGACCTCAAAAGTTGAACTATTAATTTATGCTAAGGATTGAATCCTGTATTGCACAGGACTCAGTCCTTTTAATTGTGGTTTCAAGCCAGTTTTTCTCTGTGAGAAAAATTAGTCAAATAATATAGCATGACCTGAACGAAGTTCAGCGAGCGTTTTTAGACGCCGCTGGAGAGAAACGGCTTATAGCCAGTGTACAAGCCACCCGTTTTCACGGGTGGTTATGACTAGTCGAATTGCCACCGATCAACACTTTACTCAAAATGGTTTCTATTGTTTCTTGATTGAGAGCTTGAAACAAGGTAAGTTTTAATTTTCTAATACGAACTTTAAGAACAGATTATTTCTATTTTTCTGAAAAAAACGACAAGATTATGGAATTTCCAAAGAAATACTCCGTTGTGACATCAATATAGCCTCCAACTTTATTTTCTACTAGCAGTATGCTGAAGGTGTGAGAATTATGATAGATACATTGTCATAGAGCTAAATTGATTGTTCCAATTTAATTGTTCAAGCTAGCTTGACATAGATAGAAAAAGATATTTCACACGGAGTCTATTGCTATATTAGAATATCTAGCTAATCAATCTGTATTACCATTTTTAATTTTTAAATCGTTCAATATTATTGCACGATTTACTCATTACTAAAGCTATTTAGCGATGTATACTTAGTAGTGTAAAGATGATTATCTTAAAAAAAGAAAGGAGAGTTGTTTATGACTAAACATATTCATAAATGTGAAGAAATTGATAGTCTTGATTTTGAAGTAAACGAGCAAGAGCTTTCAGGCAAATCAGGTTCAGGTTGGTTTACGGCAGTTCAATTAAGTCTAGCAGGTCGTTGCGGTCGATGGTTTACAGGATCATTTGAATGCACTAGTAACAACGTAAGTTGTGGTAAATAAAAATGGGGGAAAAATGATGGAAGAAAAGAAAATGTCATCAGAGATTGATAATTTGGATTTTGAAGTAAACGAGCAAGAGCTTTCAGGTAAATCAGGTTCAGGTTGGTTTACGGCAGTTCAATTAAGTCTAGCAGGTCGTTGTGGTCGATGGTTTACTGGTTCATTTGAATGTACTAGTAACAACGTAAGTTGTGGTAAATAAAAATAGGAGAAAATGATGGAAGAAAAGAAAATGTCATCAGAGATTGATAATTTGGATTTTGAGGTAAACGAGCAGGAGCTTTCAGGCAAATCAGGTTCAGGCTGGTTCACGGCAGTTCAATTAAGTCTAGCAGGTCGTTGTGGTCGATGGTTTACTGGTTCATTTGAATGTACTAGTAATCATGTAAAATGCGGTTAACTAAGGATTAGAAAATTTTATTCTGATAAATAGTATTTGTTAAATTTATTATAAACAAGGAAAGTTTTGCGAGGGACAATATGGAAAACAAGCAATATAATTCAGAAATTGACACTTTAGACTTTGAAATTAGCGCTCAAGAATTGGAAGGAACTTCTGGTGCAGGAGGCTGGTATTCAGCATTTAAAATGACTCTAGCTGGTCGCTGCGGTCGATGTTTCACATGTTCTTATGAATGTACAAGTAATAATGTTAATTGTTAATTTAGGAAGTATATATGTTTCTTGAGATGTGAAAATTTTCCTTGTTATAGTTGACAGATATAGAGTTAAATGATAAATTATAGGAGAAACAAAATGGAAGAAAATTATGTAGAAGTTGATAGCTTGCGTCATGAAATTGACAATCAAGAATTAGCAGGTAATTCTGCAGCTGGACTCAGAACAGCAATTCGAATGACTAGTCAAGGTCGCTGTGGGTGGGCTTTCACGCTTTCTTATGAATGTACGTCACCAAATGTCCGCTGTAGATAGAATGAACAAGATTGGAGAGTAAGATGGAAGGAATTATTGGAACACTTGAGTTTTATGCTCCCGTATTGATTCTAGGAGCATCTATTATTGGTATCGTCTACGTTATGAAAAAACGAAAAGAACGAAAATGATGTATATTTAAAAAGCCATACTAGTTTATGGCTTTTTTACTTGTCTTTAGAGAGATTATGCACGAATTACTCATGATATTAAAGCTCAGATTGATTATAATAGTCTTGTAAAATAGAAATGGAGGAATATTTATGTCACAATTAGTTGTAAAAAATTTAAATAAAGAGTTTGGGGAGGGAGATAGCCTAGTTCATGCTTTATCGGATGTTAATCTCTCTGTAAAGACAGGAGAATTTCTTGCTATTATGGGAGCAAGCGGCAGTGGAAAAACAACTTTGTTAAACTGTATTTCAACAATCGATAAGCCGACGTCAGGTGATATTTCCTTTGAGGGATTTGATATCATCAATGCAACAGATAATCAATTGGCAAACTATCGCTCACAAAATATTTCCTATATCTTTCAATCTTATAATTTAGTTGAAACTTTAACAGTTTATGAGAATATTGTCTTACCATTACAAATTCAAGGGAAAAAAGTTGCTGATTGTCATTTAAAAATAGAAAATATCCTAGAAAAATTATCAATTGGTCAATTACGAAATAAATTTCCCAATCAATTATCAGGAGGACAAAGACAGCGTGTTGCCACCGCACGTGCTCTAATTGATGAATCTAAACTGCTTATTGCAGATGAACCAACAGGTGCTTTAGATTCGGCTAACTCAGAAAATTTAATGGCTCTTCTGCAAGAGATTAATCAAGTTTTTGGCATTACCATTTTAATGGTGACACATGATCCGGCAGCAGCTAAGTATTCATCACGAATTATTCTATTAAAGGATGGACAAGTTACAGCAGATATGTACCGCCATTCTTTATCAAATGAAGAATACTTACAAAAAATTTATAAACATACACGATAAGGAGAAGTAGGATGTATCCAAAATTAATTCTCAGAAATGTTCAAAGAAATTTACAGACCTACACAGTTTATTTTCTTAGTTTAACGTTAATTTATAGTCTACTCTATGCATTTAATGCTTTGCCAAGTCATCCTGTTATGCAAAGTTTATCAGGTGCTAAGGAGATGATGACAACCATTATGACACAATATATGGGACTATTATCTTATGTTGTATTGAGTACAATTGCTTTTTTAGTTGTTTACTCCACTGGTTTCGTATTAGGTCGAAGAAAACAAGAGCTAGGTCTATACGCAACATTGGGGATGAAAAAACGTCATATTGTAGGAACGCTTTTCTGTGAGACAATGGTTGTTAATCTGTTTGCTTTGCTTGCAGGATTTATCTTAGGGTTAGGAGTATTGATTGTTCTAGCACATATTGCATCTAATTTTTTTATGGGGAATTATTTTGGTAATATGTTTTTTCTAGACATGAAATCAGTTAATTTATTAGGAATATCATATTTAGCAACAAGTGTAATCATTGGTGTGATGGACATAGTTACCTTTAGAAAGCAAGCTATTATTTCTCTTATTCAAGAAAATGGTGTTAAAAGTTCTATTTTTTCGAAAGGAGAAACAAAATGGCAATTGCTACTATTTATCTTGTCGGCACTAGTTATTTGCTTTGGATGTGTCTATTTATCAGACTATACACATATTTCAATTCTTAGAAATTGGGGAATGTTACTTATAACACTGTTTGTACTAGTTATATTTATTTTTTACAGTACATTAAGTCATTCTTTGATCCGCTTAACTTATTCATTGCCAAATTGGTATTTCAAGAAATATAATTCATTTAAACTCAGACAACTATCTAAGCAAGCAGATCGTAATTCGGTGACCATATCGGTATTATCGCTTTCCTTGGCATTAGCAACTAGCTTATTGATTTTTAGTGGTAGTGCCTACAGTTCATTGAGTAATGATTTAAATAAATTTATTCCTTATGATATTGATGTGCAGATGTTTAAGGGAGAAAAATACCATCATAACAATATAGATGTAAAGAATAAGTTAAAAGAAGATGGTTTTGACTTTTCGATTATTGATAAAGAGTTTGAGTATCCAACTTATATAAGTGAATTGACTTATAAAGATATTATTGATACAAGCAATTTATGGGATTTAGATAAAGAATTAGGAGGCTCGTTCGTTAATATTGTTTCGCTTACTGATTATAATTCTTTATTAAGACTTCAAGGGAAAAAAGAAGTCAGTTTGTCAGACAATGAATTTTTAATAAATGCAAACTATAAAGGCACTAGGAAGCAGATTAGGGAATTTCTCTCTAAAACTAACGAATTGACTGTTTCCGATGTAAAGTTAAGGTCAAGTTCTAAAAGTCCTTTGGAAAATGTTTATTTTGTTACTACAGTAGAAAATAATGATCGAGGGACATTGATAGTCCCTGATAAAGTAGCGAAAAAATTGACTATTAACAGTTTACATTATGTAGCCTTATATAAAAAAGGGATTGATAAACGAAATGTTGAATCATTTTTAGAGAACTGGATTGAAAATTATTATTTTACGGATCAAGAAGGAAATCAAGCTGATTTTGTATATCAAACAAAAGTTCGATCAGCAGAACTATATCTAGGAGTTATGGGAGTCATTGTATTAGTTCTAATTTTTGTTGGAGTTATTTTTACAGTTATCACATTGAGTATTCTGTCGTTGCAGGCTTCCACAAATGCATTAGAAAGTGTTAATGATTACAATATACTTTATTTATTAGGAAATCAAAGAATGCAAAATAAAAAAATTATTTTTCAACAGATTCTCGCCTATTTTCTAATACCGTTGCTAATAGCTATTCCATTGAGTTGTTCACTTAGTAATAGCTTATTAGGCTACTTTGAAAATTTTGCAAATACAACAGTTGTAATTGATGTAAAATATTTATTGTTTATGATTGGTTTATTTACAATTTATATCTATTTTACCTATAAAATTTGTGTGAGGGCCAGTAATCAGATCTAATGAGTGAAAACCAGAATGGGATATTAGCTATCCTTATTCTGGTTTTGTGATATAATGATAACAAAAAATCATAGTAGGAAATTTTAAATATGAAGACGTGGTTAAAGAATATTTCTGATAACTCATTATTGTTATGGTGGAGCACTTTAATAAATCATTTTATATTAATGGTTTATATATACCTTAAAATTCCATTTGACTTTTCATCAACTTTTACTCAAAAATTTGCAGTTGTTTTTATTATTTTGTTGATTATTTCTACTTATATTTGTAATTTCTTAAAGTTTAAATATAGTGAATTAAAGTTGTGGCTATTACTATCTCTATTTTTAATTAGTTGGCAATTGGCTCTGAGTTTGAATGTTGAACACACATTATTCCATTTTTTAGATCTGCTTCATCCCATTAATTCTTTTCTATTAGTTTATAGTTCAGTATCTATTATTCTGTTAGGTAAAAAAATAGGTGAGGAACTATTTTTTGTAACTTTTATTGTTACGATTATTACAGAGATATCTTATTTTTTTAGTGAGCCTCTCTTTTTATTCTTATCTATATTTACATCATTTTTCATTTCTTGCTTACCTATTGTTCTGTTAATGATGTATAAAAAAGAGTTGAAATCTTTTTTAAATTACCAGAGGAAAAATTTAACCTTCCTTTCATTTTTTCTACCCGTTACTTATGTCATTTTATATATTAACACGGCTGATATTGGTATTTTAAATTTTTTATGGTATGTAGAAATTTTTTTGGTACTTGTTTCGTTCCACTTGAAAACAATTTATATGAGTTTTCAAAAAAAGATAGATGAGTTGAAACTATTATATATTGAGGCAAGTTTAAAAGTACTACTGGGGGTAAGTATCCTTTTAATTGCTACATTTATTATTGCAAGACTAGATTTAAAACAAAGTTTTATTTGTTTTAATTTACTTGTGCTGATTGTTGGATTTCTAACGGAAGAATTTATTAGATTATTTAGAGGTAAGCGGCTAACGGGTGCAAAAGATTATTTAGAAGTTTTATTTTTGAAAAGAAATAAGATGGTGAAGAATTTGTTAGCTAATGAAGATATAGAGCAACAATTCGCAGAATTTCTTCATAACGAAGTATTACAAAGTGTGATGGCTATTAAAAATTTTAATAAATATGGAGAAGATGAGAAGTTTAGAACTCAGATTGGATATGTCTCAGATGAACTAGTTCAACGTATCCGAGAGAGAATGGATTATTATCAACCAATGAGTAGTGGCAATGAGGAGTTAACTAAAAAATATACATCATTAATTGATAGAATATTGAGGAGATATGAGACTATGAAAGAAGTTGAAACAGATTTTCAGTCTGATTTTTTTCTAATGGAACCGTATGATAAGATTCTTTATCGCTTTATTGAAGAATTAGTGACTAATGCTGTTAAATATTCATCAGGACATACTATTTGGTTATCTCTCTCTGTATCTGACGATATTATTTATTTATCTTGTAAAAATAATTATGATATTTCTAGTAACCATCTTGGTTATGGGTTAAAGAATTTAGAAAATCGTGTTAGTGTTTTAGGTGGAACAATAGAAATTCAGACAATGGATGCTATGTTTCAAGTAGAAATTCAATTACCAATAGATAAGGAGCTATGCTATGAAAATTTTATTAATTGATGATCACAAGTTGTTTAGTCAGAGCATAAAAATGATTTTAGAGTTATCAGAAACAATTGAATATGTTGATTTAGTTGAAAATTTTCAATCAGTAGATGATATTGATTATAGTCCATACGATATCATTTTGATAGATATTAATTTGACTAGTATTTATGAAACAGATGGATTAGCCTTGGCAGAAGAAATGATAAAAAAAGAACGAGGTATTAAAATCGTTATTTTAACAGGGTATAGCAAAAAAATTTATGAGTATCGAGCTCAGAAGATGGGAGCCTATGCTTTTATTGATAAAAGTATCGATCCAGATAAGCTTCTTACTCAATTAAAAGGTATATATAGTGGAAAAAAGTATTTTTCGGTAGAAGAAATCGTGGATATCTTGTCTGAACGAGAGATAGAAGTGTTAGAATCGATTAGAAATGGTTTAACAATTGATGAGGTTTGTGAAACCTTATTTTTAAGTAAGCGGACTGTTTCGAATCATTTGGCAAATGTATTTTCAAAGCTAGGTGTTAATAATAGGCAGGAGGCAATCCATAAAGCAGAACTTTTAGGATATTTCTCTCCAGAGTAAGATTATCTTTTATGCCAAATTGGCATAAAACTATGAATTATGAATCAAGTAAACCATTAAGTTATGCACGATTTAAGCGCCTTGTTGGTGTTCAACGCACTACTTTTGAAGAGATGTTAGCTGTGTTAAAAACAGCTTATCAACTTAAACACGCAAAAGGTGGACGAACCCCTAAGTTAAGCCTAGAAGACCTCCTCATGGCTACTCTTCAATACATGCGAGAATACCGAACTTATGAACAAATTGCGGCTGATTTTGGCATTCACGAAAGCAACTTAATCCGTCGGAGTCAATGGGTTGAAGTGACTCTTCTTCAAAGTGGTTTTACGATTTTAAAAACTCATCTTAGTGCTGAGGATACGGTGATTGTGGATGCAACAGAGGTAAAAATCAATCGTCCTAAAAAAATCAACTAACCAATTATTCTGGTAAAAAGAAATGTCATGCTATGAAGGCTCAGGCGATTGTCACAAGCCAAGGAAGAATTGTTTCTTTGGATATTGCAGTGGACTATTGCCACGATATGAAGTTGTTCAAAATGAGCCGCAGAAATATCGGACAAGCTGGTAAAATCTTGGCTGACAGTGGTTGTCAAGAGCTCATGAAGATGTATTCACAAGCGCAAACTCCGAGGAAATCAAGCAAACTTAAGCCACTAACTCTTGAAGATAAATCCTATAATCATGTGCTATCTAAAGAGAGAATCAAGGTTGAGAATGTTTTTGCCAAAGTAGAAACGTTTAAAATGTTTTCAACAACCTATCGAAATCGACGTAAACGCTTTGGATTACGAATAAATTTAATTGCTGAAATTATCAACCGTGAACTAGGATTCTAGTTTCGCAGGAAGTCTAATAGCATAAATACGCCTAGAAATGACATTTTTATGTAGTATTTCTAGGTTTTTTTTGTTTCAAATTGAAAATTTTTTCAATTTAGGCTTGACAAACGATGAGCATAGGAGTATTATTTATACAACAAAAAAGAATAAACATAAAGGAGGCTTTGTTATGAATAAGATGAAGAAGGTGTTGATGACGATGTTTGGTTTAGTGATGCTCCCCCTACTATTTGCTTGTAGTAACAATCAATCGGCTGGAATTGAAGCCATCAAGTCCAAAGGAAAATTGGTTGTAGCCCTCAATCCAGATTTTGCTCCATTTGAATACCAAAAAGTGGTTGATGGGAAAAATCAGATTGTGGGTTCAGATATCGAATTAGCCAAGGCTATCGCAACAGAACTAGGTGTCGAATTGGAACTATCTCCCATGAGTTTTGACAATGTACTGGCTAGTGTTCAATCAGGAAAAGCCGATCTTGCCATATCTGGTGTTTCTAAGACAGATGAACGGAGCAAGGTGTTCGATTTTTCAACTTCCTACTATACTGCAAAAAATAAGCTCATTGTCAAAAAATCTGACTTGGCCACTTATCAGTCTGTAAATGACTTGGCGCAGAAAAAGGTTGGAGCGCAGAAAGGTTCGATTCAAGAAACGATGGCGAAAGATTTGCTACAAAATTCATCCCTCGTATCTCTGCCTAAAAATGGGAATTTAATTACAGATTTAAAATCAGGACAAGTGGATGCCGTTATCTTTGAAGAACCAGTTGCCAAGGGATTTGTGGAAAATAATCCTGATTTAGCAATCGCAGACCTCAATTTTGAAAAAGAGCAAGATGATTCCTACGCGGTCGCCATGAAAAAAGATAGCAAGGAATTAAAAGAGGCAGTCGATAAAACCATTCAAAAGTTGAAGGAGTCTGGAGAATTAGACAAACTCATTGAGGATGCCTTTAAAGCGTCCATTGAAAAATAGAAAGAAGGAAAAGAACATGAGTAAAGAAAAAGTAATTTTGGCCTATTCTGGCGGTTTGGACACATCAGTTGCTATTACCTGGCTGAAGAAAGACTATGATGTTGTTGCAGTTTGTATGGATGTGGGTGAAGGGAAAGACTTAGATTTCATCCATGATAAGGCTCTTAAGGTTGGGGCAGTCGAATCTTATGTCATTGATGTCAAGGACGAATTTGCTACAGATTATGTGCTAGTAGCTCTCCAGTCACATGCCTATTATGAACAAAAGTACCCCTTGGTATCTGCCTTGAGCCGCCCTCTGATTTCTAAAAAATTGGTTGAAATTGCGCATCAGACAGGAGCGACTACAATTGCTCATGGTTGTACAGGTAAGGGGAATGACCAAGTACGTTTTGAAGTATCGATTGCAGCCTTGGATCCCAATTTAAAAGTGATTGCGCCAGTTCGTGAATGGAAATGGTCTCGGGAGGAAGAAATTCATTATGCTAAGGAAAATGGGGTACCTGTTCCTGCTGACCTTGACAATCCCTACTCTGTTGACCAAAATCTTTGGGGACGTGCCAATGAGTGTGGTATTTTGGAAAATCCATGGAATCAGGCTCCAGAAGAAGCCTTTGGCATCACAACTTCTCCAGAGCAAGCTCCAGATACGCCAGAATACATTGAGATTGAGTTTAGTGAAGGCGTTCCAGTTTCCCTCAATGGAGAAGTGTTAAAATTGGCGGATTTGATTCAAAAACTCAATGAAATAGCTGGAAAACATGGGGTTGGACGGATTGACCACGTGGAAAATCGTTTGGTTGGGATTAAATCAAGAGAAATCTATGAATGCCCAGGGGCAGTGACTCTGCTGACAGCTCATAAGGAAATTGAGGACTTGACGCTTGTGAGAGAAGTGGCTCATTTTAAACCAATCATAGAAAATGAATTATCAAATCTCATTTATAATGCTTTGTGGTTTAGTCCAGCTACACAATCCTTGATTGCTTATATTAAAGAGACTCAAAAAGTTGTCAATGGGACTGCAAAAGTCAAACTCTATAAGGGAAGTGCTCAGGTCGTAGCTCGGAAATCACCAAATTCTCTTTACGATGAAAATTTGGCGACTTATACCAGTGCGGATACCTTTGACCAAGATGCGGCTGTTGGATTTATTAAGTTGTGGGGACTTCCAACCAAGGTTCATTCTGAGGTTCAAAAAAGCGCCAAATAGGACGATTGGATAGAGAGGTGGATGTGATATGGCTAAGAATACAAAATTATGGGGTGGTCGCTTTGAAGGTACTGTCGAAGACTGGGTAGAGCGCTTTGGTGCGAGTATATCTTTTGACCAGAAATTAGCTAAATTTGACTTGATTGGTTCTTTAGCCCACGTTCAGATGTTGGGTCAGACGGGAATTTTGAGTTTGAAGGAGTCAGAAAAGATTCAAGAAGGTTTGAAAGAGCTTTTAGAAGAGCTAGAGGCAGGCCAACTTGTCTTTGATATTGCAAACGAAGATATTCATATGAATATGGAAGTGTTGCTGACAGAAAAAATTGGTCCCCTTGCAGGGAAGTTACATACAGCTCGTTCTCGAAATGACCAAGTTGCGACAGATATGCACTTGTATCTCAAGGAGCAACTAGGCCATGTCCTAGATAAACTGGCTCATCTCAAGGGTGTTTTATTAGATTTAGCGGAAAATCATGTGGAGACGATCATGCCGGGCTATACCCATCTGCAACATGCCCAGCCTATTAGTTTTGCCCACTATCTGATGGCTTACTACAATATGTTTCAAAGAGATAGTGAACGTTTTGAATTTAACCAGAAGCATACAGACCTATGCCCTCTAGGTGCGGCAGCTTTGGCAGGAACGACTTTCCCCATTGATCGCCAATTGTCTAGCGATTTGTTAGAGTTTAAGCAACCTTATACAAATTCTTTGGATGCTGTTAGTGACCGCGATTTTATCTTAGAATTTCTATCCAATGCCAGTATACTCATGATGCATATGAGCCGTTTTTGCGAAGAAATGATCAATTGGTGTAGCTTTGAGTACCAATTCATTACCTTGTCAGATACGTTTACAACAGGTTCCTCTATTATGCCCCAAAAGAAAAATCCAGATATGGCTGAGTTGATTCGAGGAAAGACTGGTCGAGTTTATGGGAATCTGTTTGGACTATTGACAGTCATGAAGTCCTTACCCTTAGCTTATAATAAGGATTTGCAAGAGGATAAGGAAGGGATGTTTGATACGGTCGAAACGATTTTAAATTCTTTGGATGTGTTGGCCGGTATGTTATCTAGCTTGCAGGTAAACAAGGAAAAAATGCAAGAGTCGACAGAGAAGGACTTTTCAAATGCGACTGAGTTGGCAGATTATTTGGCAGGGAAAGGCTTGCCATTTAGAGAAGCTCATGAGGTTGTGGGAAGATTAGTGCTAGACTCTATCAAGTCTGCTAAAAATATCCAAGATTGGACTTTGGAGGAATTACAAACCTATCATTCCCTCATTGCCGAGGATATTTATGTCTACTTGCAACCTAAAACTGCTGTTCAAAGACGAAATTCCTTGGGGGGTACAGGATTTGACCAAGTGAAATACCAGATTGAAGTCGCTAAGAGAGCGAATGAAGCTAGAAAGTGCTAGATTGATAGGTTCAGAATAAGAGGTTGGTCTATTGACAGCCTCTTTCTTGTCTTCTCCAACCAAGCATGTTATAATGAATACTGCTCAAGCGACCTTCAATCGTGAAGCACACACGACCTTCAATCGTGAATAAACGAATAGATGGGAGACTTACCATGAGTGATAACTCTAAAACACGTGTTGTTGTGGGGATGAGTGGTGGTGTTGATTCGTCGGTGACGGCTCTTCTTCTCAAGGAGCAGGGCTACGATGTGATTGGTATCTTCATGAAGAACTGGGATGACACAGATGAAAACGGCGTCTGTACGGCGACCGAAGATTATAAGGATGTGGCTGCGGTAGCAGACCAGATTGGCATTCCCTACTACTCTGTCAATTTTGAAAAAGAGTACTGGGACCGCGTTTTTGAGTATTTCCTAGCGGAATACCGTGCAGGACGCACGCCAAATCCAGATGTTATGTGCAACAAGGAAATCAAGTTTAAGGCCTTTTTGGACTATGCCATGACCTTGGGGGCAGACTATGTAGCGACTGGGCACTATGCCCGAGTGGCGCGTGATGAGGATGGCACTGTTCACATGCTTCGTGGTGTGGACAATGGCAAGGATCAGACCTATTTCCTCAGCCAGCTTTCGCAAGAACAACTTCAAAAAACCATGTTCCCACTGGGGCATTTGGAAAAGCCTGAAGTTCGCAGACTAGCAGAAGAAGCAGGTCTTGCGACTGCCAAGAAGAAAGACTCGACAGGGATTTGTTTTATCGGAGAAAAGAACTTTAAAAACTTTCTCAGCAACTACCTGCCAGCTCAGCCTGGTCGCATGATTACTGTGGATGGTCGCGATATGGGCGAGCATGCAGGTCTTATGTACTATACGATTGGTCAGCGTGGCGGTCTGGGTATCGGTGGGCAACACGGCGGTGACAATGCCCCTTGGTTCGTTGTCGGAAAAGACCTAAGCAAGAATATCCTCTATGTCGGCCAAGGTTTCTACCATGATTCGCTCATGTCAACCAGCCTAGAGGCTAGCCAAGTCCACTTTACTCGTGACATGCCAGAAGAGTTTACGCTCGAATGCACAGCAAAATTCCGCTACCGTCAGCCTGATTCTAAGGTGACCGTCCATGTCAAAGGAGATAAGGCAGAAGTTATCTTTGCAGAACCGCAACGCGCGATTACACCAGGACAGGCAGTTGTCTTTTATGATGGCGATGAGTGTCTAGGTGGCGGTTTGATTGACAATGCTTACCGCGATGGACAAGTTTGTCAGTACATTTAGATTGACAAATTTTCTCAATTTGCTACAATAATAAAAGCAATAGAAATGATGGTCAAAGCTCATGGATGTTGCAGGCTTTTTTGTCCTGCACTTCTTTGGAGTTTTGACTGTTTTTGTGTCGTTTAGAGGAAAGGAAAAAAGATGACTCAACGAGACTTTCGGACAAAAATAGAAAATACGGTTTTTGGTGTTCGGGCGACAGCTTTGATTGTCCAAAATCGCAAGCTCCTAGTTACCAAAGATAAGGGCAAGTATTACACAATTGGAGGTGCGATTCAAGTCAATGAAAGTACGGAAGACGCGGTAGTCCGTGAAGTAAGAGAAGAACTGGGAGTCAAAGCTCAAGCTGGACAGCTAGCTTTCGTAGTTGAAAATCGTTTTGAACAGGACGGTGTTTCTTATCACAATATCGAGTTTCATTATCTGGTGGACTTGCTTGAAGATGCTCCATTGACCATGCAGGAAGACGAAAAAACGAAGCCCTGTGAGTGGATTGACTTAGACAAGCTTAAGGGTATCAATCTAGTTCCAGCCTTTCTAAAAACAGCCCTGCCAGATTGGGACGACCAACTAAGACACATTCATCTTGAGGAATAGGAGAGAAACATGACTTATAATTTTACTGAAGAATACGATATTATTGTAATCGGTGCGGGACATGCTGGGGTCGAGGCTTCCTTGGCCGCTAGCCGTATGGGTTGTAGGGTCTTACTTGCGACTATCAACATTGAAATGCTGGCTTTCATGCCTTGTAACCCCTCTATCGGTGGTTCTGCCAAGGGGATTGTCGTGCGTGAAGTTGATGCCCTCGGTGGCGAGATGGCCAAAACCATTGACAAGACTTACATCCAGATGAAGATGCTTAATACAGGGAAGGGGCCAGCTGTCCGTGCCCTTCGTGCGCAGGCTGACAAGGAGCTTTACTCTAAGGAAATGCGCAAGACGGTTGAAAATCAAGAAAATCTGACCCTTCGTCAGACCATGATTGATGAGATTTTGGTTGAAGATGGTAAGGTTGTCGGTGTCCGTACAGCTACTCACCAAGAGTATGCTGCCAAGGCTGTTATTGTGACGACAGGGACTGCTCTCCGTGGGGAAATCATCATCGGAGACCTCAAGTATTCGTCAGGTCCTAACCATAGCCTAGCTTCTATTAACCTAGCTGACAATCTCAAGGAATTGGGACTTGAAATTGGTCGTTTCAAGACAGGAACCCCTCCACGTGTCAAGGCTTCTTCTATCAACTACGATGTGACAGAGATTCAGCCAGGAGACGAAGCGCCTAATCACTTCTCATACACTTCACGTGATGAGGATTATGTCAAAGATCAAGTGCCATGCTGGTTGACCTATACCAATGGTACCAGTCATGAGATTATCCAAAATAACCTCCACCGTGCGCCTATGTTTACAGGTGTGGTCAAGGGAGTGGGGCCTCGTTACTGTCCGTCGATTGAAGACAAGATTGTGCGCTTTGCGGACAAGGAACGTCACCAACTATTCCTTGAGCCAGAAGGGCGCAATACTGAGGAAGTCTATGTTCAAGGACTTTCAACCAGTCTGCCTGAGGATGTCCAGCGTGACTTGGTTCATTCTATCAAAGGTTTGGAAAATGCAGAGATGATGCGGACAGGTTATGCCATTGAGTATGATATGGTCTTGCCTCACCAGTTGCGTGCGACTTTGGAAACCAAGAAAATCTCTGGACTTTTCACTGCTGGTCAGACAAATGGGACGTCAGGTTACGAAGAAGCTGCTGGTCAAGGGATTATCGCAGGTATCAATGCGGCTCTGAAAATCCAAGGCAAGCCTGAGTTGATTTTGAAGCGCAGTGACGGTTATATCGGGGTCATGATTGACGATTTGGTGACCAAGGGAACCATTGAACCCTACCGTCTATTGACCAGTCGTGCTGAATACCGTCTCATTCTCCGCCATGACAATGCCGATATGCGTTTGACTGAGATGGGACGCGAGATTGGCCTTGTGGATGATGAACGCTGGGCTCGCTTTGAAATCAAGAAAAATCAATTTGATAATGAGATGAAACGCTTAGACAGCATCAAACTCAAGCCAGTCAAGGAAACCAATGCCAAGGTTGAGGAGATGGGCTTCAAGCCGTTGACCGATGCAGTGACAGCCAAGGAATTCCTTCGCCGTCCAGAAGTTTCTTACCAAGATGTGGTGGCCTTCATCGGACCAGCTGCAGAGGAATTGGATGACAAGATTATCGAATTGATTGAAACAGAAATCAAGTACGAAGGCTATATTTCAAAAGCCATGGACCAGGTTGCTAAGATGAAACGCATGGAAGAAAAACGCATTCCATCCAATATAGACTGGGATGACATTGATTCTATCGCAACGGAAGCCCGTCAGAAGTTCAAACTCATCAATCCAGAAACCATCGGCCAAGCCAGCCGTATTTCGGGAGTAAACCCAGCAGATATTTCTATTTTGATGGTGTATCTTGAAGGTAAAAATCGTAGTATTTCTAAAACTCTTCAAAAATCAAAATAATACGTCGTCGGCTTCTTACGAATGAGTTCAAAGCTTGGCTTTGATTCATCTACAGCCTCCCATAGTTCCCCGAACTATGGGAGCTAACTCAAGTTATGCTTTCGCCTAGCCTTCTAGTCTGATTTCGATTTTTATTGAGTTTTAATCTCAAAAGAAAGCATAGAGAAAAACAGCTCCGAAAATCGGGGCTGTTTTCTTGCTTTATTCTTCATCTGGTGTGAGAATCATCGGGATGATAATCGGTTCACGTTCGGTATTTTCATAGAGGAAGGGGCGAATAGCGTTGACAATGGCACCATTGACTGATTGCACGCTAGCGTCCTTGTTTTTCAGTGCGATACGAATGGCATTGAAGAGGATACGCTGGCTTTGGCGAATCAAGTCGCCAGACTCTCTCATGTAGACAAAGCCTCGGCTGAGGATGTCTGGACCAGACAGAATCATCTGCGATTTGAAGTCAACAGTTGCGACTGCCAGAACGACACCGTCTTCAGATAGATCGCGACGATCTTTGAGGACAGCAGCGCCGATTTCACCGATACGATTTCCATCGACATAGATATCTTGGGCGTTGAAATGACCTGCTATACGAGCTGAGTCAGCAGTGAGGGCAAGCACATCACCATTGCTCATGATAAAGATATTGTCCTTCTCAACCCCAGTATCTACCGCCAGTCCAGCGTGGACTTTTTGCATGCGGTATTCACCGTGGACAGGCATGAAGTATTTTGGCTTAATCAAGCGGAGCATGAGTTTTTGCTCTTGCTGACCACCGTGTCCAGATGTATGGATATTGTTAACCTTACCGTGGATAACTTCGACACCAGCTTCTGAAATGATGTTGATCAGCTTGTTGACGCTAGTAGTGTTTCCAGGGATTGGACTTGAAGAGAAGATAACCGTATCACCTGGTTGTAGTTGTACTTGACGGTGGGTTCCGTTGGCGATACGAGAGAGGGCTGCCATAGGTTCACCCTGACTACCTGTACAGAGGATAAGAATCTCGCCTGCAGGGTAATCTTTGATTTCATTTGGCTCGATAAAGGTTCCCTTAGGAGCCTTGATATAGCCAAGTTCGATTCCGTTGACAATGGCCTTTTCCATAGAACGACCAAAGACCGCGATCTTACGTCCAGTCTTAACAGCAGCTTCTGTTGCTTGCTGGAGACGGAAGATATTTGAGGCAAAGGATGCAAAGATGATACGTCCTTCAATGCCTTGGATAATCTTCATGATGGACTGGCCAACGACTTTTTCAGAGTTGGTAAAGGTTGGAATTTCTGCATTTGTCGAGTCAGACAGGAGACAGAGTACACCGTCTTCACCAAGAGCTGCCATACGGTGCAAGTCTGCTGGTTCACCAACTGGTGTTAAGTCAAACTTGAAGTCACCCGTACAGACAATTTTCCCTTGAGGAGTATGAATGACAATCCCCAAAGGTTCTGGAATAGAGTGAGTCGTTCTAAAGAAAGTTGCCTTGAGATTTTTAAAGGTCAACTCAGTATTGTGGTTGATTTCGTAAAGTTTGGCGTTGCGCAAGAGGCCGTGTTCTTCGAGTTTCCCACGGATCAAAGCCAAGGCAAGCGGCCCAGCGTAGATAGGGACATTTGCTTGCTTGAGTAGGAATGGAATCCCACCGATGTGGTCCTCGTGTCCGTGTGTGATTAAGACAGCCTTGACGCGGTCGATATTGTCTACGATGTAAGAGTAGTCAGGAATGACATAGTCGATACCCAGCAAGTCATCTTCTGGGAATTTAATCCCAGCATCGACGATGATAATCTCATCTTGGTATTCAATTCCGTAAGTGTTTTTCCCGATTTCTCCCAGACCACCGATGGCAAAAACGCCGACTTCTTCAGGTTTAAGAGTATAGGCCATATTAGAACTCCGTAATTTCGAAGGCGCCAGTTTCTTTTTCGTAATCTAGCAATTTGTCAGACAAGAGTTCGATATATTCGATATTGTACTCTGGGCGATTTTCTTCGACAAGTTGGCGAGCAGCGATACGGCCCTCAAGTTCTGAGCTGGCATCGATGTCTAGGTAAAGTGCGCGTGTTGTTTCACGACGTGGGCTACGTTCTTTTGTTTCTTGATAAAAAACTTTGTAAATCATATAGTTCCTTTCTATTTTACAGGTCAGCTTATTCCAAACTTTTAGCATAGATTTGCTTGATTTCATTCCATTTTGTATCTAGATTGACCTTGATTCGTTACAATTATTTCAATTATACCACAAAATGAAAAATTAGTAAAAGACGGAAACGAGAAAGTCATGGGATAATTCCTTTAGTAAGCGCTTGCAAAAACGAAGAAAATGTGTTATATTGATAACAGAAGTGGAATTTATTGTTTGTCATAATTCCATATAGTTTTTAAGTCAAGGAGGTTGCCCTATGTATAACTTATTTGCTATTGCTATCGGAGCTCGCTTGGTAGCTTTTATTGTTTTTGTTGCTTGCGTTTATGGAGGGAATCTTCTATTTGCCAAACTGGAACGACGACAAAGCAAGTTCTTGTGGAAGATTAGTTTTATGACTCTCTACTCGCTTTTTCTCCTCCTCGTAACCTATGTCGTTTGGTTTGTATTTTACTTTGGATTAAATGCTTAGATGCTCTGCTTATGCTGGGGCATTTTTGTTTGGGGATATAGTGATAGTAGATTTACGACACGAAAATTCCACCCCATCTATCAAGATGAGGTGGTCTTTGCATTTTTCTAAAATGACATGACAATCGAATTTTCATAGCTTATTAGTTTTATGTTAATGATTCTTCTGTTCAAAAATAGAGTTGAAGCATAAAAATAAAACAATACAAACAGATAAATCAATTGGTAAAGGGATAGTAGTCATGTTTAAATCATTGAGAATGCTGAGCAAACTGTAAGAGATAAAGATAATAAAATTTATCTTTCTAAAAATGTGTTTTTTATTTAGCATGACTTACCAAATTTTTTACGAAGGTCTTTTCCAATGGTATAACCTGCCATAAATAAAGCGATACCAACACCTACACCAAAACCACCCTTTATTTCTTGCAATTCCTTATTAGAAATTTCACAATAGTTGTTCAAATCTTTCATCATATTAATCTCCTCCTAAAAAATAACCAGCTGCCAAACCAGAACCTATAAGTGCTGTTCCGCCTGCAATAGCTTTCCAAGATACTGCTACTCCAAAGATAATCAAGGGAGCGAGACCGCCATCAATATCTGATAATTCATTTTCAGATAGGGATAAAAATTGATTGTCAAGAACGTCAAAATTTGTCATTGAACTTTCCTCCTTTTTTCTTGTTCACTTTTATATTCGGAAAAGAAAAGGAAAAGCGAACATTTTTTAAATTATTTTTTAGCTAAGTATAGGCATTTTTGTTTGGGGATAAAGAAAATTCCCATGTGCCAGCTTTTGTAGTATAATAGTAAGCAGACAAAAAGATAGGAATGTGTTATGAAAGTATTAGCTTTTGATACGTCTAGCAAGGCTCTTTCTCTCGCTATTTTAGAGGACAAGCAGGTTCTTGCCGAGACGACGATTAATATTAAGAAAAATCACAGTATTACCCTTATGCCTGCCATCGATTTTTTGATGGCAAGTTTGGACTGGACGCCCAAGGATTTGGACCGAATCGTGGTGGCGGAAGGGCCAGGTAGCTACACAGGCTTGCGAATTGCGGTAGCAACTGCCAAAACTTTGGCTCACACTCTGAACATCGAGTTGGTTGGTATGTCTAGCCTCTTGGCTCTGGTGCCCTACCAACAAGAAGGCTTGTTCGTCCCTTTGATGGATGCGCGTCGCAACAATGTTTACGCAGGATTTTATGAAAATGCTAAACCTGTCATGCCAGAAGCTCACCTGCCCTTTGAGCGAGTGATTGAGCTAATCAAGGGTGCTAGTCAGGTAACCTTTGTCGGAGAAGTTGTCCCCTTTGTGGAGCAGATTCAAGAACACTTGCCAAGGACTAATTATAAAGAAACATTGCCTAATGCAGCTAATCTAGCTCTCTGGGCCTGGGACAAGGAAGCAGACTCCTTGCATGATTTTGTGCCGAATTACCTCAAACGAGTCGAGGCTGAGGAAAACTGGCTCAAGAACCACACCGAGTCTGGCGAGTCTTACATTAAACGCCTATGATTGAAATCAGACGAATCCAACAGCAACCTGATCTGGCTCAAGCTATCTACGCTGTCATGGCAGTTGTTTACCCAGTCAGTCCTTGGACTCTGGAACAAATCCAAGCAGACCTGTCCCAAGATCAGACTTGGTATGCTCTGGCTTATGATGGGGCAGAAGTGATTGGCTTTCTAGCTGTTCAGGAAAATATCTTTGAGGCAGAAGTCTTGCAAATCGCTGTTAAAGGAGCCTATCAGGGTCAGGGAATTGCGTCAGCCTTGTTTGCTCAATTGCCGACAGACAAAGAGATTTTCCTCGAAGTCAGAAAGTCAAACCAACGAGCGCAAGCATTTTACAAGAAAGAAAAGATGGCGGTCATCGCTGAGAGAAAGGCCTACTACCATGATCCAGTCGAGGACGCCATCATCATGAAGAGAGAAATAGATGAAGGATAGATATATTTTAGCATTTGAGACATCCTGTGATGAGACCAGTGTCGCCGTCTTGAAAAACGACGATGAGCTCTTGTCCAATGTCATTGCTAGTCAAATTGAGAGTCACAAACGTTTCGGGGGCGTAGTGCCTGAAGTAGCCAGTCGTCACCATGTCGAGGTCATTACAGCCTGTATCGAGGAGGCTCTGGCAGAAGCAGGGATTACCGAAGAGGATGTGACAGCTGTTGCGGTTACCTACGGACCAGGCTTGGTCGGAGCCTTGCTAGTTGGTTTGTCAGCTGCCAAGGCCTTTGCTTGGGCTCACGGACTTCCACTGATTCCTGTTAATCACATGGCTGGGCACCTCATGGCAGCTCAGAGTGTGGAGCCTTTGGAGTTTCCCTTGCTAGCCCTTTTAGTCAGTGGTGGACACACAGAGTTGGTTTATGTTTCGGAGGCTGGTGACTACAAGATTGTTGGGGAAACGCGAGATGACGCGGTTGGCGAGGCCTATGATAAGGTTGGCCGTGTCATGGGCTTGACCTATCCTGCCGGTCGCGAGATTGACGAGCTAGCCCATCAGGGGCAGGATATTTATGACTTTCCTCGTGCCATGATTAAGGAAGATAATCTGGAGTTTTCATTCTCTGGTTTGAAATCTGCCTTTATCAATCTTCACCATAATGCAGAGCAAAAGGGAGAAAGCTTGTCCACAGAGGATTTGTGTGCTTCCTTCCAAGCAGCTGTCTTGGATATTCTTATGGCAAAAACTAAGAAGGCTTTGGAGAAATACCCTGTTAAAACCCTTGTCGTGGCAGGTGGTGTGGCAGCCAATAAAGGCCTCAGAGAACGCCTAGCAACTGAAATCACAGATGTCAAGGTTATCATCCCACCTCTGCGTCTTTGCGGAGACAATGCAGGAATGGTTGCCTATGCCAGCGTCAGCGAGTGGAACAAAGAAAACTTCGCAGGCTTGGATCTCAATGCCAAACCAAGTCTCGCTTTTGATACGATGGAATAAAATGGAGTCAGCTTAAGGCTGGCTTTTTTAATCACCAAAGTGTCAGAATATTTTGACAAAACTATAAAAATAATGATATAATATGCAAAAGCTAGGAGGTGGTAAGATGATCGAGAGAATGGAATTGGGAGAATTTTACAAGGAGTTGCGCTTGGCTAGAAAGCTCAAGCAGTCAGATGTGGCTTGTGCTGGACTAACAGCTTCTCAGCTGTCCAAGTTTGAACTAGGGCAGTCTATGCTATCTGCGGACAAGCTAATCCTAGCTATTCAAGGAATCAATATGAATTTTGATGAGTTTGGTCATAAGCTCAATAACTATCAAGAATCTCCACATATGAAGATTGGTAGGAGGGTTGTGGATCGCTTTGCCCATCAAGATATAGCTGGCTTAGAGCAACTGTTGGAGGAAGTCGAGCAAGGACAGATGGCAGAGACCTATCGTTGTTTGAATGCCATTGTGATTAAAAATGCTATTCATTCCTTAAATAAGAGCTATCTGCTAACAGAGGAGGATAGGGAGTTTTTGACTACTTATCTCTATGCTATTGAGTCTTGGACTTGGTTTGAACTCTATCTCTTTTGTAATACCATGCCCTTCTTGAGCAATCAAGATCTGATTTTTTTATCAACCTCTTTGCTTGAAAAATCCAAGGAATTTAAAGAGTTAGTACACAATCGATTGTATATGAAGCAAGGACTCTTAAATATCTTATCAGAGCTCATGGAGCGAAAACTTTTCTCCTACATCCCAATCTTCGAAGCCGAATTGGAGAGCATGTTGCGTCCGTACGATGTTTTTGAGAAAGTATCGTGGCAATTTTTAAAGAAAATGAGTGTCTTTCTTCAAACTAAAGGAAGCAATCAAAAAGAGATTGAACACTTTATCCAATCTCTGCAAGTATTAGAAAATCCACAATTAACAGCTCTATTCGAATTGCGTTTTCAGCAATACAAAGAACTTATCGATTGATTAGAAACGGGAAGACGATAACCCACTCCGAAATAAGCAGGAGTATCAGTTGGATTTTTCTTTTTTTCATCATTATATCCCTCCTTGTTAGTAGTAACTTTATTATACCAGTGAAATAATCAAATCCACTAAAATCGCAAATCAGAAATTTCTATAAGAAAAAATATCAAATATGCGATTTTCTCAAATACGCCAATTTTCGTGTTATAGTGTTCTTGTAAAGTACTTGAAGCAAATCCTAGGTCGCATAAGTGGTTTACAAAGAAAAATAATTGGAGGAGAAACAATGTCTGCTGTACCATATTCATTTCAAGGGCATCGTTTAGGTGGCCGTTAGTTAAATAATAGCAATCTATAGGATAGAAAAGATAAACTTTGGATTAGATATAGTGGATTGAAATCAAGATAAACATATACGACAAAAATTCTAATTAATATATATTTTGCTGCAAATGCAACGGATATTATACAAAAAATCTTAAATCTTAATAATTGTGAAGAATGATGATATTCATAATGTTTAAAAGTTAATATCTGCATGCTATTAAGATTTTAACTGAATTTTAGAAGTCGATAAGTTTTTTGTATTTTAATTTATTATATGGATAGAAATTATAAATGAGTTGTATTCGTATTTATAATTTTGGAGTTTAGGAAAATATTTTCCAAACTCCTATTTGTTGTTTATCTTTTAATAGTTTTTGATTAGGAGGATCTAAATGAGAATAAAGAGAACTCTTCAACCGTATATATTTAAAGATAAAATAAAATTTGGTTTTGGTAATGCTTCTCTTGTAAGGGAGATTGATTTTAATGAAGAGAACATCAATTTAATAAAAAAATTAGATAATGACATTGATATAAAATTGTTGTCTAATGGAGAAAAACAAGTTGTTGAGTCGATGATATCTATGGGATTAGTGACTAGTAATCAATATGATAATTCCAAATATTCCCGAAATATTAATTTCTTTGAGTGGGTTGATTTGTCAGAAAATTTAGACCCTAGTAAGTATCAGGATAGATTATTAAATTCAACAGTTTTAATTGTTGGTGTAGGGGGTATTGGATCAACAACAGTCGAAATTTTAGCTCGTCTAGGTATAGGTAATTTCATATTAGTAGATTTTGACATTGTGGAAGAGTCAAATCTTACTAGACAAACATCCTTTAAGAAATCTGATATTGGTAAGCTAAAAATAGACATAATAAAACAGCATATTCAAGAGATTTCTGATTCAAATGTGACAACTATTTATAGGAAGTTAGAGTGTCAGAATGACTTAGAAACTATTTTTAAAGATTATAATTTTGACATTGCTTTATGCTGTGCAGATACTCCTAGAATAGAGATAGACTACTGGTTTGATGATTTAGCTCATAAATATACGAGACCTATTATTGTTGGCTCATATGCATCTACGGTAATAAACTACCTACATATTATTCCGGGCAAAACTATTTCATTGAGGGAGTTTTATAGGGACTTTATGATAACAGATGATCATGTTTTGGATAGTAGAATACCGTATAGTGTTATTTCTCCAATATCATATATGGCTGCATCAATCATATCTTATAAAGTATTAGATACTTTAACAGGATTATTGAATTTAACGGATTATATTCAAATCGATTGCATGAATTTTGAGGTTTATAAGCATGATATTAAGAAAATTTAGCCAAAATTTTATAAATTTAATATTAGGTAGATCGTCTAGGAATATTGCAGATAGTTTTTACTTTATTGCTTTATCGATAGGGTTAGTAAGTGTATATCATATTGAGGCAGGACAGTTATCTCTATTTACTCTAATTGGTTTTATCCCAAATTTGCTTGCTGTTTTTTATGGAAGTTTTATAAATAAAATTCAGAGAGATAAAATTTGGCTAGTGATTTTCCAGATTCTCCAGTTTATTATAATTGTGATTACAATTCTGTGTTTAAGGTATCATTTTCGTGTTGTGTATATCTATGTATTGAATTTTTTGTTCGCATTATCAACTAATTTATTAAATACACTGCAGATGAAAATTGTTCCAGAAACTTTAAATAATGATGACATGCTAATAAAGAAATCGATAGATGTTCAATACTTGGCATCAAATGTGTTAGATATTATTAGTAATTTAACTGCATCTCTACTATTAGGGCTTCTATCTTATTTTGTTGTTTTTAATTTAAGTATTCCGTTTTTTGTGGCTGCTATTTATTTTATGATTAAAATCAGATTGCCCGGTTCCAAAAACAATACTAAAAGTGTTCGACCTGAAAAGGTAGATTTGGAAAGTAATTCTTCTTTCCAATTTTTGGAAACTGTTTCTGCTTTTCGAGAATCAAAATTTGCCTCTTTTATAGTAGTTACAGAGTCAATTTTAAGTGGGGGTACAGATCTACTTTTAACTTTAATGCCACTGTATCTTTTATCAGAAGGCATACCTATTCAATATTTGGGATTGGTACTAGGAGCTCAAAGATTTGCCGATTTGATAGGAGCAATTTTGGCTCCTAGAGTGGGAATTCCGTATAAAATGTTTTTCTTTATTGATTATACTGTATCTGGATTAGCACTCATGCTAGTATTTATTACTCCATTTCCGTTAATAAAGTTGTTGTTATTTTTTTTAGCATTTATTTTAATAGGTATATCAGGAAATATGTTTGAAAAAATGATTTACTCAGAGTATAGATACGACACTATGGGATTGATATATTCGACTAATTCAAGTTTATATGCTTTATTTGCCATTCTATTTTTGATTATTCCTCAATTTTATACAGATATAAAAATTTTGGGTATTTTAATAAATGGATTTACACTATCTATAGGAATTTATTTATTAGTTATTTGTAATTTTTTCAAAAAGAATGATACTAATTGTTAAAATTTATTTTATATGAATGTTGCATGATTATTTGAAAAGAACTTCTAAAAATTTTTAGAGGTGTCCATGAAAGAAACGAAATTTCACCTAGCAACTGGAAGTCTGTACAATATATTTCTAATTTGGAACACACTGTAAATGTTATGGTGGATGGTTGGGCTAAATATGGTCCTTGGCGTCCTAGATAAAATGAGGTAAACGATGGAAAAACAGAGTCAGTTACAAATTTTAATTCATTCCCTGTACAATAATAAAGAAATTAGCTTGACGGAAGAATTTAGGAAGCAATTGCTGGAAACAGCAAAACAGTTCTCTAGTACTAGTGAAGATTTGCTAGCTGTACGTCTCTCATTTGCCGTCTCTAAAGAATTATTGGGCTTTAAAGGTGAACCACCGACAGAGTTATTGGATTTGGCAAAATTTGTCCAAAAGAAAGAAGCTAAATATAAGCAGGGAGTAGTGTGGTCTGGTATTTTTAAAATATGATTCATTATAAAATACGGCATGAGCATCGCATAATGGATGAATCTGAATATGAGCAAGACTTGGATTTCAATGCCAAACCAAGTCTTGTTTTTGATACTATAGAATAAAATGGAGTCTGTCTGATTACAATCAGCAGACTTTTTTCTCTTTCCTGAATATGTTATAATAGTCCATGCTGTGGCTGGAGCCTTTTCAGCCCATTTATTAAGACAATATGAGGAGAAAGATGAAAGAAAAAGGATTTTGGGAGGGGGCGCAGGCAGCTATGCCAACGGCACTTGGTTATGTCAGTATCGGCCTGGCCTGTGGGATTATTGGTGCGCCCTATGTGACACCTGTGGAGATGGGCTTGATGAGCCTCTTTGTTTATGCTGGGAGTGCCCAGTTTGCCATGCTGGCACTGATTGCGGTTCAAGCACCTGTAGCAGCTATTGCGATGACGGTCTTTTTGATCAATTTGCGTCTCTTTTTGTTGAGTTTGCATGCGTCGACCTATTTTCGTCATACTAGTCTCTGGCACAATATCGGTATGTCTAGCATCTTGACAGATGAGACTTATGGCGTTTTGATGGGCGAGTTAGCCCATACAGACAAGGTCAATCCTATGTGGATGCACGGAAACAACCTCAATAGCTATGTGGCTTGGTTTGTGGGAACAGTGGTTGGAACGGCTCTGGGTGGTCTGCTGCCAAATCCAGAAATCTTTGGCTTGGATTTTGCCCTGGTTGGGATGTTCATTGGGATTTTTGCTTCGCAATTCCAGATTATGCAAAGACGGATTCCTGTCCGCAATCTGCTTATTATTCTAGCAGTTGTTGCGGTGTCCTTCTTTTTGCTCTTGACAGTGGTGTCTCAGTCACTAGCTGTTCTGTTTGCGACGCTACTTGGTTGTACAATGGGGGTGGTTTTAGATGGTCAGTAAGTATCTTTTATTAGCAGTTCTCTTCTCTGGCTTGGTGACCTGGATTCCCCGTATGATTCCCTTCATCTTGGTCAAGTATAAGGGTTTGCCTGCAATCGTTGAGCGTTTTTTGAAGTTCTTGCCCGTTTCTATTATCTTTGCCTTGATTCTTTCAAGCGTAGTGACAGGCAAGGTTGGGAACCTTCCTCAAATCAAATGGCTGGACTTCTTAGCAGTATTTCCGACGGCTTGGATAGCCTTTCGCTACCGTAATCTAGTCGGAACGGTTCTCTTCGGAGTAGTCTTGATTGCCATCTTGCGTTTGGTCTTTTAAATCAGCCATAAAGAAAACTTATCACAGAGATAGATATCATATAATGGCGTAAATAGTCTTTTTCTGTTAAGATTATAAGGTATTCTATTTTGGAGGAAATGACATGAAAAAAATCGTTAAATACTCATCTCTTGCTGCTCTAGGGCTTATTGCTGCAGGTGTGCTTGCGGCTTGTTCAGGTGGTGCTAAGAAAGAAGGAGAAGCAGCTAGCAAGAAAGAAATCATCGTTGCAACCAATGGCTCGCCAAAACCATTTATCTATGAAGAAAATGGTGAATTGACTGGTTACGAGATTGAAGTCGTTCGCGCTATCTTTAAAGATTCTGACAAATATGATGTCAAGTTTGAAAAGACAGAATGGTCAGGTGTATTTGCTGGTCTTGACGCTGACCGTTACAATATGGCTGTCAACAATCTGAGCTACACTAAAGAACGTGCGGAGAAATACCTCTATGCCGCACCAATTGCCCAAAACCCTAATGTCCTTGTAGTGAAGAAAGATGACTCTAGTATCAAGTCTCTCGCTGATATCGGTGGAAAATCGACGGAAGTCGTTCAAGCCACTACATCAGCTAAGCAGTTAGAAGCATACAACGCTGAACACCCGGACAACCCAACTATCCTTAACTATACTAAGGCAGACTTCCAACAAATCATGGTACGTTTGAGCGATGGCCAATTTGACTATAAAATTTTTGATAAAATCGGTGTTGAAACAGTCATTAAGAACCAAGGTTTGGACAACTTGAAAGTCATTGAACTTCCAAGCGACCAACAACCGTACGTTTACCCACTTCTTGCTCAAGGTCAAGATGAGTTGAAATCATTTGTAGACAAACGCATCAAAGAACTCTATAAAGACGGAACGCTTGAAAAATTGTCTAAACAATTCTTCGGAGACACTTACCTACCGGCAGAAGCTGATATTAAATAATTTCTTGAAGTCATCCATTCTGAGTAAGATGGGTGATTTCTCAGTTTTTAGATATATAGTTTTAAACTATATATCTGACTATCTAATAACAATTTGTGCAATTGAACAAAGTATGAGATACTAGTACGGTATTATTTTTAAGGAGAAAGAATCATGAAAATTAAAAAATGGCTTGGTGTAGCAGCCCTTGCTACAGTCGCAGGTTTGGCTCTTGCAGCTTGCGGAAACTCAGAAAAGAAAGCAGACAATGCAACAACTATTAAAATCGCAACTGTTAACCGTAGCGGTTCTGAAGAAGCGCGTTGGGATAAGGTCCAAGAATTGGTTAAAAAAGACGGAATTACCTTGGAATTTACAGAGTTCACAGACTACTCACAACCAAACAAGGCAACTGCTGACGGCGAAGTAGACTTGAACGCTTTCCAACACTACAACTTCTTGAACAACTGGAACAAGGAAAACGGGAAAGACCTTGTAGCGATTGCTGATACTTACATCTCTCCAATCCGCCTTTACTCAGGTTTGAATGGAAGTGACAACAAGTACACTAAAGTAGAAGACATCCCAGCAAACGGAGAAATCGCTGTACCAAACGATGCTACAAACGAAAGCCGTGCGCTTTACTTGCTTCAATCAGCTGGCTTGATTAAATTGGACGTTTCAGGAACTGCTCTTGCAACAGTTGCTAACATCAAAGAAAATCCAAAGAACTTGAAAATCACTGAATTGGACGCTAGCCAAACAGCTCGTTCATTGTCATCAGTTGACGCTGCCGTTGTAAACAATACCTTCGTTACAGAAGCAAAATTGGACTACAAGAAAGCACTTTTCAAAGAACAAGCTGATGAAAATTCAAAACAATGGTACAACATTATCGTTGCGAAAAAAGATTGGGAAACATCACCAAAAGCTGATGCTATCAAGAAAGTGATCGCAGCTTACCACACAGATGACGTGAAAAAAGTTATCGAAGAAACATCAGACGGTTTGGATCAACCAGTTTGGTAATAAGAAACAGGGAGGTGGGAGAGAAAATTCCACCTCTTGCTTTTGTATAGAGCATGGATTGTAAAGAAGACTATAGGTTCATAGAAAGGTAGAGAGAATATGGTTTTTCCTAGTGAACAAGAACAAATTGAAAAATTTGAAAAGGATCATGTAGCCCAGCATTATTTTGAGGTTTTGCGTACCTTGATTTCTAAGAAATCAGTCTTTGCCCAGCAGGTGGGACTCAAGGAAGTCGCAACCTATCTGGGTGAGATTTTCAAGCGTGTTGGGGCTGAAGTGGAGATTGATGAGACTTACACGGCGCCTTTTGTCATGGCGCATTTCAAGAGTTCGCGTCCAGATGCCAAAACCTTGATTTTCTATAACCACTATGACACTGTGCCAGCGGACGGGGATCAGGTCTGGACAGAGGATCCCTTTACGCTTTCGGTGCGCAATGGCTTCATGTATGGGCGTGGGGTTGACGATGACAAGGGTCATATCACAGCTCGTTTGAGTGCTTTGAGAAAATACATGCAGCACCACGATGACCTGCCTGTCAATATCAGTTTTATCATGGAGGGAGCGGAGGAATCGGCTTCAACAGACCTAGATAAGTATCTGGAAAAACATGCGGATAAACTCCGTGGTGCAGATTTGTTGGTCTGGGAACAAGGGACCAAAAATGCCTTGGAACAGCTAGAAATTTCTGGTGGAAATAAGGGGATTGTGACCTTTGATGCCAGGGTGAAAAGCGCTGATGTCGATATCCACTCTAGTTATGGTGGTGTTGTGGAGTCAGCTCCATGGTACCTCCTTCAAGCCTTACAGTCTCTTCGTGCAGCAGATGGCCGTATCTTGGTTGAAGGCTTGTACGAAGAAGTACAAGAGCCGAATGAACGGGAATTGGCCTTGGTGGATACCTATGCTCAACGCAATCCAGGGGAAATCAGCCAGATTTATGGTTTGGAATTGCCTCTCTTACAAGAGGACCGTGCAGCCTTTCTGAAACGTTTCTTTTTCGAGCCAGCCCTTAATATCGAAGGGATTCAGTCAGGTTACCAAGGACAAGGGGTTAAAACGATATTACCTGCAGAAGCCAGTGCTAAGTTAGAAGTTCGTTTGGTTCCTGGTCTAGAACCACATGATGTTCTGGAAAAAATTCGGAAACAGCTAGACAAAAATGGCTTTGATAAGGTAGAATTATACTATACCTTGGGAGAGATGAGCTATCGAAGCGATATGAGCGCACCAGCCATTCTCAACGTAATCGAGTTGGCCAAGAAATTCTATCCACAGGGCGTTTCAGTCTTGCCGACGACAGCGGGGACAGGGCCTATGCATACGGTCTTTGATGCCCTAGAGGTGCCAATGGTGGCCTTCGGTCTAGGAAATGCCAACAGCCGAGACCATGGTGGAGATGAAAATGTGCGAATCGCCGATTATTACACCCATATTGAATTAGTAGAGGAGCTGATTAGAAGCTATGAGTAGAGATATTATCAAGTTAGATCAGATCGATGTGACTTTTCACCAAAAGAAGAGAACCATCACAGCGGTCAAGGATGTGACCATTCACATCCAAGAAGGGGATATCTACGGAATCGTTGGATATTCTGGAGCAGGGAAATCAACCCTTGTACGGGTGATTAACCTCTTGCAAAAACCATCTGCAGGGAAAATCACCATTGACGACGATGTGATTTTTGATGGTAAGGTGACCTTGACGGCAGAGCAGTTGCGTCGTAAACGTCAAGATATCGGAATGATTTTCCAGCATTTTAACCTGATGAGTCAGAAGACTGCAGAGGAGAATGTGGCTTTTGCCCTCAAACACTCTGGACTCAGCAAGGAAGAAAAGAAGGCTAAAGTAGCTAAGTTGTTGGACTTGGTCGGCTTGGCAGACCGTGCTGAAAATTACCCTTCACAACTATCTGGAGGGCAAAAACAGCGTGTGGCTATTGCGCGTGCCTTGGCCAATGATCCAAAAATCTTGATTTCAGATGAGTCAACTTCTGCCCTCGATCCGAAGACAACCAAGCAGATTTTGGCCTTGTTGCAAGATTTGAACCAAAAATTAGGCTTAACTGTTGTCTTGATTACGCATGAAATGCAGATTGTCAAAGATATTGCCAACCGTGTGGCAGTTATGCAGGATGGGCATTTGATTGAAGAGGGCAGTGTCCTTGAAATCTTCTCAGACCCTAAACAACCTTTGACCCAGGACTTTATCTCAACAGCAACAGGAATTGATGAAGCTATGGTCAAGATTGAGAAGCAAGAAATCGTGGAACACTTGTCTGAAAACAGCCTTTTAGTGCAACTCAAGTATGCAGGTGCTTCAACAGACGAGCCACTTTTGAATGAATTATACAAGCATTACCAAGTAACAGCTAATATCCTTTATGGAAATATCGAAATCCTCGATGGCACTCCTGTTGGAGAATTGGTTGTAGTCTTGTCAGGTGAAAAAGCAGCGCTAGCAGGTGCTCAAGAAGCCATTCGTCAAGCAGGCGTACAGCTAAAAGTATTGAAGGGAGGACAGTAAGATGGAATCATTGATTCAAACCTATTTGCCAAATGTCTATAAAATGGGCTGGGCTGGTCAAGCAGGCTGGGGAACAGCCATCTACCTAACCCTCTGTATGACAGTTCTTTCCTTTATCATTGGAGGGTTCTTGGGGCTAGTAGCAGGTCTCTTCCTTGTCTTGACAGCACCAGGTGGTGTCTTGGAAAATAAGGTCGTCTTCTGGATTTTAGATAAGATCACGTCAATCTTCCGTGCGGTGCCATTTATTATTCTCTTGGCAGTCTTGTCACCCTTCTCTCATCTAATCGTAGGAACAAGTATCGGACCAAATGCGGCTATCGTACCCCTATCTTTTGCGGTCTTTGCCTTCTTTGCCCGTCAGGTGCAGGTTGTCTTGGCTGAATTGGATGGTGGTGTCATTGAGGCGGCTCAAGCGAGCGGAGCGACCTTTTGGGACATCGTGGGTGTTTACCTATCAGAAGGTCTTCCAGATTTGATCCGTGTGACGACTGTGACCTTGATTTCCCTTGTTGGGGAAACAGCTATGGCCGGTGCGGTTGGTGCTGGTGGTATCGGTAACGTAGCTATCGCTTATGGATTTAACCGCTATAATCATGATGTGACAATCTTAGCAACCATTATCATCATCTTGATTATCTTTGCAATCCAATTCTTGGGAGATTTCTTGACCAAAAAATTGAGCCATAAATAAAAAGTGCAAGGTAATCTATACATCATTCACAGGATTTGTCGTACAGTCAAGACTTAAAATTTTCTGTACTAGCTACTATCAGTCGTTACTTTTATGAGTTAGAGAGTTAAGAATTGTGGGGAGTCAATATGCAAAATCTGGGAGAAGTTTTTAAAGAATTGAGAAAGAGTCGGAATATATCCCTACAGGAGGCGACGGGAGGAGAGTTTACTTATTCCATGCTGAGCAAATTTGAGCGTGGAGAAGCAGACTTATCATCTATGAAATTGATTACTGCCTTAGATAACATCCACTCTGATTTGAATGAATTTATGTACTTGGTACGTGGTTTTTCTCAGAAACAGGTTTTGGCTTTTCAGGAAAATCTCTGGGAGCTGTATGACAGAGAAGGGATTGATTCTCTCCAATCCTTATATGAAGAGACGACTCAAAAGTATAGATCAAGTGCTAAAAAAAGCTATCTTTTACAAATGATTCGTATCAAAAGCCTTCTCGTGTTTTTTGATTCAGAGATAAGGGCAACGGATGAAGAACTGACTTTTCTCTATGACTATTTTTTTACTATTGATATCTGGGGAAATTATGAATTGGAATTATTTTCAACGATTTCTACTTTGTTCCCTCTGCCCCTCTATTTTAAATATTCTAGGGAGATGCTACAAAAGACAGATTTATTAGGCTCCTTACCTAGTAACAAAATTGGTATTGATACCATTTTGATTAATGGACTCTTTAAAGCAATAGAGGAAAAGGATAAATTAAAAGCAGACTATTTTGTTTTTCAGATTGAAAAACGAGAATTGCCAGAGTCTGAAGCATATCTTAAAATTATTTATATGATTGCTAAAGGGTATTATGATACTATTTTTAAAGTAGAAAATAAGGGTCTTGAAAAAATCCAGAGAGGCATTACAATCTTACAAGATTTAGAGTATGTAGATGGTGCAAGATACTATGAAAACTATTTTGCAAATCAGCTCTCAAATAAAGATTTGTAATATATTCTCATTACATCGATTGACGAAAAATAAATAGGCTTGTAGATGGATTGATAATTAGCAATTTCTAGGCGCTAGAGTTTCTATTTTCAGAAAAAATATATTACAAAAAAGTGGGGAGTCCCGCTTTTTTTGTTAGACTGGTTTCAATAGAATACTCTTTGAAATATGGAGAAAGCCCTGTTATGAAACTATTCTTAAAACATCATTTATTTAGAATACTGACCTTATCAAGGTTTTTGAGCTCAAGTGGAGCTTATATTTATAATCTGGTATTTATCGTTTATGCTACGAGTCTACCCTTTAAAAATATAGCTGTATTTATGGCGAATATGATTACGATTTTACCTTTCCTATTTACTTTTTATGTTGGGATTAAGGCTGATCATACTCGGAATAAAGCAGGGACAATTATCTGGGTTGGTTGTGTGCAAAGTCTGCTATTTCTTTTGATTGCTAGTGTGATTCATGATCCGAACTTCGTAACGTTTGCTGTTATCTGTATGGTTAATATCTGTTCAGATATTTTATCAGATTATACAGCAGGCCTTCGTATGCCGATTATCCAGCATAATATTTCGGAAGATAAGCTCTATGAAGCTTATTCCTTTACTCAGTTTGTCTCCTATTTATCAAATCTAGGAGGTCAAGCCTTAGGAGTGTGGTTACTCACAACCAGCCATCAAAATTTTTCTTTTGTTGCGATTGTGAATGCTGGTTTCTTTTTACTATCTTCTCTCATTTTGTTCAAAAATAGCAGAGAATTGACGTATTTGTCTGTAACGGTAGAGAATGAGCCTATTAGTTTACTTCAACAAGTTAAGGCAATCTATGCGGACATGGATAATATATTTAGACAGAGAGAAAGTAAATCTTTGTTTAAAATGATTCTTGTCATTTTGGTAATGAATACTTTGGGAGGGGCTGTTGGAGGTATTTATCACTTTTACTTATTAGACCATACTATCTATCATCTCAGCTATGCTCAAGCCCTATTTTTAATTGAATGTGTTAGCTTGGGAGGAGCTATTCTTGGTAGCCTAACTCCCCATGATTATTTTGGGAAATTGTCGTTTTCAAGTTTGCTATCGCTCAATGCAATTCTGTTTGTCTTGCTTGCTGCTACTAATATTTTAGATTTTTCTCCTCTAGTAGGTGTTGCTTGCTTAGCCTTTGTCATGTATTTGATGTCGAAATCAATGCCTAAATTAGATACTCTGTTACTGTCTAATTTGAGTGCGGATGTATTAGCTAGAAGTAATAATCTCTTGAGTATGATTTTTTCCCTAACATTACCCTTGGGGATGTCTGTATTTTCCTTCTTAGCTTTACAAGATATCAGACTTTGTTGGTGGGTGTTTTTGGTAGTGAGTGTGATAGGGTTGATTTTATCACTAGAAAAAAGAAGTTTTTCAGGTAAAAAATGTTAACCTAGGAAGCTAAGGCTTACTAGAAGATCTTCCAGATTTGATTCGTGTGACGACTGTGACCTTGATTTCCCTTGTTGGGGAAACAGCTATGGCTGGTGCGGTTGGAGCTGGTGGTATCGGTAACGTAGCCATCGCTTATGGATTTAACCGCTACAATCACGATAAAACTATCTTGGCAACCATCATTATCATTTTGATTATCTTTAAATTCATACTCAATGAAAATCAAAGAGCAAACTAGGAAACTAGCCGCAGGCTGCTCAAAACACTGTTTTGAGGTTGGAGATAAGACTGACAAAGTCAGTAACCATATATACGGCAAGGTGACGTTGACGTGGTTTGAAGAGATTTTCGAAGAGTATCAATTCTTGGGAGACTTCTTGACTAAGTCTTGAGCCATAAATAAAAAAGAGCCGCCTGGCTCTTTTTTAGTAATCAGATTTTCTGTGCAAATTTTTTACTCAAGGCTTGTCCAATCAAGGCACCAACTAGGGCTCCGATGACAATACTTGCGATAAATAGAAGGACAGTTCCAGGGTTTGGTGCAACCATGATACGGTCGATATATTCTTGGGATTTTCCTCTTGCTAGAAGGGTTGCCATATAGGCTTTGGGCGCAATCCACATAAGCAAGATTGGACCGGTTGAGCTAAAGGCAAAAATAAGGAAAGAAAGGAAGTTCTTTGTTTGGTTCTTGTATTTTCCGAGGCTAGCTACTCCATCTGCTAGCAGACCACAGATAATTCCAGGAAGGAAGGCACCAGCACCGTGTTTAGTTCCCAAGAAAAAGAGGGCGATGACAAGGCCGATAGTGGTAATGGATCCAAAGCGTGGAACTTTTGCGACCAGAATCATATAGACGCTACCGCCGACAAGGGCAGTAAAGGCAGGCGCATAAAACATGTTTCCAGTTTGGTCAAAGAGATTGCCCAAAAGGACACCAATCCCCATGCAGAGGAAGTAAAGAACTGCAAAAAGCAGTGTAGTTAAGATAGATTTTTTCATGAATCATCTCCTGATAATTTTTTCACAATTCTCATTTTACCATGGTTTGGTGGGATTGTAAATGGATACTAGAAGTTTTTGAAAACGCTTGAAATATGATATAATAGTTTCATAGTTATTTTTAGGAGGATATCATGGGGAGATTTTTAGATTTTGTCTTTAATCGTTTCTTTTTAGGGATGATTGCGACAGCCTTCTTTTGGCTATTAACTTTAGCAGGAGGGATTATCCTTGGTCTAGCGCCGGCTAGTGCCACCTTGATGAGCTTGTATGCAGAACATGGTTATAGCTTTCGGGAATACAGTTTGAAGGAGGCTTGGCCTCTTTATAAGCAAAATTTTGTCTCAAGCAACCTGATTTTCTATAGCTTTTTAGGAGTGGATTTAGTTTTGGTCTATGGCTTGTATCTCTTGGTTCAATTGCCTCATCAGACCATCGTTCATTTGATTGCGACCTTTTTTAATGTTCTAGTAGTTGCCCTGATCTTTTTGGCTTATACAGTATCTTTGAAATTACAAGTTTATTTTGACTTGTCTTATCGAAATAGTCTCAAACTATCCTTGATTGGCATCTTTATGAGTCTAGCAGCTGTGGCCAAGGTTCTCCTTGGAACCGTGCTACTTGTGGCAATTGGTTACTATATGCCTGCCCTGCTATTTTTTGTAGGAATTGGGATGTGGCATTTCTTTATCAGTGATATGTTGGAACCGGTCTATGAAAGTATTCATGAAAAATTGGCGACAAAGTAGGATGAAGCAGTTTTGGCTACATACGCTTCTGCGAACCTACAGTTCAGTGATGATCATTATTATTGCGAGTTTTGCAATCTTACTCTCTTACGCTGACTGGGATTCACGGGAAAAGGAAGCCCAGAGAGTAGCCCAGCGTGTAACTGCTAGAACAGTGAGTGAAATTGAATATTACCATAGAGAATCAACCCAGATAGCTCAGGCTTTAGTTGAAAATCAAGCTCGTATTGAGGGAATCTATAAATACTTTAGCCTTAGCATGCCAGACTATTTTTACTGGCAATTAGAGCGGAAAGCTTCGCCTTATGTATCAGTCTCTCTGCATGAAAATGTTGATGACCTCTATGTTCGAAATGATTTTGTAACTGGAGTGGCCATTGCTTTTCAAGATTACAAGGAAGTCTATGTTTCTACTAAAGACAAACGTAGTGGAGAAAAAATCAGGGCTGAGGATTTCAAACCAGCAGGAAATAGTTTTGCCATTCCGGTGTCAGATCCAGTGTCAGATCAAGACTTAGGAGTGATTTACATCTCCTTGGATCCTGCTGTTTTATACCATGCCATTGATAATACTAGAGGTCATACTCCGATGGCAGTAACAGTGACCTCACCTTTTGATACGGAGATTTTTCATATTGGTGAAACAGTTGATAAGGAGAGTGAAAATTGGCTAGTTGGCTTAACCTCTCATGGATATCAGGTTCAGGTGGCAGTTCCCAAAAACTTTGTTTTACAAGGAACAGTGACTAGCTCTGCTTTGATTGTGGGCTTGAGCCTTCTCTTTATTATCATTCTTTATCTGACTTTGAGGCAGACTTTTGCTAATTACCAAAAGCAGGTAGTGGATTTAGTAGAATCCATTCAAGTCATTGCTCAAGGCGAAGAGGGGCGTCGGATTGACATTTCCGAAAAAGATCAGGAATTACTCCTAATCGCGGAGACGACCAATGATATGTTGGATCGCTTGGAAAAGAATATCCATGATATTTACCAGTTAGAGCTTAGTCAAAAAGATGCCAATATGCGAGCCTTGCAGGCGCAAATCAATCCTCATTTTATGTATAATACGCTGGAGTTCTTGCGCATGTATGCAGTTATGCAGAGTCAAGATGAGTTGGCAGATATCATTTATGAATTCAGTAGTCTCTTGCGTAACAATATTTCCGACGAAAGAGAGACCCTCCTCAAACAGGAATTAGAATTTTGCCGTAAATATAGCTACCTCTGCATGGTTCGCTATCCCAAGTCCATTGCCTATGGTTTCAAGATAGATCCAGAGTTAGAGAATATGAAAATTCCTAAGTTTACCTTGCAACCGCTGGTAGAAAATTATTTCGCGCATGGTGTTGACCATAGACGGACAGATAATGTGATTAGCATCAAGGCTCTTAAACAGGATGGTTTTGTGGAAATTTTAGTGGTAGATAATGGTCGTGGGATGTCTGCTGAAAAGCTGGCAAATATTCGAGAAAAATTAAGTCAGAGACATTTTGAACACCAAGACAGCTACAGTGATCAAAGGCAGTCTATCGGGATTGTCAATGTCCATGAGCGTTTTGTGCTCTATTTTGGGGAACGATATGCTATTAGTGTAGAGTCTGCAGAGCAAGCAGGTGTTCAGTATCGTATTACAATTCAAGATGAGTAGAAAGGGAGAAAATGTATAAAGTATTATTAGTAGATGATGAGTACATGGTGACAGAAGGTCTGAAACGTTTGATTCCCTTTGATAATTGGGATATGGAGGTCGTCGCAACAGCCAGTCATGCCGATGAAGCCCTAGAATATGTTCAGGAAAATCCCATCGATGTCATCATTTCAGATGTCAATATGCCCGACAAAACAGGGCTTGATATGATTCGGGAGATGAAAGAAATCTTACCAGATGCTGCCTATATCTTGCTCTCAGGTTATCAGGAGTTTGATTATGTAAAAAGAGCCATGAACCTTAGTGTAGTGGACTATTTGGTCAAGCCTGTTGATAAGGTAGAGTTAGGAAATCTGCTGGAGAAGATTGCAGGTCAGCTTGGAGAGAGAAGAAAGAAAAGTCAGACCCTCAGTCAAGATTTAGATGAGGCTGGATTTGTCAGTTATTTAGGAGGTAAGGAGAATTGGTGGATAGGTCTATCCAAGGAAAAGCAAGGTTCCTTCACCATTCCCTACTATGTATTGGGTCAAGACTGGCAGATTTTCATTTCTGACCAACCCCTAGATGGTTTAGTCGTTACTCCCTTTGAAGCTCCCTATCAAGAACACTTTGAAGGCTGGAAGCTGAATGCTGAGAAAGCCCTCTTTTACGGCTCTGTAAATCTACAACAGTCTCAGAGTCTCTTTGCCTATTACGAACCGATTTATAGGGTTATCATTCAGGGGAATCTCAATCAAATCGTGGAAGAGTTAAACCTCTTGGAGAAAGTGGTTCTTGAAAATACACCGCGTGTTCCGATTACCAAACAGCTTTTTATCCAGTTTGTCATGGATGTCTTTCACTTGTTTGAACATCTCAAAGCTGATGATATGACGGACATTGTCAAAACCATTCATGCTATTCAAGCCTTCGATGAATTGGTTTCTTATATCAAGGAAACTCTGACCAGCTTTTTCGGTCAATACCGTATGAATGAAAATGTGGTCAGTGTGCTGGAAGTCATTGGTCGTGATTACCAAAAAGAGCTTTCCCTCAAGGATATCAGTAAGGCTCTCTTTATCAATCCTGTCTATCTAGGGCAGTTGATTAAGCGAGAAACCGATTCGACCTTTGCAGAGTTACTAAACAAACAACGTATTAAGGCTGCCCAGCAGCTCTTGCTTTCAACCAGTGACAGTATCGAAGATATTTGTTATGCTGTTGGTTACAGTAACCTTGGATATTTCTATAAAGTGTTCCGAAAATTGTGCGGAAAATCGCCAAAAGCTTACCGAAAACAGGTAGAAACGATACTATAAGATTTGTATTCCTTTGCAAAAAGTGCTATAATATGAATAATATTATCAGGAGGTTCTATTATGAAAAAGAAACCAATTTATCTATGGGTCTTGCTAATCTTGTCTGCCCTTATTTCAGCTATGTCTCTGTTTGGAATGTTGAGTCCCTTACCTAGCAAAGAAGCCCTTCGTGCCGCTCAGAAACAAGTTGCAGGGGTCAGTGCTCAGCAATTAGAAGACAACATCAATTACAGCTATAGAGTAGCAGAATCAACTCATTCTATTTTTAATATGGCCTTGATTGTGCTATCTGCTATTTTAGTGGTTGTAGCGATTGTCTTCCTTATTCGTAAGAATTTGCAATATGCAAACTATACTTATGTCGGCTATGTTTTGCTAGCCATTATTGGTTCGATTTATGGCTATGTTGGTTTACAGGATGCTGTGCAGTTAGTTCACGATGAAACCATGCGTTTAGGGATAAGTGTTATTTCACAAGCCGTTAGCATTCTCTCTATCGTCATCAATGTTCTTTTCCTAGCCCTTGTCTTCTACAAGATATGGCGTCAGCAGAAAGCCTTGGCAGAAGAAGAGGAAGCAGAAAATCTTGCTTAAGTATTGACAAAAAAGAGCTATCAAGTTACAATCTTGGTAGTTCTTTTTCGATTAAAAATAAAATCATGGAGGAAAATATGAAGACAATTTCTTTAGTTTATATTAGTTTGAGTGGCAATACTGAGAGTTTTGTGACGCGCTTGAAAGACTATCTCTTGTCCCAGTACGAGGGGATTGAGGTCCAAAAGATTCATATCAAAGATTTGGTCAAGGAAGGTCAAGATTTCTATGAAATGGACCATCCCTATGTCGCTTTTTTGCCAACCTACCTAGAAGGTGGGAATGGCGTGGATAACGGAGATGTCGAGATATTGACGACACCAGTGGGGGATTTTATCGCCTATGGTGACAATGCTAGTAAGTGTTTTGGCGTGGTTGGCTCAGGAAATCGTAACTTTAATAACCAATACTGCCTGACAGCTAAGCAATACAGTCAACGTTTTGGTTTCCCTGTCTTGGCTGACTTTGAAATGAGAGGCATGCTGGAAGATATCAAACGTGTTGCAGCGATTATCGCAGATTTGTATGAGTTGGAAAAGGAGAATTAATACTCAATGAAAATCAAAGAGCAAACTAGGAAGCTAGTCGCAGGTTGCTCAAAGCACAGCTTTGAGGTTGCAGATAGAGCTGACGTGGTTTGAAGAGATTCTCGAATAGTATAAAGTTCTTATAAGAGGTGGTTGAAGTTGTTCAACTGTTTTTTGAGTATAAACAGTCTTTAAGAACGTAAAAAAGCATAAGTTCAGGTCTTCAAAACCTTGTTCTTATGCTTTTTATCATAGAAATATTTGCTGAATTTTCTCTTGAAATGAAACCTTATCTTCATCTCGCGCTTGTCCCTTACCCTGCTTTTCCGATTGCGAGTGCGTAGATAAAGAAGATGGCGAAGCCAAAGAGGAAAATCAATCCTGCAATGGCAAGGTGTTTGAGCCAAGAAGGAAGATTTTTGTTTTCACGCGTTACCAAGGCATAATTCAAAAGAGCGAAGAATGGTGTTGTCAGGAAAGAGCCAATCATGGCAAAGCGGAGCATGGTTGATACCTGACCAGCGAAGAACTTGATAATGACGATACCGATGATAGCAGTGATGGTCATCCAGATGTTCAAAGATTTACGATTGTCCTCTTTTTGACTGATTAGCAGTCGGAGAGATTCCTGATTGACACGAGAATAGCCATCGATAACAGTAATAACTGTTCCAAAGATACACAGGAAGGCAATAAAGGTAATCAAGTAACGGGACCATTCGCCAAGGACAGAGGCATACATGCCCACGAATTGAGAGATGTATTTAGCTGAAGCAGCTTCAACTGCTTGCCCTGTAGGATATTGAATCAATGCTCCCAGTGCCACAAAGAACACAGCTAGGATAGCTGTTCCAATGTAACCAACGTTAAAGTCAAATAGAGCGTCCTCGGTGTTAAAGTTGACGGTCTTTTTCTTTTCAGCAGACCAAAGTGAATTGATAGCTGAAATTTCAATAGGAGCCGGCATCCATCCTAGGAGGGAGACGATGAAGGGCAGAGCTGCCATTTGCCAAGGTGTTTTCTCGACAAAATCAGAGCTGTATTCGGGATGCTTGACCGCCGCGATGATAACTGCAAGAACAGTTGCAATGGTCAAAGCGGACATGATCCATTTTGCCATGCCGTCTAAGAGTTTGTAGCCTCCAAAGAGCAACCCCAAATGATTGCAACGAGAATGAGGGACCACTGAGTGATGCTCAGACCGATCATTGGGAAGGCACTGGCGATGATAGCTGAGCACAGAATGGCGACACCAGCTGTGTTGACCATAGCCGAAAAGACATTGAGGATAAAGAAAATCCAGAGATAGAATTTTCCTTTTTCGGCATAACCTTCAACCAAAGTCTTTCCAGTATCAGCGGTGTATTCAGCACCAAAACGGAAAAATGGATATTTAAAGACATTGGCTAAGATGACCAAGAGGAGTAGCGACCACCCATAAGAACCACCAGCTTGAGTGGAAGATACAATGTGAGAACCGCCAACAGCAGCAGAAGCCATTAGGATTCCAGGTCCCATTGCTTTTAGTTTACTTGTCCAGGTTGATTGATTTAAGGAAATAGCTTGTGACATGATAGACACTCCTTTTTGAATTTTCAGAATAATCTGGATATGTAATCTATATTCTACAAAAAATTTTGGGAAAATGCAAGAATATTTTGAAAAAAGATAGAAAATTACAGAAAATTTACAAAGAAGATCTGAAAATAACTGCTATGATAGCAAGGTGCAGCAGGATAAAGAAAAACCGAGAAGTTTCTTTCTCGGATTTGCTTATTATGAGGTTCTTACTTTCTATGCTCCAAGAGTTGATTGATATGGTCTACTTTTTTTGATGCTCTTTTATAGGAAATAGTCCAAATGATGAGGTAGACAATCGCAAACTCGATAATGAGTTGGAGATAGAAAATCCAGTGGAAGGGGAACCAACCTGCTAGGGTTGCTAGTGGGACAAAGCCAGCCAGCATAAGGAAGAAATGAGTCAGAGTTGCACGGAGCAAGCTCCAGTCACGGCTGAATAACCGCTTGCCAAAGTTGAAGAGAATGCCGATGCCTGCCCAGATCAGTGTGCAGTAGAGCAAGACCAAGGCACCGTGAACCTGATGTTGAGCCATCATTTGTCCGATGAGAGAGTCGGGACTTAACGGGGCGTAGGTACTTGGTGCATAAATGAGTGAAAAGATGATAGAGAGGATGAGACCGATGAGGACACCAGTAGCTGCGTCGTGGAAGATTTGTTTTTTCATAGTTCTAATTTCTCCTTGATGGTTTTTAGATAACGGCGTGAAGAGTAGGTGAAGCTTTCGTTTTCCAAGAAAATTTCTACTAGGCCGTTGGGGGTGAGCTTGAGATGAGAGATGGAATCGATATTGATGATTTCTGATTGGGAAATTTGGATAAAATTGGTTGGCAGAATTTCAAGGACCTGATAGAGTCGCAAATCAATGCTGTAGGTCTGACTCGCGGTTTCTGCTAGAACCTTCCGATTCTCGATATAGAAGCGTTGAATCTTGCTAATCTCAACGAGATAGACCTGATTATCGATTTTCCCTTTAATTGTTTCTGTTCGGTCCAGATTTTCTGCAAATTCGATGACTTTCTGGATTTTATCGGTTTCTTGAGGTGCTTGAACAATCAGCTTTTCCTCTTCGTAAGACTTACTAATCTGTAGTTCTACTTTCATAAATTTCTCTCCTTTTCAGTTATACAAGGTTGTGATCACTGCTTGTACACCTTTATTAAACACTATTTTTCAGCCCCTTGCAAGGGACTTTGTCTATGTGGAGGGATTTAGCTCCTATGTGGTGGAGATTTTCTGTCCTATCTGAAATATGGTATAATAGCACTAATCAATTTCTAGGAAAACAGATAAAGAAAGGGGCTGAAAAATGTCTCATATTATTGAATTGCCAGAGGTGCTGGCAAACCAGATTGCAGCTGGAGAGGTTATCGAGCGTCCAGCTAGCGTTGTTAAGGAGCTGGTAGAAAATGCCATTGACGCGGGTTCTAGCCAGATTATCATTGAGATTGAGGAAGCTGGTCTCAAGAAGGTTCAAATCACAGATAATGGTCATGGAATTGCCCACGATGAGGTGGAATTGGCCCTGCGCCGCCATGCGACCAGTAAGATAAAAAATCAAGCAGATCTCTTTCGGATTCGGACGCTTGGTTTTCGTGGTGAAGCCCTGCCTTCTATAGCGTCTGTTAGTGTTCTGACCCTTTTGACGGCGGTGGATGGTGCAAGTCATGGAACCAAGCTCGTCGCGCGTGGGGGTGAAGTTGAGGAAGTCATCCCAGCGACCAGTCCAGTGGGAACCAAGGTTTGTGTGGAGGACCTTTTTTTCAACACGCCTGCCCGCCTCAAGTATATGAAGAGCCAGCAAGCGGAGTTGTCTCATATCATTGATATTGTCAACCGTCTGGGCTTGGCCCATCCTGAGATTTCTTTCAGCTTGATTAGTGATGGCAAGGAAATGACGCGGACAGCTGGGACTGGTCAACTGCGACAAGCAATCGCAGGAATTTATGGTTTGGTCAGTGCCAAGAAGATGATTGAAATTGAGAATTCGGATCTTGATTTCGAAATTTCAGGCTTTGTTTCCCTGCCTGAGTTGACTCGGGCTAATCGCAACTATATCAGCCTCTTCATCAATGGTCGTTATATCAAGAATTTCCTACTCAATCGTGCTATTTTAGATGGTTACGGAAGTAAGCTCATGGTAGGCCGTTTTCCACTGGCTGTCATTCACATTCATATCGACCCTTATCTAGCGGATGTCAATGTTCATCCAACCAAGCAAGAGGTGCGGATTTCTAAGGAAAAAGAACTGATGACGCTGGTCTCAGAAGCTATTGCAAATAGTCTCAAGGAACAAACCTTGATTCCAGATGCCTTGGAAAATCTTGCCAAATCGACTGTGCGCAATCGTGAGAAGGTGGAGCAAACTATTCTCCCACTCAAAGAAAATACACTCTACTATGAAAATACTGAGCCGACAAGACCTAGTCAAGCTGAGGTGGCTGATTATCAGGTCGAATTGACTGATGAAGGGCAGGACTTAACCCTGTTTGCCAAGGAAATCTTGGACCAATTGACCAAGCCAGCAAAACTGCATTTTGCAGAGAGAAAACCTGCTAACTACGACCAGCTAGACCATCCAGAGTTGGACCTTGCGAGTCTTGATAAGGTTTATGACAAGCTGGAGCGAGAAGAATCTTCAAGCTTTCCAGAGTTGGAATTTTTCGGGCAAATGCATGGAACCTATCTCTTTGCCCAAGGGCGAGATGGGCTCTATATCATAGACCAGCACGCGGCGCAGGAACGGGTCAAGTATGAGGAATATCGTGAAAGCATTGGCGATGTTGACCAAAGTCAACAACAACTCCTAGTGCCCTACATCTTTGAATTTCCTGCGGATGATGCTCTTCGTCTTAAGGAAAGAATGCCTCTTTTGGAGGGAGTGGGTGTCTTTCTAGCAGAGTACGGGGAAAATCAATTTATCCTACGGGAGCATCCTATTTGGATGGCAGAGGAAGAGATTGAGTCAGGTATCTATGAAATGTGCGACATGCTGCTCTTGACCAAGGAAGTTTCTATCAAGAAATACCGAGCAGAGCTGGCTATCATGATGTCCTGCAAGCGGTCTATCAAGGCCAACCATCGTATTGATGACCATTCAGCTAGACAGCTTCTTTATCAGCTTTCTCAATGTGACAATCCCTACAACTGTCCTCACGGACGCCCTGTTTTGGTGCATTTTACCAAGTCGGATATGGAAAAGATGTTCCGACGCATTCAGGAAAATCACACCAGTCTCCGTGAGTTGGGGAAATATTAAATGATGTTTGAGGTGAGATAATAGAAGATTTGCCGAGATTATTAGATATACAAAAATTGGATTTTAATTTAGCATAAAAATGAGTGACTGAAATNNATTTCAGTCACTCATTTTTGCATAGATTAATAATTATTTATCAAATCCATTATGTTAGTTATTTTAGGTATAAATTCATTTAAAAAGGATTGATAGCCACAGAAATCACTTTTTTCATCAACGTACATTGAATTTTTCATTCGCTTACATCCACCACGACATATGTTTAGAAAAGGGCAGGATGTACATTTGGAAGGAATTTTCGATAATGGACGAGAATATAAAAATTGTTTAGCAATTTTGCTAGAAAAGAGTTCTTTCAATCCCATCTCTTGGATGAATCCCATTCTGTATTCATCCAAAGCGAAAAAATCGCAAGGATAGACACTTCCGTCTCCTTCTATGACATATTGAATACTACAATTTCCGACAAGCCCGCAAGCGTTTACTTCTTTTCTTACAATTAAATTAAAAACATCATCAAATAATTTAATGGATATATAGTGTCCACTAGCTAATTCAGCTAGCCAAAGAGGTAGAATATCATGGTAGAATTGAAAGAATTTCTGAGGAGTAAGTGCATAAGAACTTTTTTCGCTTGGATTTAGTTCATCTAAGCAAGGGATAAATTGGACATAGTGGATATTTTCTTGTTTTAAAAAAATAAAGATATCTTTTGCGTGTTGAGCTAATTCTTGTGTTAAAACACAAAGCACATTATAATCGATTGAATAATCATCAAAAAGACGTTTTGTCTGTATTACTTTTTGGAATGTTCCTCTACCTCTTGGGTCAAGTCGACTCATATCATGTAGAATTGGTGTTCCATCTATTGATAAACCGACTAAAAAGTTATTCTCTTTGAGAAATTCACACCATTTTTTGTTGATAAGAATTCCGTTTGTTTGTATTGAATAATGTACAGAAACTTTTTTTGTCTGTTTTTGTACGCAAGTGATAAGATGCTTAAAATAAGATAATCCTGCTAAGGTAGGCTCCCCTCCTTGGAAGCCTATGGACAACTCATCTCCATCAGCTAAATCTATAAATAAATGTTCAATCATTTTTTCAGTAGTCTCGGGTTTCATTTTTCCATAGGAACGAACTTCTCGTAATGAAGTTACATCAGCATAAAAACAATATTTACACCGAATATTACAAAGAGATGAAGATGGTTTGATTAGTACGGATATCTTTTTCATGTCTATTTCCTACTTTAAATTTACAAAGGAGAATCTATTGTTTTAGATGATAAAATTTTAACAAATTGAGAGTATTTCGCAATTGTTTTCTCTTCTATATTGTGGTCAGTAATCAAATAGTTAATATCTTCTAAATTGTAAAATTGATAGAAATCGATTTTATTAAACTTTGAATGATCTACTAGTAAAAACTTTTCTTGTGCTTTATTTAAGGCTGCGGTTTGTATATCCCCAGCACTTTCAGTGAATGTTGAGATGTTTGTACCATATATAGCATTACAGCTGATGAAAGCTTTAGTAAAATTCATTGATTCTAAACAATTAAATGCTGTTTTTCCGACAAATGCACCTGTTCGTTCACGATATGTTCCGCCTACTAATACTAATTCCTTAAAATTTTTTTGATTTAGTATGACGAAAACAGGCCAGCTATTAGTAACAACTCGTATATCTTCTTCAGTGATTTTATATGCTAATTGTTCTAATGTTGTTCCAGAACCGATAAAGATAGTTTCACCAGGTTTAATAAAGTGAGAAGCGATATCTGCGATTTCTTTTTTCTCGTTCATGTATAAGGATTGTTTTTCAAATTGTGATTTTTCGTTTCGAACTAATTTACTTTCTGCTCCGCCATGAACCTTTATTAATTCATCTTTTTCTTCTAGTTCAGTTAAATAGCGTCGGATTGTCATAGTTGATACATTGAGATGTTGAGCAAGTTCTTGGATTGAGACATAGCCTTTAACGTTTACTGTATCTAGGATAAATTTTATTCGCTCATTTTTTTTCATAGTAGATTCCTTCTTGTTATCTTTTGAATTTATAATATCATTAAAATGTCATTTTTTCAACCAAAAAGCACAAAAGGACATAAAATAACACTTAAAAAGAACAAAATATAATAACATCTAACATTATTAAGAAAAAAATAACAAAAATAGAACAAAAAGTGTTGACAAATGATTAAAAAAGATTATAATTAATATTGTAAGCGATGTCATAAATATAATTTAGGAGGGAAAAGATGAGATATCTTGTTATAAGTCATGGACCGATGTCAAAAGCTGCGGTAGAAAGTGCAGAAATGATTTTAGGTTCTCAAAATCGTGTTAATACGTTATCGGTGACAATGGATTCGACGATAGAATCAATGTATGAAGAAATTGTGACAGTTACGTCCGTATATCCAGATGAGGAATGGATTATCCTGACAGATATTATTGGTGGAACTCCGTTTAATGCATCTTATCGTTTTTTAGAAACTAATGGAAATGTATTGATAGTAACAGGCTTTAATTTGCCCTTGTTAATTGAGTTGTTTATGCACTCGGAGTTACGCTTGTTAGAGGCAACAGAGGTAATAAAAAATATATTACCAAATACAATGTCAATTGTTGATAAGGCAATAACTTCCGAACCTATTGAGGAAGATTCATTTGATTTATAGAAGGAGACATAGAAATGGCAGTAGAACTTGTTAGAATTGATGACCGCTTGATTCATGGTCAAGTGGCAACTACTTGGACTCGTAATTATGAAATTGAACAAATCTTAATTATTAATGATGAAGCTAAAAATGATCCAGTTCAGCACAGTGTTGCAAATTTTGCCGTTCCCCCTGGTGTTAAGGTTGTTATTTTTGGAGTTCGTCAATTTGCTGAGGTTATGAAGAAAAGTGAAATCAAAAAGAGAACGATGTTATTATTTACAAATCCCATAGATATTAAATTTTTAGTAGATGAAGGATTGAAAATTAAAGAAGTTAATGCAGGAGGGATGAGATTTAAAGAAGGACGTAAAAGATTAGAGAAAGCAATCTCTGTAACAGACGAGGAACATCAAGCCTTTGTTGATTTGATGAATGAAGGAATTCATATCAATGTACAAATGGTTCCTAAAGATCCTAGGGTGGATTATAAAACGTTAGTTTAAGACCTTTATTGATTAAATTAAATTCAAAAGAAAAATAAAAGAAAGGAGAAAATCTTATGATTTTCAAAGCGCTTATTGTGGCGATTTGGGCGGGGCTATGTGCCCTTGACCAGTTCGGACCACACCTTGGCTTTCGAAAACCATTATTAGCAGGTGTAGTAGTAGGATTCTTGCTGGGAGACCCAGGGCAGGGATTGATTATCGCTGGTACTCTTGAGCTATTGTGGTTAGGAACAAATAATGTAGGAGCCTATCAACCACCTGATGTTATTTCAGGAGCTGTTGTTGGTGTCGCTATCGGTATTTTATCAGGTGGTGGTGAGGCTGCAGGTGTTGCAGTTGCAGTACCTGTTGCACTTCTAGTTCAACAACTAAGTATGATTATAATGACTACTAATGTATCATTAGTACATACGGCAGATAAAATTGTTCAATCGGGTAAATTTGGAAAAATTGATAAGTTGCAGTATTTGGGCGGTTTATTCTTCTTTTTAAGTCGAGCTGTGCCAGTGTTTATCTCAGTATGGTTAGGTGCTCCAGCAGTAGAAGCTGCACTAGGTGTTATTCCAGCTTTTGCCTTAACTGGATTGACAGTTGCTTCTAAACTCATTCCAGCAGTTGGTCTTGCTATGCTACTTTCAATGATGTTGAAAAAGAATATGTGGATTTTTCTTACACTAGGTTTTGCATTAGCAACATTTTTACAAATACCAACTGTTGGCATTGCAATTTTTGCTCTTGCAGCAGCTGCCTTGTATGATATTTTAATGAATCGTGGTGGAATAGAAAAAAACGGAGATTCTGAAGAATCGAGTGTAGTTGTTGCAGATGGGGAAGGAGAGTTTGATTTATGACCAACGAAAATAAAATAACAAAAAAAGATTTGAATAAAATGTTTTGGCGTTGTCAGATGATTCAATTCTCTCATAACTATGAGCGGTTACAAAGTCTAAGTACTCTATTTGCATTGACACCAGTTTTGTCTAAATTATACAAAGGTAAAAGTAAAGAAGAATGTGTCAATGCTCAAAGACGCCATTTAGAATTTTTTAATAGCCATCCAGTACTTATTCCGTTCATATTAGGGGTTACAACTGCATTAGAAGAAACCACTACTGAAGATGAAAAAGAATCTGTTATTGCTGTAAAAACAAGTTTGATGGGGCCTTTGGCTGGTTTGGGCGATAGCTTATTGAACTTTACATGGTTTCCGATTGCAGGAAGTATAGGGGCTTCATTTGCAGTTCAAGGAAATTGGATGGGGCCAATATTGATGTTCTTGCTGATAAATGGTTTATATTTCCCTTTGAAATATTACAGTATTCACATAGGATATAGTAAAGGGAAAGAATTATTAACATCGGCAAATGGGAAAAAGATTTTAGATAGAATTTCAACATCGGCGAATGTTCTTGGTGTAATGGTAGCGGGTGCGTTAATTACATCTACAGTTAAGTTAAAATTAGGGTTACAATTTGGTGAAGGCGATGGGGCTATAGTGCTTCAAGATACTCTTGATAAAGTATTACCGAATATGTTGCCTTTAATTCTTACATTAGTTTGTTTGTATTTAATGAAAAAATGGAATGGTAAATACGTTGTGTCAATGATTTTTGTGATTATTGGAGTTTCTATCTTCTTATCATATTTTGGAGTCATTGTTTAGATTAAAACGAGGTAGGAAATGAAGGTTGTTCTAGTATTAATGGATACGCTACGAAAGGATTTTTTGAAAACATATAATACAAATTCTTTTGTAGCGACACCTAATTTAGATGCATTTGCTCAAGATTCGGCTGTTTTTGATAATCATTATATTGGCTCAACTCCCTGTATGCCTGCACGACGTGATATTATGACTGGTCGTTTAAATTTTTTAGAGAGATCATGGGGACCAATTGAACCATTTGACATCACTGTATCAAAGGTGCTTCAAGAGCATGGAGTATATTCACACTTAACGACAGATCATACACATTATTTTAGACTTGGTGGCGAAGGATATATTAACCAATTTACAACTTGGGATTTTCATCGTGGTCAAGAAGGCGATCCATGGATTTCACGAATAAAAGATCCAGAGTGGATGCCAGAACAGTATTATGGTAAGCTAAGACGTCAATATCAAGCGAATCGTGAATATTGGTATGAAGATGAGGATAAATATCCTACTCCTAGGACATTTAAATCGGCGTGTGAATGGTTAGAATTAAATAAAGATGAAGATGATTTCTTTATTCAAGTAGAAGTTTTTGATCCTCATGAACCGTTTGATGTACCTAAAAAATACATGGAGTTGTATGATAAAGTATATACTGGTCCATATTTTGAAACTCCAAATTATGGGGAAGTAGATGTCCCAGAAGAGGCGGTAGACTATATTCGAAAACGGTATGCTGCACTTATGACTATGACAGATGTCCATTTTGGTCGCTTAATTAATAAAATGAAGGAATTAGGAATATACGATGATACTTTAATCATTGTGACATCTGACCATGGATATTTCTTGGGAGAAAGAGAGCTGTTCGGAAAAAATTATATGCATAATTTTAATGAATTAGCAGCAATTCCTTTATTTGTCAAAGACCCAGTTCATCGTAAACAAGGTGAAAGAATAAAAACAGTATCACAGAATATTGATATTATGCCAACCATATTGGATTATTTTGATATCCCAACTCCAGATGAAGTACAGGGAAAATCATGGTTGCCGCTATTAGATGGGAGAGAAAATGAAAAAGAGTATGCCGTTTATGGTGCTCATGGCATCACAGTGAATATTACAGATGGACGGTATACCTATTTCAGAGCTCCAAAACCAGACAATTCTCCTTTAAATGAGTATGCTGGAATCCCAACAACTATTCGTCATTATTTAGGAGAGCAGAATCCTTCAGAAATTGAAATGGGACAGTTTCTTGAACGAACTCCTTTTCCAGTTTATAAAATTCCTATAAAAAAACCAGCTATTTTAGATGGTTTAGGGGATATGTCAGGGTATACAAAGGATAGTTTACTTTTTGATTTGGAAATTGATGAAGGTCAAACTTCTCCACTTCAGGATGATGAATTAGAAGACCGTATGAAGCATTTGCTGGTAGAAGAAATGAAGAAACTCGAAGCTCCAGAGGAACAGTTTGAAAGATTAGATTTATTGGATATCTTATAAAAGAAGGGACATGTTTATGATTTATATTCCTGGTGGTAATTATTGTATCGGAACAAATGAAAGGATAGGGTTTGAGTATGATTATGAAGGTCCCCGTACTGAAATATCTATTGCTCCTTTCTACATTGATGAGACAACAGTAACAAATCAAGAATTTTCAGAGTTTGTGAAACAAACTGGATATATTACTGACGCTGAAAAAATTGGTTGGTCTTATGTGTTCAAATATTTTATAGAGGATATAAATCAAATTTCTATAGAGATGCAGAAGACACCTTGGTGGTTAGCAATAGCAGGAGCATCATGGTGCCATCCGGAAGGACCAATGACAGATATCCGTACTCGTATGGATCATCCTGTAGTACATGTTACTCGGAACGATGCACTAGCCTATTGCCAATGGGCTGGAAAAAGATTACCTACAGAAGCAGAATGGGAAATAGCAGCTCAAGGTGGAACCGAGTATGAGCATTATTATTGGGGTGATAATCTTATCTTTAGTGATAAGCATATGTGCAATACATGGCAAGGGCAGTTCCCTACTCTTAATTCATTAGATGATGGATATGCGGGGACTGCTCCTGTTAAGACATATGAACCGAACCCTTATGGGCTTTATCAAATGATAGGGAATGTTTGGGAATGGTGTGTAAACCCAGGAAAAATAGAACTGCAATCTTTTCAGATTGTGTCTGGTAAAGATTTTTGGAGAGAACATCAAATCTGTGATAATGAACAGTATGCTATAAAAGGAGGTTCCTTTTTATGCCATTATAGTTATTGCAATCGCTATAGAATGTCTGCTAGAAATTCTACAACAGCTATGACAAGTAGTCAAAATATGGGTTTTCGTTGTGTAAAGGACATCAGCTAATAAAGGAAGTGAGATGTATATATGGAACAAAAAATATTATATTTCCTTGTCATCATAGTAGCTAATGCAATAGGGGCGGTATCCGGTATGGGAGGAGGCGTTATTATAAAACCGGTACTTGATTTTATTGCATGGGATAATGTGGCAACTATTTCCTTCTATTCCTCTGTTGCTGTATTTGTTATGTCGATTTCATCAACAGTCAGACAGATTCAGTCTGGTCAAAAGTTAAAAGTTATGGAACTAAGTTATCTTGCTATAGGTTCTATTTTTGGAGGATATATAGGTAGTCTACTATTTGACTGCCTTTTAGTTTTATCTGGGTCAAGAATAGCACAATTTGTTCAAGTAATTATCACAGTACTTATGTTGCTATTTGCTTTATTGGCTTCAAAAAAGTTTTTTAAACAATATAATTTTATTCACAAGACATGGTATTTTTTCTGTGGTTTTTTATTGGGAGCTATATCTAGTTTTTTAGGGATTGGTGGTGGTCCAATCAATGTATCTTTTTTTATAATTTTATTTGGATTACCTATAAAAAAAGCGACAGTTTATTCTATTGCCACTATTTTTTTCTCTCAACTTTCTAAAATTATTTCGTTAGTGTTGATTTCTAAATTTAATCAGTATGATAGCCGTATGCTTATGGTGATTATCATTGCTGCTATTTTTGGAGGAATTTTTGGAGCTAAATTCAGTAAAATTCTATCAGAAGATAAAATTGCGATAGTTTTTCAACTGGTTGTTGTCGCTGTTTTAGCATTAAATATTTATAATTTATTTGCAGTGGTTTTAGAGTAGATTTTGCATGCTAATATAAAAATGAAAATTTAAAATGATATATATTAAAAATTGAAAGGGAAGTCATGAATCGATTTATAAAAAAATTATTTTTGAAAAATAATCACAACTCCGAAAACAGAAGTTAAAAAACGAACGAAAAGTATTCTAAGCTTTTTAAGAATGCAATTCGTTCGTTTAATTTTGTTCTTAAATTTTGTCGCTAATTATTTTGATTATGTCAAAATCATACTTTGTTAAAATATTCTTTTTCGGACTATTACTCTATAAAATGCTGACAGATAGGAATTCTCTTAGGATATTGAAGGTTAGGGTCTAAAGTATGGTATACTATAAAGTAGATTAAATAGTAGACGAGAAAAGGAAAACTATGTACGAATATTTAAAAGGAATCATTACCAAAATCACTGCCAAATACATTGTCCTTGAAGTCAACGGTATCGGTTATATCTTGCATGTGGCCAATCCTTATGCCCACTCAGGTCAGGTTAATCAAGAAACTCAGATTTATGTGCACCAAGTTGTCCGTGAGGATGCCCATCTGCTTTATGGCTTTCGCTCAGAAGACGAAAAGAAGCTCTTTCTCAGTCTGATTTCGGTCTCTGGGATTGGTCCTGTATCGGCTCTTGCTATTATCGCTGCTGATGACAATGCTGGCTTGGTTCAAGCCATCGAAACCAAGAACATCACCTACTTGACCAAGTTCCCTAAAATTGGCAAGAAAACAGCCCAGCAGATGGTGCTGGACTTGGAAGGCAAGGTAGTAGTTGCAGGAGATGACCTGCCTGCCAAGGTGGCAGTGCAAACCAGCGCTGAAAACCAAGAATTGGAAGAAGCTATGGAAGCTATGTTGGCACTGGGCTACAAGGCGACCGAACTCAAGAAAATCAAAAAATTCTTTGAAGGAACGACAGATACAGCTGAGAACTATATCAAGTCGGCCCTTAAAATGTTGGTCAAATAGGAGCAGAGCATGACAAAACGTTGTTCGTGGGTCAAGATGACCAATCCGCTCTACATTGCCTATCATGATGAGGAGTGGGGCCAGCCCCTCCATGATGACCAAGCATTGTTTGAGTTGTTGTGTATGGAAACCTATCAGGCAGGCCTGTCTTGGGAAACGGTACTCAACAAACGCCAAGCTTTCCGAGAAGCCTTTCATAGCTATCAAATTCAAGCGGTCGCAGAGATGACCGACACTGAATTGGAAGCCTTGCTGGATAATCCATCCATCATTCGAAATAGAGCCAAGATTTTTGCTACACGCACTAACGCCCAAGCCTTTTTACGACTACAGGAAGACTATGGCTCTTTTGATGCCTATCTTTGGTCCTTTGTTGAGGGGAAAACGATCGTTAACGATGTTCCCGATTACCGCCAAGCCCCAGCTAAAACCCCCTTATCTGAGAAATTAGCCAAAGATCTCAAAAAACGAGGCTTCAAGTTCACAGGCCCAGTCGCCGTCTTGTCTTTTCTACAGGCTGCAGGCCTGGTTGATGACCATGAGAATGATTGTGAGTGGAAAAGCGGTCATTAGTGTGTACAGGTAACTAGCATATCTGAGAATAGAATATAGAAAAAAGCTGAGAAACTTTTCCCAGCTTTTTATATATACTATTAGATTTGTTAGAGTGAAGTCAAAAAAGTGATTCCACCTAAAATAACACCAGCTGAATTTGGAATGATTAGTATCCAATCCTTCTTAGGTTCCTTTGTCCATCCATAAATAACCCAGATTAAGCAAGATATAGCAGCTGATAAAGGTTGAAATGGTTGAGCTTTATTTCCCTGTAAATTAGCGATAATTTGAGGTATGTAGGCAATAAATACTATAATTCCAATAAAGGCACCAATAGAACCTACGATTCGATTAATTTTTTGTTTTGTCATATACACCTCCTTCAAAAGGATAACATAGAAATTAGCGAAATGCAATAAATTCAGATACAAATTGTAACGAAAACGAATACAAAAGCACAAAAATAGAGAAACTATTTATTTTTTGTTATAGTCAAAACGAATGACTTGTTCCTGTGCATCTACGTGGGCATGGACGCCAAAGGGGACAATTGCTCTTGGAGTTGCGTGGCCAACATTTAGATTATAGAGAATCGGGATATTGCTGTCAATAATATCCAATAGTGCCTCTTTATAGTCGCCATAGAAAGTTTCATCCATAGGTTTTCCGACCAGGAGTCCACTGATGACCTCGAATATCCCAGTGTTTTTTAAAGTCCGCAACATCTTTTTGAAGTCTTCTGGTTCAGGCTTTTCTTCGCTTGTTTCTAGCAAGAGGATTTTTCCTTCCCAGTCTGACAAGTCAGGGAAAAGTTTATATTTTTGGCAGAGCTCCGTGCTATCTGTGTATCGAGAGTTGTCAAAGATATCGTAGAGGGATTCGAGGCAACCACCGAGGATTTTTCCCTCGAACTGGGCATTTCCTTGCAACAACTCCAAACCAGTATTTGCATGACTGATACGATGTGTCCCCAGAGCCTTGGGACTAAAATCCGTTCGTTCCTCATACCAAACATTGCTAGGGCGGATTTCTGAAATTCTTCCAGTCTCAATCAATTCTTTAAAGTAGTGAAAGCTATAGGGCAACATCTCCTTGTCTAATTCACAAATGTCTGCTAAGAAGGATTGACCATAAAAAGTCTTGATTCCTAGTTTATGCAACATGAGATGGTTCATGGTTGTATCCGAGAAGCCAAGAAAAATTTTTTGTTTGATAACCTTTTGGAGTTGGTCATTTTCAAAAAGATAAGGTAGTAAGCGATAGGTATCGTCCCCACCGATGGCACATAGGATTATGTCGATGCTATTATCAGAAAAGGCATGAATCAAATCCTCTGCACGAGCTTCAGGATGGTCCTTGATAAAGTCTAATCCATTTAGCGAATGGGGCAAAAAGATAGTATTGAGTCCCAGGTTCTTGAGACGTTGGGTACCCAAGTTCACTTCGTGTTTGGCAAAGTCTTCTCCGATAATGCCACTAGATAAACTAACAATACCAATAGTAGAAATCATATCTCATCCTCCTAGAAATAGATTGAGCCTATTTTATCACAAAAGATAAGAGAACGCTATGTGGGATGTCAGAAGAATACTTTAAAATCAAAAAAGTAAGTGAAAAAGCAACCGCATCTGCAGTTGCTTTTATGATTCTTCTTAATAGCGTGTTGGTCCTGCACTTGCGCTGCGGATGTTCAAGCGTTTCTTGAGATAGAAGCGAAGGGCTAGGAGGGCTGCTCCAATAATAGCCAGTGGCAATGGAGCAAGTACTGGGTTAAGGCTAGCTGGTAGGAAGCTTGTTGCAAAGAAGACAAGCAACCAAAGGAACATAGAAGCTAGGATAACCAGTACAGATTTCCAGAAAGGTGGGCGTTGACTGCGGTCCATATCTGGTCCATAATATTGGTAAACAAAGTAGTACATCAAGTAGAAGGCAAATCCACCAACCAGTCCAACTAGCAGGAGAGTGACAAATCCATAGCCGAAAGCTTGATCTGCCGCAAAGAAGGTTGTGAGGGCGCTGACGAGGGCAAAGAGGCTAGTGATGAAAAGAGCTGAGTCCATAATCATGAGTTTTGGATCATCATTTTCTTTTGGATGCTCTTTTTCATATTGTTCCTTGACAGTGAAACTATGAGCCCAATGGGTCGGTGCGCCATAGAGGGAACGAGCAGTCGTACCCTTGGCTTGCTCTTCAAGGATTTGGGGAATAACTTCCTCAAAAATAGCCTTGATTTCAGCGTCTGTTTTTCCATCTTTGATGAATTGTTGGGTAGCGATGTGGACAAACTCTTGGTTTTTCTTGGTTAATTTTTGTAGATCAATCTGAGACATAGGAACTCCTCTTAGAACCATTTTTTATGGATGAGATAGAGAGTGAGCGAGACACTCATAGCAAAGGCGATAAAGACGATTAACCAGAAGGCATTTGGCTCTCCGTTTAGGGGGATTTCATTATCCTTAAAGTTCATCCCGTAGGCAGAAAAGACCATGGTTGGGATGGACATGACGATGGTCACAAGGGCCAAGGTTTTCATGATGTTGTTCTGGTTGTTAGAAATGATAGAGGCGAAGGTCTCTGTCATAGAATGCAAGACGTTTCCATAAATATCTGCCATCTCGATGGCCTGTTGGGTTTCAATCAGGGTATCTTCAAGCAGGTCTTCGTCTTCAAGGTATTTCTTGATATTGCTGGTTGAGCTGGTCAATTTCTTAATCACGCGCTCATTTGTTTTGAGGGAAGCCTTGAAATAGACGATGGTTTTTTCCAATTCCATGAGCTCAATCAATTCTTCATTACGAGTTGATTGATGCAGTTGACTTTCGATTTGTTCACTCTTACGGTCGATTGAACGAAGGGCTGTCAGGTAAAGCTCTGCATTGCGATAGAGAATCTGAAAGATAAAACGCGAACGCATGAAGGTGTAGAAATTACGCAATCGACGGTTGATAAAGACATCGAGGACCGGTAATGGTTCCAAACACGTAGTGATAATGGTTTCCTCGGTGATGATAATACCAAGCGGGATGGTTACGTAGTAGGTGCGGTTATTTCTTTCTTCTGTGACCGGCACGTCTACGATAATCAGGGTATACTCGTCTTCAATGGTAATACGAGACATTTCTTCCGCATCGAGCGGTGCTCGAAGGTCGGCGATATCAATATCGAAGGCGTTGGCGATTTCGAGTGATTCATTTTGAGTTGGATTAACGAGATTGATCCAAGTACCCGGTTCAAGCGTATCGATCTCTTTAAATTCAGTTGTTGTAGAGAGAAAAACTTGTTTCATATCCCTTATCCTTTCTCATTTTTCAGATTTTTTCACACCGTACTATTATACTACAAAATCGGCCTTTTGGGTAATAGAATCTCACTTTTTTTGGTATAATGGTAAGCAATAATGGACTAGAAAGAACAAAGATGCAAGATAAAATTGTCATTCATGGGGCGCGTGCCCATAATTTAAAAAATATTGATGTGGAGATTCCGCGAGACAAGCTGGTTGTAGTGACTGGCTTGTCAGGTTCAGGGAAATCCAGTCTGGCCTTTGATACCCTCTATGCGGAGGGACAACGTCGCTATGTAGAGAGTTTGTCAGCCTACGCTCGTCAATTCTTAGGAAATATGGAGAAGCCGGATGTAGATGCTATTGATGGTCTCAGCCCAGCTATTTCCATTGACCAAAAAACGACTAGTAAAAATCCTCGCTCGACGGTGGGAACAACGACTGAAATCAATGACTATCTGCGTCTCCTCTACGCACGTGTGGGGACGCCTTACTGTATCAACGGGCATGGAGCTATCAAGGCCTCTTCTGTGGAGCAAATCGTGGATAAGGTTTTAGAATTGCCTGAACGCCAGCGCTTGCAGATTTTGGCCCCTGTCATCCGCAAGAAAAAAGGCCAACATAAGAGTGTTATCGAGAAGGTTCAGAAAGATGGGTATGTTCGTGTCCGTGTGGATGGGGAAGTCTATGATGTGACCGAAGTGCCAGAGTTATCTAAGAGCAAGCAACACAATATTGATGTCGTGGTTGACCGTATTGTTATCAAGGAGGGTATCCGTAGTCGTCTCTTTGATTCCATTGAGGCTGCCCTTCGTATTGCAGAAGGTTATGTCATTATCGACACTATGGACGACTCTGAGTTGCTGTTCTCTGAGCATTATGCCTGTCCAGTTTGTGGTTTTACCGTACCAGAGTTAGAGCCTCGTCTCTTCTCCTTCAATGCTCCTTTTGGTTCTTGTAGTGAGTGTGACGGCTTGGGCATCAAGCTGGAGGTGGATACTGATTTGGTAGTACCAGATGCCAGCAAAACCTTACATGAGGGAGCCTTGGCTCCTTGGAATCCTATCTCATCCAACTACTATCCAAACATGCTAGAGCAGGCTATGACAGCTTTTGGAGTGGATATGGATAAGCCTTTTGAGGACTTGTCAGAAGAGGATAAGAACTTGATTCTCTATGGGTCAGATGGCAAGGAATTCCATTTCCACTATGAGAATGAATTTGGTGGCGTGCGTGATATCGACATTCCTTTTGAGGGAGTTGTCAATAATATCAAGCGTCGCTACCATGAGACCAATAGTGACTACACGCGCACCCAAATGCGCCTCTACATGAATGAGCTGACCTGCGGAACTTGTCACGGCTATCGTCTCAATGATCAGGCCTTGTCTGTCCGTGTGGGTGGCGAGCAAGGGCCACATATCGGAGAAATCTCAGATCTGTCTATCGCAGATCACTTGAACTTGGTAAGCCAGTTGACTCTATCTGAAAATGAAGCCATCATTGCTCGCCCTATTCTCAAGGAAATCAAGGATCGTTTGACCTTCCTTAATAACGTGGGTCTTAACTATCTAACCCTGTCACGTTCAGCAGGAACCCTTTCAGGTGGGGAAAGTCAGCGTATTCGATTGGCAACACAGATTGGTTCTAACCTATCAGGCGTCCTCTATATCCTAGATGAGCCGTCAATCGGTCTTCATCAGAGGGATAATGATCGCCTGATTGCCAGTCTCAAAAAGATGCGTGATTTGGGCAATACTCTCATTGTGGTGGAACACGACGAAGATACCATGCGTGAGGCGGATTATCTGATTGACGTTGGTCCCGGTGCCGGTGTTTTTGGTGGGGAGATTGTTGCTGCAGGTACTCCCAAGCAAGTGGCTCGCAACAGCAAGTCTATCACAGGTCAGTACTTGTCAGGCAAACGTGCCATTCCAGTGCCAGACGAGCGCCGTACCGGAAATGGTCGTTTTATCGAAGTGACAGGAGCGCGTGAGAACAACCTGCAAAATGTCACAGCTCGCTTTCCACTAGGAAAATTCATCGCAGTGACAGGTGTATCAGGTTCAGGGAAATCGACCTTAATCAACAGCATCCTCAAAAAAGCTATTGCTCAAAAACTTAACCGCAATTCAGACAAACCTGGTAAATTCAAAACCATCACAGGGATTGAGCATGTAGACCGCTTGATTGACATTGACCAGAGCCCAATCGGACGAACGCCTAGGTCCAACCCAGCTACCTATACAGGAGTTTTTGACGATATACGTGACCTCTTTGCTCAGACAAATGAAGCCAAGATTCGAGGCTACAAGAAGGGGCGTTTCAGTTTCAACGTCAAGGGTGGTCGTTGTGAAGCCTGCTCAGGTGATGGGATCATCAAGATTGAGATGCACTTCTTACCAGATGTTTATGTGGCTTGTGAAGTTTGCCACGGAACCCGTTACAACAGTGAAACCCTAGAAGTCCACTACAAGGAAAAAAATATCTCGCAGGTCTTGGATATGACCGTCAATGATGCGGTGGAATTCTTCCAACACATTCCAAAGATTCAACGTAAACTCCAGACCATCAAGGATGTGGGACTGGGCTATGTGACGTTAGGGCAGCCAGCTACTACCCTTTCTGGGGGAGAAGCCCAGCGTATGAAGCTGGCTAGTGAACTCCACAAACGGTCGACAGACAAGTCATTCTATATTCTGGATGAGCCGACGACAGGGCTTCATACCGAGGATATTGCTCGCTTGCTTAAAGTCTTGGCTCGCTTTGTAGATGATGGCAATACAGTCCTCGTCATTGAGCACAATCTAGATGTTATTAAGACTGCAGACCATATCATTGACCTAGGCCCAGAAGGTGGTGTCGGTGGTGGAACCATCATCGCAACAGGAACTCCAGAAGAAGTAGCTGCCAACGAAGCCAGCTACACAGGACATTATTTGAAAGGAAAATTAAAACATGAATAAACGTGTACAAGCATTTCTAGATAAAATGCAAGCAAAAGAATTGGATGGCATCATCATCAATAACCTCAAAAACGTCTATTATTTGACTGGTTTTTGGGGTTCAAATGGAACAGTCTTCATCAGTCGTGACCGCCAGGTCTTGGTGACAGATTCTCGCTATATCATTGCAGCCAAGCAAGAAACCAGTGATTTTGAGATTGTAGCAGACCGTGATGAATTGGCTGTCATTGCAGGAATTGTCAAGGATATGGGCTTGTCTAGAATCGGTTTTGAAGATGAGATTTCGGTCTCTTATTATCACCGTATGCAGGCAGCCTTTGAAGGAATTGACTTGCTTCCACAAACTCAGTTTGTCGAAGGTCTTAGAATGATTAAGGATGAAGCGGAGATTGCAGCTATTCGCAAGGCTTGTTCTATCTCAGACCAAGCTTTCCGCGACGCGCTTGACTTTATTAAGCCAGGAAAGACTGAAATTGAGATTGCCAACTTCCTTGACTTCCGCATGCGTGAGTTGGGAGCATCTGGCTTATCTTTTGACACAATTCTAGCTAGCGGTATCAACTCTTCCAAACCCCATGCCCATCCTATGCACAAACCAGTGGAGCTAGGAGAAGCCATTACAATGGACTTCGGTTGCCTTTATGACCACTATGTCAGTGATATGACACGGACTATCTATTTGGGGCATGTCAGCGACGAGCAAGCAGAGATTTACAATACGGTTTTGAAAGCCAACCAAGCCTTGATTGATCAGGCTAAGGCTGGCTTAGGTTTCCGTGACTTTGACAAAATCCCTCGTGATATTATCATTGAGGCAGGTTATGGCGACTACTTTACCCACGGTATTGGACACGGTATTGGACTGGATATCCATGAGGAACCATACTTTAGCCAGACTTCTACAGAAACTATTAAGGCAGGTATGGCCTTGACAGATGAGCCAGGTATCTATATCGAAGGCAAATATGGCGTTCGTATCGAGGATGATATCCTGATTACAGAGACAGGTTGTGAATTATTGACCCTTGCTCCAAAAGAGTTGATAGTTATTTAAGAGTTAAACAACTCAAATGATTGACTTTTAAATTTTAAAGGTTTATACTGAAAGACGAAAACGGTAGGTGAGGCTACCATAGGGATACGGATGACTACCGCAAAGCAGTGGAGACACTACTCGTTGGTCAACAGTCCTGGTCGCGAAGGCCAAGACTAAGCTCATTACATTGCCCTATGGAGTTAAAGCTTGAACGAAAAACAGATAATTAGTTTTTTAATCCTGCCATTTTATGGTGGGATTTTCTACTGTTTAAATCAAAGAAAGGAGATAAACGATGCAAATTGACGATCATCCGGAACCGCACATACACAGCCAATCGCTGATTTGTGTCGTTCTGCCCTTATAAAGTGATTGGTCTCTGTGTATGAAACACATCATTCATACAGATAGGAGAAACCAATGAAAACTACAAAAGAAAGATTAGCAACAGCTATTCATACATCTTTAAACGAAACTCTATCTTTTTATAAGACAAGTCTAACAGGCTTGACTGAGGAGCAGGTGGAGAAAAATCGTGACCTATATGGCGAAAATACCATCACAAAGGGTCAAGAAGACAGTATCCTCAAAAAGATTTACGAATCCATTATCAATCCTTTTACGATCATCTTACTGGTCATCGCCGTGATTTCCTTGGTGACCAATGTCTGGTTGGCAAAACCAGGTCAAGAGGATCCGACGACTTCTATTATCATCGTTGTCCTAGTCCTCATTTCTGGTGGCATACGCTTTGTCCAAGAACTCCGTAGTGATAAGGCTGCGACCAATCTATCAAAAATGATTGTCAACACAGCGACTGTCATTCGTCAAGGAGAAATCCAAGAAGTACCTATCGATGATTTGGTAGTGGGTGACGTGGTTAAATTAAGCGCTGGAGATATGATTCCAGCAGATCTTCTTTTATTTGAGTCGCGCGATTTCTTTGTACAACAGTCAGGCTTGACAGGTGAAAGTGAATCGGTTGAAAAATTGGCCTTGACCAAGGCAACAGTTCAACAATCTGATAGTCTGCTAGAAGCAGAAGCGCTCGCCTTTATGGGAACCAATGTCTTGTCTGGTAGTGCCAAGGCCGTGGTTTTAGCAGTTGGTGATGATACCATGATGGGGGCCATTGAGCAGACTTTGAACACCTATGACGAGCCTACTTCGTTTGAGCGGGAAATGAATAGTATTTCGTGGCTCTTGATTCGTTTGATGCTGGTCATGGTGCCCATCGTTTTCTTGTCCAATGGTTTAACAGATGGCGACTGGTTGGAAGCTGGCGTATTTGCTTTGAGTGTTGGTGTTGGGCTTACACCTGAGATGCTTCCTATGATCATCACGGCCAGTCTAGCAAAAGGCTCCATCATTATGGCCAAGGAAAAAGTGGTTATCAAGAAACTCAATGCCATACAGGACTTAGGGGCGATTGATATTTTGTGTACAGATAAGACAGGGACTCTAACCCAAGACGAAATTGTCCTTGAATATCCCTTGGACATCCACGGACGCTTGGATTTGACCGTCTTGAGACGAGCTTATCTCAATTCTTATTTTCAAACGGGCTTGAAAAATTTGATGGACAGAGCCATCATCAAACGGACTGAAAAGGAAGCAAAAGAACACGCCCTCTTGCAAAATCTGGCTCGAACTTTTCAAAAAATAGATGAGCTTCCCTTTGATTTTGAACGTAGACGTATGAGTGTTATCGTTAAGGATGAACACGAAGTTGTTAGTTTGGTAACCAAGGGTGCCCTAGAGGAAATGCTGACGATTTCCAGTTATGCGGAATACCAAGGAGTGATTACTCCCTTGACAGATGTTATTAGAGAAGAAATTTTAGCAGAAGTCAGACAACTAAATCAACAAGGTTTGCGTGTCTTGGGAGTGGCCTATAAGTCAGGTTTGAGGGAAGGTCATGCCTATACAGTTGATGACGAAGGGGACATGATTCTAACTGGTTATTTAGCCTTTCTAGATCCACCAAAACCATCTGCTGCACCAGCAATTAAGGCTCTGTTAGAACATGGAGTTCAAACAAAAATTTTGACGGGAGACAACGAAAAAGTTACCCAAGCAGTTTGTGAAAAGGTTGGTTTGGATATCAATCAGATGCTGTTGGGGTCCGAAATTGATCAGATGAGTGATCAAGAATTGGCTCAAGCCGTGGAGGAGGTAACAGTCTTTGCCAAACTTTCTCCTGACCAAAAAGCAAGGATTATTTTGCAATTTAAGACTAATGGTCATGCTGTAGGCTATATGGGGGATGGAATCAATGACGCTCCTTCTATGAAAGTTGCAGATGTGGGAATTTCTGTTGATACAGCAGTAGATATTGCTAAAGAAACAGCTGATGTTATCCTGCTTGATAAGGATCTCATGGTGCTTGAAAAAGGACTTGTTGAAGGGCGTAAGGTCTATGCCAATATGACCAAATATATCAAAATGACAGTGAGTTCTAATTTTGGAAATATCTTATCCCTATTGGTATCTGGAATCTTTTTGCCATTTTTACCAATGGCACCAGTCCATTTGATTATCCTAAATCTAGTCTATGATTTGTCTTGTATTGCCTTGCCTTTTGACAAGGTGGATAAAGATTTTTTGAGAAATCCGCATACTTGGGAAGCCAAGTCTATCACACGTTTCATGGTTTGGATGGGGCCTATCTCTTCTGCCTTTGATATTTTGACCTTTATTTTGCTCTATTTTATCATTGTACCCATGACGACAGGTCAAGCCTATGTTCATGGAGCGGAGTCTGCCGTAGGATTTATTGTCTTGTTTCAGACAGGTTGGTTTATCGAGTCCATGTGGTCACAGACCATGGTTATCCATATGCTGCGTTCAGCCAAAATTCCCTTTTTACAAAGTCGTCCAGCTTGGCTAGTTCTTGTGACAACCTTATTGGCTGCAGCCTTTGTGACCTTCCTTCCCTACAGTCCACTCGCAATCCTACTTCATCTAACCCCTTTAAAATCGATTTATTTCATCTTTTTACTTTTCATCATTATTTTGTATATGATTAGCGTGACAATTGTGAAAAAAATCTATATCAAGAAATATAAAGAATGGCTGTAAATTTCATTTTGTCAAGAAAAAAGTACGAAAATGACGAAAAAAGTCAAAAAAATTTAAAAATAGGTCGCAAGTCGGATGTTTTTTATGGTATAATAGACTAAACTGATAGTAACATGTAGCGAAAGGGGTAGGTACATGATTAAAATTTATACAGTCTCAAGTTGTACTAGCTGTAAAAAAGCAAAAACCTGGCTCAATGCCCACCAGTTAAGTTATAAAGAACAAAATCTTGGTAAAGAAGGAATTACGCGAGAAGAATTACTGGATATTCTAACCAAAACAGATAACGGAATAGCCAGCATCGTTTCATCTAAAAATCGCTATGCCAAAGCCCTTGGAGTGGATATCGAAGATTTGAGTGTCAATGAAGTCCTCAATCTGATTATGGAAACACCGAGAATTTTAAAGAGCCCAATCCTTGTAGATGAAAAACGCCTGCAAGTTGGCTACAAGGAAGACGATATTCGTGCCTTCCTACCACGCTCTGTCCGTAATGTAGAAAATGCAGAAGCACGTTTACGTGCAGCTCTATAAACATCAAGGCTGGGAGCAACTCCCAGTCTTATTTTAATTTCAAAAAGAAAGAAGAAAGAAATGAAAAAAATTGTTCTTGTTAGTCTAGCTTTCCTTTTTGTCCTGGTTGGTTGTGGACAGAAAAAAGAAACTGGACCAGCTACAAAAACAGAAAAGGATACGCTTCAGTCGGCATTGCCAGTTATTGAAAATGCTGAGAAGAATACAGTTGTAACCAAGATTTTGGTTTTGCCGAAATCAGATGATGGTAGCCAGCAAACCCAAACCATTACTTACAAAGACAAGACTTTTTTGAACCTAACCATCCAACAAAAACGTCCAGTCTCAGATGAGTTGAAGACTTATATTGACCAACATGGAGTGGAAGAAACTCAGAAAGCTCTTCTTGAGGCGGAGGAGAAGGATGAGGCTATCATAGCAGCTCGTAAATTAGCAGGCTTTAAGCTTGAAACAAAACTATTGAGTGCAACGGAACTTCAAACAACGACTAGTTTTGATTTTCAAGTTCTGGATGTCAAGAAGGCTTCTCAGTTAGAATATTTGAAGAACATTGGCTTGGAAAATCTTTTGAAAAATGAACCAAGCAAATATATTTCAGACAGATTGGCAAATGGTGCGACAGAACAATAGAAAATCCAAATAAATAGACTGCCTGAATTGTAGAACGTAAGGAATTATGCTATAATGGTACTATTCTAAGGAAAGAGGGTGTTAGAATGGGATTTACTGAAGAAACAGTACGTTTTAAATTGGACGATTCCAATAAAAAAGAAATTAGCGAAACTTTGACTGATGTCTATGCTTCGTTGAACGATAAGGGCTACAACCCAATCAACCAAATCGTAGGTTACGTATTGAGTGGAGACCCTGCCTACGTTCCTCGTTATAATAATGCACGAAATCAAATCCGTAAGTATGAGCGTGATGAAATCGTTGAGGAATTGGTCCGCTACTACCTTAAAGGACAAGGAGTCGATCTATAACCTATGAGAATTATGGGATTGGATGTCGGTTCAAAAACGGTAGGGGTGGCCATCAGTGATCCGCTCGGTTTTACAGCTCAAGGACTTGAAATTATCCAAATCAATGAGGAGCAAGGGCAATTTGGTTTTGACCGCGTTAAGGAGTTGGTTGATACGTACAAGGTGGAACGATTTGTAGTGGGCTTGCCTAAAAACATGAACAATACAAGCGGACCGCGCGTGGAAGCTAGTCAAGCCTACGGAGCGAAGTTAGAAGAACTTTTTGGTTTACCAGTAGACTATCAGGATGAACGCTTGACAACAGTGGCTGCTGAGCGCATGTTGATTGAACAAGCAGATATCAGCCGTAACAAGCGCAAGAAAGTCATTGATAAGTTAGCAGCTCAGCTGATTTTACAAAATTATTTAGATAGAAAATTTTAATATAAAGGAGAGGCTATGTCACACGATCATAACCACGACCACGAAGAACGTGAACTCATCACACTAGTAGATGAGCAAGGGAATGAAACCTTGTTTGAAATCCTTTTGACGATTGATGGAAAAGAAGAATTTGGTAAAAACTATGTTCTGCTAGTACCAGTTAACGCAGAAGAAGATGAAGACGGACAAGTTGAAATCCAAGCTTACTCATTCATCGAAAACGAAGATGGAACAGAAGGCGAATTGCAACCAATCCCAGAAGACTCAGAAGACGAATGGAACATGATTGAAGAAGTCTTTAACAGCTTTATGGAGGAGTAAACACGTCCAGTGGATGTGTTTAGCCCTGCGCTAGAAATTAGAAACGCAGGCACATCCAGTGAACATTTTTACCCCAGTTCCTTTAAATAAGAGAGAACTGGTAAATCTGGGAGACTGTATCAGCCCAACTCCCAGAAATTGGGAAGAGTTGGAATGTCCTGTGGACGTTTTTAGCCCAAGTTAATATTCATAGTTGCTAGTGATTAGCTAACCAGGTAAGAGGTCGGGACGAAAATCCTGACCTCATTTTTTGTTATCTACGGAATTTTGCTAGATAATTGATTAGACTTTTGTCAAGGAGATGTATATGTTTGAAGTAGAAGAATGGCTCCATAGTCGGATTGGTTTGAATTTTCGATCAGGTTTGGGCCGAATGCAAGAAGCGGTGGATTTGTTAGGAAATCCTGAGCAGTCTTACCCTATTATCCACGTAACAGGGACTAATGGGAAAGGATCTACCATTGCTTTTATGAGGGAGTTATTTATGGGGCATGGCAAAAAAGTTGCGACCTTTACCTCCCCTCATATCGTCTCTATCAATGATCGAATCTGCATTAATGGGCAACCTATAGCAGACACAGACTTCATCCGTTTGGCCGAGCAGGTCAAGGAGATGGAGAAAACGCTTCTGCAAACCCATGATCAGTTGTCCTTTTTTGAATTGCTGACCTTGATTGCTTTTCTCTATTTTAGGGAGCAAGAGGTGGACTTGGTTTTATTAGAAGTGGGAATTGGCGGCTTACTTGACACGACCAATGTGGTAACTGGAGAGATTGCTGTCATCACCTCCATGGGGCTTGACCATCAGGAGACCTTGGGCGATAGTCTAAAAGCAATCGCAGAGCAGAAAGCTGGTATTTTCAAGGCTGGGAAGAAGGCAGTGATTGCGAAATTGCCTCCAGAAGCTAGGCTTGTCTGTCAGAAAAAAGCCGAATCTTTAGCTGTTGACCTTTATCAGGCGGGCCAAGATTTTTCAATGCTGAATGGGGATTTTTCAAGTTCTTTGGGAACTTTTTCACAGTTGAAAATAGGTTTAGAAGGAGCTTATCAGCAGGAAAATGCGGCCTTGGCGTTGCAAACTTTTCTTATCTTTATGAGGGAAGAAAAGGAAGCTGTTGATGAGCAAGCTGTAAGACAGGCATTGGAGAAGACCTGTTGGGCTGGCCGTTTGGAGCGTATTCGTCCTCGGATATACTTGGACGGTGCCCATAACCTCCCTGCCTTGACTCGCTTGGTTGAATTTATCAAAGAAAAAGAGCAGGAAGGTTATCGTCCCCAAATCCTCTTTGGGGCCTTGAAACGCAAGGATTATCAGGGAATGTTGAGTTATCTGACTGAAAATTTACCTCAGGTGGAACTCAAGGTGACTGGTTTTGACTATCAAGGTTCTCTGGACGAGACAGATGTAACAGGTTACGATGTAATTCCCTCTTACCGAGAATTTATTAGCAGTTTTGAAGAAAGAGCAGATGCTCAGGATTTGTTATTCATTACAGGATCTCTCTATTTTATCTCAGAAGTACGGGGCTACCTGCTGGATCGTGAGCAGATAAATTGACCTCTTCTTTTGTCTTTGTTATACTAGATGAATTGCTGGCTAAGGAAAAATCTATTTCTTTAGCATGGCAAGAGAAAGGACATTTATTATGACATTCAAAACAGCAGCACTTTCTATTATTTCTTTAGCGAGTGTATCTTTGCTAGTTGCTTGTTCCCAAAGAACACAACCAGTTCAACAGCCTGTGGCTCAGCAGCAGGTCCAACAACCTGCTCAACAACCTGCTCAACAGAATACCAATACTGCAAATGCAGGGACTAATCAAAATCAAGCGGCTCCAGTACAGAACCAACCTGTTGCTCAACCGACTGATATTGATGGGACTTATACAGGCCAAGATGATGGAGACCGTATCACTTTAGTGGTCACTGGAACGACTGGTACGTGGACTGAGCTCGAATCTGACGGGGATCAGAAAGTCAAACAGGTTACATTTGATGCAGCAAATCAACGCATGATTATTGGCGATGATGTCAAAATTTACACTGTAAACGGTAATCAAATCATCGTAGATGATATGGATAGAGACCCATCGGACCAAATCGTTTTAACTAAATAAGACTATGCAAGTAGGAAGGGCTGGATTTTTCAGCCTTTTTACTTTTACCTAGAAAATAATCATAAATACTTGCCTTCTGTCGAATACCTGAGTTATACTAGTATCAATTACTTGTTTTTAGCATTCATACTCTTCGAAAATCAAATTCAAACCGCGTCAACGTCGCCTTGCCGTACTCAAGTACAGCCTGCGGCTAGTTTCCTAGTTTGCTCTTTGATTTTCATTGAGTATCAAAATATCAAGGAGGGGATATGAAATATAGAAAATTTCAATTATTGATGTCCAAGTATGGCTTTAGTCTTTCGATTATGCTACTTGAACTTTGTCTGGTTTTTGGTCTCTTTCTTTATTTAGGACGCATGGCTCCCATTTTATGGATTACTGTCCTCATTCTACTGAGTATCATCACAATCATTTCGATAGTCAACCGTAATACGACTCCTGAGAATAAGGTAACCTGGTTATTAGTAGCCTTTGTACCAGTATTTGGCCCCCTGCTCTATCTGATGTTTGGGGAAAGGCGATTGTCCAAAAAAGAAATCAAACAACTGAAGAAGCTAGGCTCCATGCATTTCCAAGAAGCAAATAGCCAGCTACTAAAAGAGGAATTAAAAGAAAGTGACAAGGCAGCTTATGGCGTCATCAAGTCCTTGTTGAGTATGGATACCAATGCTGATGTCTATGATCAAACTGCCTCTACATTTTTTCCTAACGGAGAAGCTATGTGGAAAAAGATGGTAGAAGATCTTAAAAAGGCTGAGAAATTTATCTTCTTGGAATATTACATTATAGAAGAAGGTTTGATGTGGAATCGTATCCTAGAAATCTTGGAGCAAAAGGTCGCTCAAGGCATTGAAGTTAAACTGCTCTATGATGATATTGGCTGTATGGCTACTTTAACAGGAGATTATGCACATCGACTTCGTCAGCTGGGCATCGAGGCCCATAAATTCAATAAAGTTATTCCTCGTTTGACAGTAGCCTATAATAACAGAGATCATAGAAAAATATTGATTGTTGATGGTCAGATAGCCTATACTGGTGGGGTCAATCTGGCAGATGAGTATATTAACCACGTCGAGAGATTTGGTTATTGGAAGGATAGTGGAATTCGCTTAGACGGACTAGCGGTAAAAGCTCTGACACGCTTATTTTTAACCACTTGGTACATCAATCGAGGAGAGATTAGTGATTTTGATCAATATCATTTAGAAAATCATTCTATCCCAAGTGACGGTTTAACCATTCCATACGGAAGTGGACCCAAGCCAATTTTTCGAACGCAGGTAGGGAAAAAGGTTTATCAGAGTTTGATCAATCAAGCAACGGAATCGGTCTATATTACGACACCTTATTTGATCATAGACTATGATTTAACGGAGACAATCAAAAATGCTGCTATGAGAGGGGTCGATGTTCGGATTGTTACCCCTTACATACCAGATAAGAAGTTCATTCAGTTAGTCACAAGAGGCGCTTATCCAGACCTTCTTTCTGCTGGTGTTCGAATTTATGAGTATAGTCCAGGTTTTATTCATAGTAAGCAGATGTTGGTAGACGAAGATTTTGCGGTGGTGGGGACAATCAATCTCGACTACCGAAGCTTGGTACACCATTATGAAAATGCAGTCTTACTCTATAAAACTCCCTCTATAATGGAAATCGCCCGAGATTTTCAAAATATATTTGCAGATTCTCAGGAAGTTTATCCCCATTCTATCAAAACGAGCTGGTATCAAAAACTTGTAAAAGAAATCGCCCAGTTATTCGCCCCAATCTTATAAGAAATCTAGGACTTAGGAAATGACCGAGTCCTCTTTTTCTTGCTTTTTACGAATAGAAAGATATAGGGGAGGGACGATGCTGACTCAGAAAGAATTGGATTATATCATAACATTTAAACAGACACATTTACACCGTTTTCGGGAAATTGAAACCTTTGTGAAACTATGCAAAAAATCACTCAAACAGCCATCGCAAGCTGACAATCCTAGGACTTTTTGATATACTAAGACAGATAAATTGAATAGGAGAAACGATATGAGTGTGTATGGTAGAGTAGAAGAAGTTCATCAGGAGAATCGTGAACCTCTAGAATACCAAATCAAACAAGAATCGCATCATCGTGAATCAAGTCGTCTTCCTTTGGTGAAAATTTTACTATGGAGTACGCTTGTAACGGGGATAACTCTAGGAGTACCGCTATTACTCGATTTAATGAGTGCACAGGAAGTGCAGGATTTTTATACAGGTTGGGCCCTTCATCAGGCAGGGAAGATTTACAGCGATTATTATGGAAGTCAAGGTTTGCTTTATTATTTGCTGACTTACGTGACTCAGGGCGGATTTTTCTTTGCCATCTTTGAGTGGTTAGCCTTGGTAGCAGGAGGATTTTTCCTCTTTAGATCAGCGGATACCTTGACAGAGCAAGGAGAGCAAGCTGGACAAGTGGTGACTATTTTTTACATGCTAGTTACAGGTCTTGCTTTTGGTGGAGGCTATGCGACTCTTTTAGCGCTTCCTTTCTTATTCGCGGCCTTTAGTTTAGTTGCGGCTTATCTAAGCAATCCAAGCCATGATAAGGGATTTATACGGATTGGGCTGGCTTTGGCGGGAGGATTTTTCTTTGCCCCCTTGTCATCGCTCCTGTTTATTGCTGTAGTGAGTTTAGGCTTGTTGGTCTTTAACCTTGGGCATAGACGCTTTGCGCATGGGTTTTATCAGTTTCTTGCAGTGGCTTTAGGTTTTTCACTTATCTTTTATCCAACTGCCTACTATAGTGTTGCAACAGGAAGTTTTGGGGATGCCATTAGTGGTATTCGTTATCCTATTGACAGTATTAGCTTTGATTTCACTTCTAAAATTTTAGAGAATATGGCTTTTTATGGCTTGTTGTCCCTTGGTTTGGGATTTGTGGTTTGTATCTTTTTAGGTCTCTTTCAATCCAAGCCCTCTAAACTATACGTCATTTCGGTTCCTGCAAGTCTTGTGACAATTTTAGGTTTGATTTTGCTTTTCTTTTCACAAGAGCCTCTGCACGCTTCTTATTTGATGGTCGTCTTCCCTGTTTTCCTACTTTTATTGGTAACCAATATTAAGAGTCAACAGAGGGGGCGTAGTGTTAGAAGAAGACGAAGAGAAACGCCAGTTAGCCTATGGAGTCGTTTTTTTAAAGGAAATCTATATCTGCCAGTTTTAGGGCTTGTCTATCTTTTGACTGTTCCTTTTTTGATGAAGTTTGTCCTTTATCCGGTACCTTATCAAGAACGTAATCGTCTTGCTGATTTGGTAAAAGAGGAGACAAATACGGAAGATGCTATCTATGCATGGGATGATACTGCGACTCTTTATCGTAAGAGTGAGCGCTTGTCGCCATCGGCGATTTTGTCTCCCGTGCACTATACAGCAACTGAGGAAAACCGGAATAAGCTACTCAATGACTTGAAAGAAAAACAACCTAAGGTGATTGTGGTGAATGACAAGGTGCCAGTCTGGTCTGAAGTGGAAACACTCTTAAAAGAAAATTACCAACCAGTAAAGACGGATTACTCAGAGTTTAAAGTCTATAAAATTAAATAACCAAATCAATATCTTGTGTATTTTTAAAAATTTTAGGATTTTTAACACAAGATATTGATTTTTCTTTTTAGAGTGGTATAATACTTTTTAGAAAGAACATTTTAGAAAAGAGAATGCATATGATTGCACTAGAAGAAAAAATTACAATTTTGCCAACTCTCTTCGTCGAGAAACGAGATGGGAGACGTGTTGTATTTGATGTGGACAAGATTGACAAGGCTCTCCACAAGGCGGCAGACAAGGTTATGGATGTGACACCCTTGGTCGAAAAACGCCTCAATGCTCTGACCGAGCGAATTGTCACAGAAATTCATAGTCGCTTTCCACAGGGGGTTAAGATTTACGAAATTCAAAATATTGTAGAACATGAACTCCTTGAAGCCAAAGAATATGCGCTGGCTGAGGAGTATATTACTTATCGGACGCAGAGGGATTTTGAGCGCTCAAAAGCGACAGATATTAACTTTAGTATCCATAAACTACTCAACAAAGACCAAGCAGTTGTCAATGAAAATGCTAATAAAGACAGCGATGTCTTTAATACCCAGCGTGATTTGACAGCAGGGATTGTTGGGAAATCAATCGGACTGCAAATGCTGCCTAAGCACGTAGCCAATGCCCACCAAAAGGGAGATATCCACTATCACGATTTGGACTACAGCCCCTATACCCCTATGACCAACTGCTGTTTGATTGACTTTAAAGGTATGTTGGAAAATGGTTTTAAGATTGGAAATGCAGAGGTAGAAAGTCCCAAGTCTATCCAGACTGCGACAGCTCAGATTTCCCAAATTATCGCCAACGTTGCTTCTAGCCAGTACGGTGGCTGTTCAGCTGACCGTATCGATGAAGTTTTGGCGCCTTATGCAGAGAAGAACTATCAAAAACATCTCAAAGATGCAGAAGAGTGGGTATTGCCTGAAAAACGAGAAGATTATGCCTGGAAGAAAACCCAAAAAGACATCTATGATGCCATGCAATCTCTTGAGTATGAAATCAATACTCTCTTCACTTCAAATGGACAAACACCTTTTACTTCGCTAGGTTTTGGTATGGGAACCAGTCGTTTTGAACGAGAAATTCAAAAAGCTATTTTAAACATTCGCATCAAGGGGCTTGGTTCGGAGCATCGTACAGCCATCTTCCCTAAGCTCATCTTTACGCTGAAAAGAGGCCTTAACTTGGAAGAAGGGACTCCCAACTACGACATTAAGCAGTTGGCTCTTGAGTGTGCAACCAAGCGGATGTACCCAGATGTTTTGTCCTATGATAAGATTATCGAGTTGACAGGTTCTTTCAAAGTTCCTATGGGATGTCGTTCGTTCCTTCAAGGATGGAAGGATGAAAATGGTGTAGAAGTCAATTCAGGTCGGATGAATCTAGGCGTTGTGACGGTTAACCTGCCTCGTATTGCCCTCGAGTCTGAGGGCGACATGAATAAGTTCTGGGAAATCTTCAACGAGCGTATGAATATCGCTGAGGATGCTCTGGTTTACCGTGTCGAACGAACCAAGGAAGCGACACCGGCAAATGCTCCTATTCTTTATCAGTACGGTGCTTTTGGCCATCGTCTAGGTAAAGAAGAGAGTGTTGACCAGCTCTTTAAGAATCGTCGTGCAACCGTTTCGCTGGGCTATATCGGCTTGTATGAAGTAGCGACAGTTTTCTTTGGAAATAGCTGGGAACACAATCCAGAAGCCAAGGAATTCACGCTAGACATCATTCGAGATATGAAACGCCGTGTAGAAGAGTGGTCAGACCAATATGGTTATCATTTCTCTATCTACTCAACACCGTCCGAAAGCTTGACAGACCGTTTCTGTCGATTAGATACAGACAAGTTTGGCTCTATTCCTGATATCACAGACAAGGAATACTACACCAACTCTTTCCACTACGATGTTCGTAAAAATCCAACACCGTTTGAAAAATTGGACTTTGAGAAAGTCTATCCAGAAGCAGGTGCGTCAGGTGGTTTCATCCATTATTGTGAGTATCCAGTTCTTCAACAAAATCCTAAGGCCCTGGAAGCTGTCTGGGACTATGCCTATGACCGTGTGGGATATTTGGGGACCAATACACCAATAGACCGTTGCTACAAGTGTGACTTTGAAGGGGATTTTGAACCAACTGAGAGGGGCTTTGCTTGTCCAAACTGTGGCAATAGCGATCCTAAAACAGTAGACGTTGTTAAACGGACTTGTGGCTATTTAGGTAATCCTCAAGCGAGACCTATGGTCAATGGGCGTCACAAGGAAATCGCAGCGCGTGTCAAACATATGAATGGTTCAACGATTAAAATAGCTGGGCATCAAGTAACAAATTAGAAAGAAATGAAATGGGAAAATATCAATTAGACGATAAGGGGCGTGCACAAGTGACCCGTTATCACGAGAAACACTCTAAAGGTGGAGCTGGTAAAAAAGAACGCTTGCTCAACCTCAAAGAACAATTTTTAAACAAGAATAAGAAAAAATAAAAGTGATACTCAATGAAAATCAAA
>NZ_VMMD01000015.1:0-116192 GCF_013277015.1 Streptococcus sp. 1032 | reverse complement strand
GATTTTCGAAGAGTATGAGAGTCAGCTCTCACTTTTCTAATAGTGGGAGGTAAGGATGGAACTACGAAGACCAAGATTAGCAGATAAAGAAACAGTTTTAGAGATGATGGCAGAGTTTGAAAAGAGCCAATCAGCCCATGATGGAGGATTTTGGGATACAGAGAACTTTGTGTATGAAGAGTGGTTGGAAACAAATATGCAAAAAGAGATGGGAATAAACTTGCCTGAAAATCGTGTTCCTTCTATTCAATTTGTATCATTTGATGATGTAGGTCGTGCTCTAGGATTTTTGAATCTGCGATTGAGACTGAATGAGGGGTTACTGAATTATGCTGGCCACATTGGCTACTCCATTCGTCCATCAGAAAGAGGCAAGGGTTATGCTAAGGAAACTCTCCGTCAGGGCTTGCAAGTTGCTAAGGGAAAGAACATCAAGAGAACTCTTGTGACCTGTAGCGTAAATAATCCTGCTAGCAGAGCAGTCATTCTAGCAAATGGTGGGCTCATTGAGGATGTTCGTAATGGTGTGGAGCGTTATTGGATAGAGGTAGCGAATGAATAATCCAAAACCACAAGAATGGAAAAGCGAGGAACTCAGTCAAGGGCGTATCATTGACTACAAGGCCTTTAACTTTGTGGATGGAGAAGGTGTGCGGAACTCCCTCTATGTATCAGGCTGCATGTTTCACTGCGAGGGGTGCTATAATGTAGCTACCTGGTCCTTCAATGCTGGCATTCCCTATACAGCAGAATTAGAAGAACAAATCATGGCAGACCTTGCCCAGCCCTATGTTCAAGGATTGACCTTGCTGGGAGGGGAGCCCTTTCTTAATACGGGGATTCTCTTGCCACTCGTTAAGCGGATTCGGAAGGAATTACCAGATAAAGATATCTGGTCTTGGACGGGCTATACATGGGAAGAAATGATGTTGGAGACACAAGATAAACTGGAACTCTTGTCACTGATTGACATTCTTGTCGATGGACGATATGATCGAACTAAGAGGAATCTCATGCTCCAATTTCGAGGTTCTTTCAATCAACGAATTATCGATGTTCAAAAATCCCTCAAAAGTGGGCAAGTAGTGATTTGGGACAAACTTAATGACGGAAAAGAAAGCTATGAACAGGTGAAGAGAGAATGAAGAAAAAAGACCTGATAAAACAACTGGTTTCAGAGATAGAAGCTGGAAAAGTTAGGACACTGGGGATATACGGTCATGGGGCTTCGGGTAAATCAACCTTTGCCCAGGAATTGTACCAATCTTTAGATTCTACTACAGTGAATTTGCTAGAAACAGATCCTTATATCACTTCAGAACGTCATCTGGTAGTACCAAAGCAAGCACCAGATCAAAAGGTGACAGCTTGTCTGCCAGTGGCGCATGAATTGGCGAGTTTGCGGAGAGATATCCTTGCCTTGCAGGCAGGTATGGATATCTTAACAATTGAAGAACCTTGGAAGGCTAGTGAGGTCTTGTCTGGAGCAAAGCCAATTCTGATTGTCGAAGGGATGTCTGTTGGCTTTTTACCCAAAGAACTCTTTGACAAAACCATCTGTTTCTACACGGATGAGGAGACCGAATTAAAAAGGCGTCTAGATCGAGATACGACAGTGAGAAATCGCGATGCATCCTTTATATTGGCTAGCCATCAGATGAGACGGGAGCAGTATCTGCGATACTATAAAGAAACTGAGTCAAGGGCGGACATTCTAGTGGACCAATCAGAAGATAAATTTGATGCCAAGAGGAGTCAGTTTATATAGAAGAAAATCCCTAATTTTAAAAAGAAAAAATAGGAAAACAGTTTCATTGTAAAAAAACGAAAAAATAGCAACAAATCCCTTGCAATCGCAGGGGCTTTGTGTTATTCTATTATGGTGCTGTAAATTACAGCTTTAGCTTTGATGCAAGAGGTTGCGATACGCTCGGTTGCATTGCCACGCAACACCGCGTCGGTTTTCTTGTGGAGCTAGCCTATTATCTTAAATAGACGAAAAGGAGAAAAAGATGGCAAACAAAAAAATCCGTATCCGTTTGAAAGCTTATGAACACCGTACGCTTGACACAGCGGCTACAAAAATCGTAGAATCAGCTACTCGTACAGGTGCACAAGTTGCGGGTCCAATCCCACTTCCAACTGAACGTAGCCTCTACACAATCATTCGTGCGACTCACAAATACAAAGACTCTCGCGAACAATTTGAAATGCGTACACACAAGCGTTTGATCGATATCGTTAACCCAACTCAAAAAACAGTTGATGCTTTGATGAAATTGGATCTTCCAAGTGGTGTAAACGTAGAAATCAAACTTTAATCTAAAATATAAAAGAGCAGAGGCTGGTGTTTCAATCTAATTGAACACGGGCTAAACTCGGTGTGGAAAAGATAAACTTCCTAGTGCCTGCTAGACACTGCGTCAGTTTTCTATTTTCACTTTGAGTTTGACGCCCTTTGTATCTTAGACTTGAGCATAAAAAACGCTCGTTAAAAACTTTTTGAATAAAAAATATAGAAAAGGAACTATTTTCTCATGACAAAAGGAATCTTAGGGAAAAAAGTGGGAATGACTCAAATCTTCACTGAAGCTGGCGAATTGATCCCTGTAACAGTTATTGAAGCAACTCCAAACGTTGTTCTTCAAGTTAAAACTGTTGAAACAGACGGATACAACGCTATCCAAGTTGGTTTCGATGACAAACGCGAAGTATTGAGCAACAAACCTGCTAAAGGACATGTAGCGAAAGCTAACACGGCTCCTAAGCGCTTCATTCGTGAATTCAAAAACGTTGAAGGCTTGGAAGTTGGTGCTGAAATCACAGTTGAAACATTCGCAGCTGGAGACGTTGTTGACGTAACTGGTACTTCTAAAGGTAAAGGTTTCCAAGGTGTTATCAAACGCCACGGACAATCACGTGGACCAATGGCTCACGGTTCTCGTTACCACCGTCGTCCAGGTTCAATGGGACCTGTTGCACCTAACCGCGTATTCAAAGGTAAAAACCTTGCAGGACGTATGGGTGGCGACCGCGTAACAATTCAAAACCTTGAAGTTGTACAAGTTGTTCCAGAAAAGAACGTTATCCTTATCAAAGGTAACGTACCAGGTGCTAAGAAATCTCTTATCACTATCAAATCAGCAGTTAAAGCTGGTAAATAATAAAGAAAGGGGAAATCAGTCACAATGGCAAACGTAACATTATTTGACCAAACTGGTAAAGAAGCTGGCCAAGTTGTTCTTAACGATGCAGTATTTGGTATTGAACCAAATGAATCAGTTGTGTTTGATGTGATCATCAGCCAACGCGCAAGCCTTCGCCAAGGAACACACGCTGTTAAAAACCGCTCTGCAGTATCAGGTGGTGGACGCAAACCATGGCGTCAAAAAGGAACTGGACGTGCTCGTCAAGGTTCTATCCGCTCACCACAATGGCGTGGTGGTGGTGTTGTCTTCGGACCAACTCCACGTTCATATGGCTACAAACTTCCACAAAAAGTTCGTCGCCTAGCTCTTAAATCAGTTTACTCTGAAAAAGTTGCTGAAAACAAATTTGTAGCCGTTGATTCTCTTGAATTTACAGCTCCAAAAACTGCTGAATTTGCAAAAGTTCTTGCAGCATTGAGCATCGATTCTAAAGTTCTTGTTATCCTTGAAGAAGGAAATGAATTCGCAGCTCTTTCAGCTCGTAACCTTCCAAACGTGAAAGTTGCAACTGCTACAACTGCAAGTGTTCTTGACATCGCAAATAGCGACAAACTTCTTGTCACACAAGCAGCTATCTCTAAAATCGAGGAGGTTCTTGCATAATGAATTTGTATGATGTTATCAAAAAACCTGTCATCACTGAAAGCTCAATGGCTCAACTTGAAGCAGGCAAATATGTATTTGAAGTTGACACTCGTGCACACAAACTTTTGATCAAGCAAGCTGTTGAAGCTGCTTTCGAAGGTGTTAAAGTTGCCAATGTTAACACAATCAACGTAAAACCAAAAGCTAAACGTGTTGGACGTTACACTGGTTTTACTAACAAAACTAAAAAAGCTATCATCACACTTACAGCTGATTCAAAAGCAATCGAGTTGTTTGCTGCTGAAGCTGAATAATCTAAGGAGGAAATATCGTGGGAATTCGTGTTTATAAACCAACAACAAACGGTCGCCGTAATATGACTTCTTTGGATTTCGCTGAAATCACAACAAGCACTCCTGAAAAATCATTGCTTGTTGCTTTGAAGAGCAAGGCTGGTCGTAACAACAACGGTCGTATCACAGTTCGTCACCAAGGTGGTGGACACAAACGTTTCTACCGTTTGGTTGACTTCAAACGTAACAAAGACAACGTTGAAGCAGTTGTTAAAACAATCGAGTACGATCCAAACCGTTCTGCAAACATCGCTCTTGTACACTACACTGACGGTGTGAAAGCATACATCATCGCTCCAAAAGGTCTTGAAGTAGGTCAACGTATCGTTTCAGGTCCAGAAGCAGATATCAAAGTCGGAAACGCTCTTCCACTTGCTAACATTCCAGTTGGTACTTTGATCCACAACATCGAGTTGAAACCAGGTCGTGGTGGTGAATTGGTACGTGCTGCTGGTGCATCTGCTCAAGTATTGGGTTCTGAAGGTAAATACGTTCTTGTTCGTCTTCAATCAGGTGAAGTTCGTATGATTCTTGGAACTTGCCGTGCTACAGTTGGTGTTGTCGGAAACGAACAACATGGACTTGTAAACCTTGGTAAAGCAGGACGTAGCCGTTGGAAAGGTATCCGCCCAACAGTTCGTGGTTCTGTAATGAACCCTAACGATCACCCACACGGTGGTGGTGAAGGTAAAGCACCAGTTGGTCGTAAAGCACCATCTACTCCATGGGGCAAACCTGCTCTTGGTCTTAAAACTCGTAACAAGAAAGCGAAATCTGACAAACTTATCGTTCGTCGTCGCAACGAGAAATAATATTAAACTAGTCGCTTAAGTAACTAGTAAATCCGCCAGCTCGGTAGCGCTCCATAGGAGCGCAAGCCGCTGTGGTACAACATTTAAAGGAGAAAATATAAAAATGGGACGCAGTCTTAAAAAAGGACCTTTCGTCGATGAGCATTTGATGAAAAAAGTTGAAGCTCAAGCTAACGACGAAAAGAAAAAAGTTATTAAAACTTGGTCACGTCGTTCAACGATCTTCCCAAGTTTCATTGGTTACACTATTGCAGTTTATGACGGACGTAAACACGTACCTGTTTACATTCAAGAAGACATGGTAGGTCACAAACTTGGTGAATTTGCACCAACTCGTACTTACAAAGGTCACGCTGCAGACGACAAGAAAACACGTAGAAAATAAGGAGAACATAAATGGCAGAAATTACTTCAGCTAAAGCAATGGCTCGTACAGTACGTGTTTCACCTCGTAAATCACGTCTTGTTCTTGATAACATCCGTGGTAAAAGCGTAGCCGATGCAATCGCAATCTTGACATTCACTCCAAACAAAGCTGCTGAAATCATCTTGAAAGTTTTGAACTCAGCTGTAGCTAACGCTGAAAACAACTTTGGTTTGGATAAAGCTAACTTGGTAGTATCTGAAGCATTTGCAAACGAAGGACCAACTATGAAACGTTTCCGTCCACGTGCGAAAGGTTCAGCTTCACCAATCAACAAACGTACAGCTCACATCACTGTAGCTGTTGCAGAAAAATAAGGAGGTAAAATCGTGGGTCAAAAAGTACATCCAATTGGTATGCGTGTCGGCATCATCCGTGATTGGGATGCCAAATGGTATGCTGAAAAAGAATACGCGGATTACCTTCATGAAGATCTTGCAATCCGTAAATTCGTTCAAAAAGAACTGGCTGACGCAGCAGTTTCAACTATCGAAATTGAACGCGCAGTAAACAAAGTTAACGTTTCACTTCACACTGCTAAACCAGGTATGGTAATCGGTAAAGGTGGTGCTAACGTTGATGCACTCCGTGCGAAACTTAACAAATTGACTGGAAAACAAGTACACATCAACATCATCGAAATCAAACAACCTGATTTGGATGCTCACCTTGTAGGTGAAGGAATTGCTCGTCAATTGGAGCAACGTGTTGCTTTCCGTCGTGCACAAAAACAAGCAATCCAACGTGCAATGCGTGCTGGAGCTAAAGGAATCAAAACTCAAGTATCAGGTCGTTTGAACGGTGCAGATATCGCCCGTGCTGAAGGATACTCTGAAGGAACTGTTCCGCTTCACACACTTCGTGCAGATATCGATTACGCTTGGGAAGAAGCAGATACTACATACGGTAAACTTGGTGTTAAAGTATGGATCTACCGTGGTGAAGTTCTTCCAGCTCGCAAAAACACTAAAGGAGGTAAATAACCAATGTTAGTACCTAAACGTGTTAAACACCGTCGTGAATTCCGTGGAAAAATGCGCGGTGAAGCAAAAGGTGGAAAAGAAGTAGCATTCGGTGAATACGGTCTTCAAGCTACAACTAGCCACTGGATCACTAACCGCCAAATCGAAGCTGCTCGTATCGCCATGACTCGTTACATGAAACGTGGTGGTAAAGTTTGGATTAAAATCTTCCCACACAAATCATACACTGCTAAAGCTATCGGTGTGCGTATGGGATCTGGTAAAGGGGCGCCTGAAGGTTGGGTAGCACCAGTTAAACGTGGTAAAGTGATGTTCGAAATCGCTGGTGTATCTGAAGAGATCGCTCGTGAAGCGCTTCGTCTTGCTAGCCACAAATTGCCAGTTAAATGTAAATTCGTAAAACGTGAAGCAGAATAAGGAGAAGGCATGAAACTTAATGAAGTAAAAGAATTTGTTAAAGAACTTCGTGGTCTTTCTCAAGAAGAACTCGCGAAGCGCGAAAACGAATTGAAAAAAGAATTGTTTGAACTTCGTTTCCAAGCTGCTACTGGTCAATTGGAACAAACAGCTCGCTTGAAAGAAGTTAAAAAACAAATCGCTCGTATCAAAACAGTTCAATCTGAAGCGAAATAATAGACTAGGGAAGGAGAAATTTCAATGGAACGCAATAATCGTAAAGTTCTTGTTGGACGTGTTGTATCTGACAAAATGGACAAGACAATCACAGTTGTAGTTGAAACAAAACGTAACCACCCAGTCTATGGTAAACGTATTAACTACTCTAAAAAATACAAAGCTCATGATGAAAACAATGTTGCCAAAGAAGGCGATATCGTACGTATCATGGAAACTCGCCCGCTTTCAGCTACAAAACGTTTCCGTCTTGTAGAAGTTGTTGAAGAAGCGGTCATCATCTAATCAAACCTGAAAGGAGAAAACTGAAATGATTCAAACAGAAACTCGTTTGAAAGTCGCAGACAACAGCGGTGCTCGCGAAATCTTGACTATCAAAGTTCTTGGTGGTTCAGGACGTAAATTTGCAAACATCGGTGATGTTATCGTGGCATCTGTAAAACAAGCTACTCCTGGTGGTGCGGTTAAAAAAGGTGACGTTGTTAAAGCAGTTATCGTTCGTACTAAATCAGGTGCTCGTCGTGCTGATGGTTCATACATCAAATTTGACGAGAACGCAGCAGTTATCATCCGTGAAGACAAAACTCCTCGCGGAACACGTATCTTTGGCCCAGTTGCACGTGAATTGCGTGAAGGTGGCTTCATGAAGATCGTGTCACTTGCTCCAGAAGTACTTTAATTTTTAGAAACAAACTAGTCCCCTAGCTTCAAGCTAGGGTGCCCTTATGGGCGTAAGAAAAATCAAGGAGAAACCTAATGTTTGTAAAAAAAGGCGACAAAGTTCGCGTAATCGCTGGTAAAGATAAGGGAACAGAAGCTGTTGTCCTTACTGCCCTTCCAAAAGTAAACAAAGTTATCGTTGAAGGTGTTAACATTGTTAAGAAACATCAACGTCCAACTAACGAGCTTCCTCAAGGTGGTATCATCGAGAAAGAAGCAGCTATCCACGTATCAAACGTTCAAGTATTGGACAAAAATGGTGTAGCTGGTCGTGTTGGTTACAAATTTGTAGACGGTAAAAAAGTTCGCTACAACAAAAAATCAGGCGAAGTGCTTGATTAATCACGAAGGAAAGGAGAAGTATAATGGCAAATCGTTTAAAAGAAAAATATCTTAATGAAGTAGTTCCTGCTTTGACAGAACAATTCAACTACTCATCAGTGATGGCTGTGCCTAAAGTAGATAAGATCGTTTTGAACATGGGTGTTGGTGAAGCTGTATCAAACGCTAAAAGCCTTGAAAAAGCTGCTGAAGAATTGGCACTTATCTCAGGTCAAAAACCACTTATCACTAAAGCTAAAAAATCAATCGCCGGCTTCCGTCTTCGTGAAGGTGTTGCGATCGGTGCAAAAGTTACCCTTCGTGGTGAACGTATGTACGAATTCTTGGATAAATTGGTTTCAGTTTCACTTCCACGTGTACGTGACTTCCACGGTGTTCCAACGAAATCATTTGATGGACGCGGAAACTACACACTTGGTGTGAAAGAACAATTGATCTTCCCAGAAATCAACTTTGATGACGTTGACAAAACTCGTGGTCTTGACATCGTTATCGTAACAACTGCTAACACTGACGAAGAGTCACGTGCATTGCTTACAGGCCTTGGAATGCCTTTTGCAAAATAATATAGGAGGTAAATCTAATGGCTAAAAAATCAATGATTGCTAAGAACAAACGTCCAGCGAAGTTCTCTACTCAAGCTTATACTCGTTGTGAAAAATGTGGTCGCCCACATTCAGTTTACCGCAAATTTAAACTTTGCCGTGTTTGCTTCCGTGAATTAGCTTACAAAGGACAAATTCCTGGTGTAACAAAAGCATCTTGGTAATTCTAGCTTTCAATCCCGTCGTGATTCGTCGTTATCTGCTTTTGCCTAACTCAAGTTATGCCTGCAAGCAGATGCCTAGACTCACTTAGGAATTGAAACCTAGAAACATATTCTGAGCCTAGCTCAATCATTAACTAGCAAGTGCAACTTGCAAACTACTAGTAAGAGGAGAAAAACAAAATGGTTATGACTGACCCAATCGCAGACTTCCTAACTCGTATTCGTAACGCTAACCAAGCTAAACACGAAGTACTTGAAGTACCTGCATCAAACATCAAAAAAGGGATTGCTGAAATCCTTAAACGCGAAGGTTTTGTAAAAAACGTTGAAATCATCGAAGATGACAAACAAGGCATCATCCGTGTATTCCTTAAATACGGACCAAACGGTGAGAAAGTTATCACTAACTTGAAACGTGTTTCTAAACCAGGACTTCGTGTCTACAAAAAACGTGAAGACCTTCCAAAAGTTCTTAACGGACTTGGAATTGCTATCCTTTCAACTTCTGAAGGTTTGCTTACTGATAAAGAAGCACGTCAAAAGAATGTTGGTGGTGAGGTTATCGCTTACGTTTGGTAAAATCAAGATACAAAGCTCGTAAAGAACAAAGCAAAATTAGGAAGTTGGAGAAGTTTGTTTACAAACAAGCCAACTTATCTATTTTGCACAGTTCTTAGAGCGTGTTCAGTTCAGCTCTTGAACTAAATAAGTATCTGAACCCCGTGAAAACTGGCCGTTCTGGCCTGACAATCTAACAGGAGAAAATAAACATGTCACGTATTGGTAATAAAGTTATCGTGTTGCCTGCTGGTGTTGAACTCACTAACAATGACAACCTTGTAACTGTAAAAGGACCTAAAGGAGAACTTACTCGTGAGTTCTCAAAAGATATTGAAATCCGTGTGGAAGGCACTGAAGTAACTCTTCACCGTCCAAACGATTCAAAAGAAATGAAAACTATCCACGGAACTACTCGTGCCCTTTTGAACAACATGGTTGTTGGTGTATCAGAAGGATTCAAGAAAGAACTTGAAATGCGCGGGGTTGGTTACCGTGCACAACTTCAAGGATCTAAACTTGTTTTGGCTGTTGGTAAATCTCATCCAGACGAAGTTGAAGCTCCAGAAGGAATTACTTTTGAACTTCCAAACCCAACAACAATCGTTGTTAGCGGAATTTCAAAAGAAGTAGTTGGGCAAACAGCTGCTTACGTACGTAGCCTTCGTTCACCAGAACCATATAAAGGTAAAGGTATCCGTTACGTTGGTGAATTCGTTCGCCGTAAAGAAGGTAAAACAGGTAAATAATGTTGAGTGGTTGATTTTCAACCACCAACCTATTTTCCAACTTTGTGCATAGCACACGATTTAAAACTAAAGAGGTGAAAACTGTGATTTCAAAACCAGATAAAAACAAACTCCGCCAAAAACGCCACCGTCGCGTTCGCGGAAAACTCTCTGGAACTGCTGATCGCCCACGTTTGAACGTATTCCGTTCTAATACAGGCATCTACGCTCAAGTGATTGATGACGTAGCGGGTGTAACGCTCGCAAGTGCTTCAACTCTTGACAAAGAAGTTTCAAAAGGAACTAAAACTGAACAAGCCGTTGCTGTCGGTAAACTCGTTGCAGAACGTGCAAACGCTAAAGGTATTTCAGAAGTGGTGTTCGACCGCGGTGGATATCTATATCACGGACGTGTGAAAGCTTTGGCTGATGCAGCTCGTGAAAACGGATTGAAATTCTAATAGGAGGACACTAGAAAATGGCATTTAAAGACAATGCAGTTGAATTAGAAGAACGCGTAGTTGCTGTCAACCGTGTTACAAAAGTTGTTAAAGGTGGACGTCGTCTTCGTTTCGCAGCTCTTGTTGTTGTTGGTGACCACAACGGTCGCGTAGGATTTGGTACTGGTAAAGCTCAAGAAGTTCCAGAAGCAATCCGTAAAGCAGTAGATGATGCTAAGAAAAACTTGATCGAAGTTCCTATGGTTGGAACAACAATCCCACACGAAGTTCTTTCAGAATTCGGTGGAGCTAAAGTATTGTTGAAACCTGCTGTAGAAGGTTCTGGAGTTGCCGCTGGTGGTGCAGTTCGTGCCGTTGTGGAATTGGCAGGTGTGGCAGATATTACATCTAAATCACTTGGTTCTAACACTCCAATCAACATTGTTCGTGCAACTGTTGAAGGTTTGAAACAATTGAAACGCGCTGAAGAAGTTGCTGCCCTTCGTGGTATTTCAGTTTCTGATTTGGCATAAGAAAGGGGATAAAATGGCTCAAATTAAAATTACTTTGACTAAGTCTCCAATCGGACGCATTCCATCACAACGTAAAACTGTTGTAGCACTTGGACTTGGCAAATTGAACAGCTCTGTTATTAAAGAAGATAACGCTGCTATCCGTGGTATGATCACTGCAGTATCTCACTTGGTAACAGTTGAAGAAGTAAACTAATGAATTTTTAGGGGATGTGCACTATACCATCCCCTAAAACTAGATATAGTCATCTATGATGACGTCGTATAGGCGAGTTGATGGGGGAGACAACCTTTTCTCCCTTATCGGCGCTAGCATTTTACAAAAGAGGAGAAAATAAAAATGAAACTTCATGAATTGAAACCTGCAGAAGGTTCTCGTAAAGTACGTAACCGCGTTGGTCGTGGTACTTCATCAGGTAACGGTAAAACATCTGGTCGTGGTCAAAAAGGTCAAAAAGCTCGTAGCGGTGGCGGAGTTCGCCTTGGTTTTGAAGGTGGACAAACTCCATTGTTCCGTCGTCTTCCAAAACGTGGATTCACTAACATCAACGCTAAAGAATACGCAATTGTGAACCTTGACCAATTGAACGTCTTTGAAGATGGTGCTGAAGTAACTCCAGTTGTTCTTATCGAAGCAGGAATTGTTAAAGCTGAAAAATCAGGTATTAAAATTCTTGGTAACGGTGAGTTGACTAAGAAATTGACTGTGAAAGCAGCTAAATTCTCTAAATCAGCTGAAGAAGCTATCACTGCTAAAGGTGGTTCAGTAGAAGTCATCTAAGAGAGGTGACCTATGTTTTTTAAATTATTAAGAGAAGCTCTTAAAGTCAAGCAGGTTCGATCAAAAATTTTATTTACAATTTTTATCGTTTTGGTCTTTCGTATCGGGACTAGCATTACAGTTCCTGGTGTGAATGCCAATAGCTTGAATGCTTTAAGTGGATTATCCTTCTTAAACATGTTGAGCTTGGTCTCAGGGAATGCCCTAAAAAACTTTTCGATTTTTGCCCTAGGAGTTAGTCCTTATATCACCGCTTCTATCGTTGTCCAACTCTTGCAAATGGATATTTTACCTAAATTTGTAGAGTGGGGTAAACAAGGGGAAGTAGGTCGAAGAAAATTGAATCAAGCTACTCGTTATATTGCTCTAGTTCTTGCTTTTGTGCAATCTATCGGGATTACAGCTGGTTTTAATACCTTGGCTGGAGCTCAATTGATTAAAACTGCTTTAACTCCACAAGTTTTTCTGACGATTGGTATCATCTTAACAGCTGGTAGTATGATTGTCACGTGGTTGGGAGAGCAAATTACAGATAAGGGATACGGAAACGGTGTTTCCATGATTATCTTTGCCGGGATTGTTGCCTCAATTCCAGAGATGATTCAGGGCATCTATGTGGACTACTTTGTGAACGTGCCAAGTAGCCGTATCACTTCATCTATCATTTTCGTAATCATTTTGATTATTACTGTATTGTTGATTATTTACTTTACAACTTATGTTCAACAAGCAGAATACAAAATTCCAATCCAATATACTAAGGTTGCACAAGGTGCTCCATCTAGCTCTTACCTTCCATTGAAGGTAAACCCTGCTGGAGTTATCCCTGTTATCTTTGCAAGTTCCATTACTGCAGCGCCTGCGGCGATTCTTCAATTTTTGAGCGCCACAGGTCATGATTGGGCTTGGGTAAGGGTAGCACAAGAGATGTTGGCAACCACTTCTCCAACTGGTATTGCCATGTATGCTTTGTTGATTATTCTCTTTACATTCTTCTATACGTTTGTACAGATTAATCCTGAAAAAGCGGCAGAGAACCTACAAAAGAGCGGTGCCTATATCCATGGAGTTCGTCCTGGTAAAGGTACAGAAGAATATATGTCTAAACTTCTTCGTCGTCTTGCAACTGTTGGTTCCCTCTTCCTTGGTGTGATTTCCATTTTGCCGATTGCAGCTAAAGATGTATTTGGTCTTTCTGATGTTGTTGCCTTTGGGGGAACAAGTCTCTTGATCATTATCTCTACAGGTATCGAAGGAATCAAGCAATTGGAAGGTTACCTATTGAAACGTAAGTATGTTGGTTTCATGGATAGAACAGAATAAAAGTATTTACTGATACTCTTCGAAAATCTCTTCAAACCACGTCAGCTTTATCTGCAACCTCAAAGCAGTGCTTTGAGCAACCTGCGGCTAGCTTCCTAGTTTGCTCTTTGATTTTCATTGAGTATGAAGCAGTAAATGCTGAGGGAGTGGAGGTTTAACTCTAACATTAGTGAGAGTTTGGTCTCCCCTCTTCTATTTTGTTTTTAAATAGGGGTGAAAAGACTTTTTGCTTCTATTTAAAAATAAAATAAGGAGATCAGATCATGAATCTTTTGATTATGGGCTTACCTGGTGCAGGTAAGGGAACTCAAGCAGCAAAAATCGTAGAACAATTCCATGTTGCACATATCTCAACAGGTGATATGTTCCGCGCTGCAATAGCAAATCAAACTGAAATGGGTGTTCTTGCTAAGTCATACATTGACAAGGGTGAATTGGTTCCTGATGAAGTTACAAATGGAATCGTAAAAGAACGTCTTTCACAAGATGATATTAAAGAAACAGGATTCTTATTGGATGGTTACCCACGTACAATCGAACAAGCTCATGCCTTGGACAAAACATTGGCTGAACTTGGCATTGAACTAGAAGGTGTTATCAATATTGAAGTGAACCCTGACAGCCTCTTGGAACGTTTGAGTGGCCGTATCATCCACCGCGTAACTAGAGAAACTTTCCACAAGGTCTTTAACCCACCAGTTGACTATAAAGAAGAAGATTACTACCAACGTGAAGATGATAAGCCTGAGACAGTAAAACGTCGTTTGGATGTGAATATTGCTCAAGGAGAACCAATCATTGCTCACTACCGTGCCAAAGGTTTGGTTCATGACATCGAAGGTAATCAAGATATCAATGATGTCTTCTCAGATATTGAAAAAGTATTGACAAATTTGAAATAAAGCGTTTTTCACACTTGCAAAAATCCGCTACAAATGTTATACTGAGATAGTCTGACTTATAATTGTTGTCTCTGTGTCTAGAGGCATCGAATCGAAATTTATGGAGGTGCTTTTGCGTGGCAAAAGACGATGTGATTGAAGTTGAAGGCAAAGTAGTTGATACAATGCCGAATGCAATGTTTACGGTTGAACTTGAAAATGGACATCAGATTTTAGCAACAGTTTCTGGTAAAATTCGTAAAAACTATATTCGTATTTTAGCGGGAGATCGTGTTACTGTCGAAATGAGTCCATATGACTTGACACGTGGACGTATCACTTACCGCTTTAAATAATCGAAAAACTTGGAGGGATAAGAAATGAAAGTAAGACCATCGGTCAAACCAATTTGCGAATACTGTAAAGTTATTCGTCGTAATGGTCGTGTTATGGTAATTTGCCCAGCAAATCCAAAACACAAACAACGTCAAGGATAAGATAGAAAGGAGAAAACATGGCTCGTATTGCTGGAGTTGACATTCCAAATGACAAACGCGTAGTAATCTCATTGACTTATGTTTATGGTATCGGACTTGCAACATCTAAGAAAATTTTGGCTGCTGCTGGAATCTCAGAAGATGTTCGTGTACGTGATCTTACATCAGATCAAGAAGATGCTATCCGTCGTGAAGTGGATGCAATCAAAGTTGAAGGCGACCTTCGTCGTGAAGTAAACTTGAACATCAAACGTTTGATGGAAATCGGTTCATACCGTGGTATCCGTCACCGTCGTGGACTTCCTGTCCGTGGACAAAACACTAAAAACAACGCTCGCACTCGTAAAGGTAAAGCTGTTGCGATTGCTGGTAAGAAAAAATAATATAGGAGGTAAAAGTCTTGGCTAAACCAACACGTAAACGTCGTGTGAAAAAGAATATCGAATCTGGTATTGCTCATATTCACGCTACATTTAATAACACTATTGTTATGATTACTGATGTGCATGGTAATGCAATTGCTTGGTCATCAGCTGGTGCTCTTGGTTTCAAAGGTTCTCGTAAATCTACACCATTCGCTGCCCAAATGGCTTCTGAAGCTGCTGCTAAATCTGCACAAGAACACGGTCTTAAATCAGTTGAAGTTACTGTAAAAGGTCCAGGTTCTGGTCGTGAGTCAGCTATTCGTGCGCTTGCTGCCGCTGGTCTTGAAGTAACAGCAATTCGTGATGTGACTCCAGTGCCACACAATGGTGCTCGTCCTCCAAAACGTCGCCGTGTATAATCATCGCATTACACTGCTTTTCGTTTAAGAGGGAGTAACTAAATGATCGAGTTTGAAAAACCAAATATAACAAAAATTGATGAAAATAAAGATTATGGCAAGTTTGTAATCGAACCACTTGAACGTGGCTACGGTACAACTCTTGGTAACTCTCTTCGTCGTGTACTTCTAGCTTCTCTACCAGGAGCAGCTGTGACATCTATCAACATTGATGGTGTGTTACATGAGTTTGACACAGTTCCAGGTGTTCGTGAAGACGTGATGCAAATCATTCTGAACATTAAAGGAATTGCAGTGAAATCGTACGTTGAAGACGAAAAAATCATCGAACTGGATGTTGAAGGTCCTGCTGAAGTAACAGCTGGTGACATTTTGACAGATAGCGATATTGAAATTGTAAATCCAGATCATTATCTCTTTACAATCGGTGAAGGTTCTTCCCTAAAAGCGACTATGACTGTTAACAGTGGTCGTGGATATGTACCTGCTGATGAAAATAAAAAGGATAATGCACCAGTTGGAACACTTGCTGTAGATTCTATTTATACACCAGTTACAAAAGTCAACTATCAAGTGGAACCTGCTCGTGTAGGTAGCAATGATGGATTTGACAAATTAACCCTTGAAATCTTGACAAATGGAACAATTATTCCAGAAGATGCTTTAGGGCTTTCAGCACGTATTTTGACAGAACATCTTGATTTGTTTACAAATCTTACTGAGATTGCTAAGTCAACTGAAGTGATGAAAGAAGCTGACACTGAATCTGACGATCGTATTTTGGATCGTACGATTGAGGAACTGGACTTGTCTGTGCGTTCATACAACTGTTTGAAACGTGCCGGTATCAATACTGTGCATGATTTGACAGAAAAATCTGAAGCAGAGATGATGAAAGTACGAAATCTTGGACGCAAGAGTTTGGAAGAAGTGAAACTCAAACTCATTGATTTGGGTCTTGGATTAAAAGATAAATAAAGGAGGAATACATGGCTTACCGTAAACTAGGACGCACTAGCTCACAACGTAAAGCAATGCTTCGCGATTTGACAACTGACCTTTTGATCAACGAATCAATCGTGACAACTGAAGCTCGTGCTAAAGAAATCCGTAAAACTGTTGAAAAAATGATTACTCTAGGTAAACGTGGTGATTTGCATGCACGTCGTCAAGCAGCTGCTTTCGTACGTAATGAAATCGCATCTGAAAACTATGATGAAGCAACTGATAAGTACACTTCTACTACAGCACTTCAAAAATTGTTCTCAGAAATCGCACCTCGTTATGCTGAACGTAACGGTGGATACACTCGTATCCTTAAAACTGAACCACGTCGTGGTGATGCAGCGCCAATGGCGATCATCGAATTAGTATAAAATCATCAATTTTGTTGAGTGTTATGATGATGGAGTCTTGTGCTCTTAGTCTAGCTCTGGTCTACCGCTAGGATTTCGGTCCTAGCGGGAACACTCATCATAAGTTGGGATAGTAGACGCTTGTTTACGAAATTGTTTTTTGCTTAAGAACAACTTCGTAAGCAGGCGTTTTTGAGTATTTTCGTTAGAATTATGCTATACTATTTGAAAAGAATCCTGTTTAATGTTCAGGTTTCCTATTAAAAGAAGAATTGGAGTTTGCTTATGAAAGCGATTATAACTGTTGTTGGTAAAGATAAATCTGGAATTGTTGCAGGTGTTTCTGGCAAAATTGCAGAATTGGGTTTGAACATAGACGATATTTCTCAAACTGTCTTAGATGAATATTTCACGATGATGGCTGTTGTCTCTAGTGATGAAAAGCAAGATTTTACTTATCTGCGAAATGAGTTTGAAGCTTTTGGACAAACTTTGAATGTAAAAATCAATATTCAGAGTGCAGCGATTTTCGAAGCTATGTATAATATCTAGGAGGTGCACATGGATATTAGACAAGTTACGGAAACTATCGCCATGATTGAGGAGCAAAACTTCGATATTAGAACCATTACCATGGGAATTTCCCTTTTGGACTGTATCGATCCAGATATCAATCGTGCTGCGGAGAAAATTTATCAAAAGATTACGACCAAGGCGGCTAATTTAGTGGCTGTTGGGGATGAAATTGCAGCTGAGTTGGGAATTCCAATCGTTAATAAGCGTGTATCGGTGACTCCTATTTCTCTGATTGGGGCAGCGACAGATGCGACGGACTACGTGGTTCTGGCAAAAGCGCTTGATAAGGCTGCGAAAGAGATTGGTGTGGACTTTATTGGTGGTTTCTCTGCCTTGGTACAAAAAGGTTATCAAAAGGGAGATAAGATTCTCATCAATTCTATTCCTCGTGCTCTGGCTGAAACGGACAAGGTCTGCTCGTCAGTCAATATCGGCTCAACCAAGTCTGGTATCAATATGACGGCTGTGGCGGATATGGGACGAGTTATCAAGGAAACGGCTAATCTATCAGATATGGGAGCGGCCAAGTTGGTTGTGTTCGCTAATGCTGTTGAGGACAATCCATTTATGGCTGGTGCCTTCCATGGTGTTGGGGAAGCAGATGTTATCATCAATGTCGGAGTTTCTGGTCCTGGCGTGGTCAAGCGTGCCTTGGAAAAAGTTCGTGGACAGAGCTTTGATGTAGTAGCAGAAACAGTTAAGAAGACTGCCTTTAAAATCACTCGTATCGGTCAATTGGTTGGTCAGTTGGCCAGTGAGAGACTGGGTGTGGAGTTTGGTATTGTGGACTTGAGTTTGGCACCAACTCCTGCGGTTGGAGATTCTGTGGCACGTGTCCTTGAAGAAATGGGGCTAGAAACAGTTGGTACGCACGGAACGACGGCTGCCTTGGCTCTCTTGAATGACCAAGTTAAGAAGGGTGGAGTGATGGCCTGCAACCAAGTTGGTGGTTTGTCTGGTGCCTTTATCCCTGTTTCTGAGGATGAGGGTATGATTGCGGCAGTGCAAAATGGCTCTCTTAATTTAGAAAAACTGGAGGCCATGACGGCTATCTGTTCTGTTGGTTTGGATATGATTGCCATCCCAGAAGATACACCTGCTGAGACCATTGCGGCTATGATTGCGGATGAGGCTGCAATTGGTGTCATTAACATGAAAACAACAGCTGTACGTATCATTCCCAAAGGAAAAGAAGGCGATATGATTGAGTTTGGTGGTCTTCTTGGTACAGCTCCAGTAATGAAAGTCAATGGAGCTTCGTCTGTTGATTTTATCTCTCGTGGAGGACAAATCCCAGCACCAATTCATAGTTTTAAAAATTAAGAAAATAGGAGAAATTTTAAGTTCTATTTAAGGTTGGATGTGTATACTATAATCATTAAATAAAGACCTCCTAATATTATTTGAAACAGATAACACTGATTTAGTTTGAATTTGATTTTCATCTAATATCTTTATTTAATAGAACTCCTAAACTTTTTCATAATAATCTCCTGCAAAAGTCGCCTGTCTGGGTGGCTTTTGTTTTATCATCCATGATATAATAGAAGCAAATGGAGGACGGAAAATGGTAAAAGTACGATTGTATTTGGTACGTCATGGCAAGACCATGTTTAACACGATTGGTCGCGCGCAAGGTTGGAGCGATACTCCCTTAACAACTGAAGGTGAACGAGGGATTCAAGAGTTAGGAATCGGTTTGCGAGAATCTGGTCTGCAGTTTGAGCGTGCTTATTCCAGTGATTCTGGGCGCACCATTCAGACAATGGGAATTATCCTTGACGAGCTTGGCTTGCAGGGAAAAATTCCTTATCGCATGGACAAGCGGATCAGAGAATGGTGTTTTGGTAGCTTTGATGGAGCTTATGATGGTGATCTTTTCATGGGCATTATTCCTCGTATCTTTAATGTGGACCATGTTCACCAATTATCTTATGCTGAACTGGCTGAGGGCTTGGTAGAGGTCGATACAGCTGGTTGGGCTGAAGGCTGGGAAAAACTCAGTGGCCGAATCAAGGAAGGTTTTGAAGCGATTGCCAAAGAAATGGAAGAACAAGGTGGAGGCAATGCTCTCGTTGTCAGCCATGGAATGACCATTGGAACCATTGTTTATCTGATCAATGGTATGCATCCACATGGTCTCGATAATGGTAGCGTGACGATTCTTGAATATGAGGACGGTCAGTTTAGCGTTGAGGTTGTTGGTGACCGTAGTTACCGAGAACTAGGACGTGAGAAGATGGAGGAAGCCTCTATTTAATACTCTTCGAAAATCTCTTCAAACTGTGTCAACGTCGTCTTGCCGTAGATATGGTTACTGACTTCGTCAGTCAGTCTTATCTACAACCCCAAAGCAGTGCTTTGAGCAACCTGCGGCTAGTATCCTAGTTTGCTCTTTGATTTTCATTGAGTATAATCAGTTTAGACTTGCTTGCTAGGAACTAGGGATTTGATAAGAATATCAAGATAAGAAAAAACAGCCGAGGGTAATCCTTTCGGCTGTTTTTGAGGGGGAAAACTAAAGTGTAATGCTGTTGCTTTTAGAGATTTTCATGAACAAGAGCAAGGAACCTACTGTTAGAACAGTGAGGATAGTTGACAAGGCTGCGGCTACACCGTAATTTCCTCTGAGAACTTCTGTATAAATGGCTACAGTCATTGTTCTTGTTTTGACATTGTAGAGGAGGATAGAAGTAGAGAGTTCTGAAATCATTGTGACCCAAGATAAGATGGCTCCAGAAATAATACCAGATAGCATCATTGGAGTTGTAATCTTGGCAAAGGTATTGAGACGGCTACTTCCTAAGCTTTCAGCGGCTTCTTCAATACTTGGTGCTATTTGTTGCAAGCTAGCAACAGATGAGCGAATAGTATAAGGCAATCTTCTGACAGATAGGGACATAATCAGGATGAAAGCTGTCCCAGTAATCATAAGAAATCCACTTCCAAATAGACCGGTATTGAAGGAAGAAATGAAGGCAATCCCTAGAACGGTTCCTGGTACAATATAAGGAACCATACTGAGGCTGTCAATTAAGTTTGTAAACAAATTCCGTTTTCTAACGGCTAGGTAGGAGATAAATGTTGCAAATAGAACAACTAGAACTAAGGCAATCAAAGGGATACGAATGGTATTGAAAATAGCAGAGCCCATACGAGTGAAAGCTACCTTGTAACTGTTTAGAGAATAACCTTTGACAAATACCATACCTGATGTTTTTAGAAAAGAAGTATAAATCAAGTAAATTTGAGGTAAAACAGAGATAAAGATAATTCCGTAGACTGTTGCATAAATGGCAGCCATTTTTCCTTTTGTAGTTTTTTTAGGCTCAATTGGATGGAGCGAATTCATGCTGAAACTGTAGCGATTTGCAATGTGTTTTTGGATAAGGAAAATTGCCAAGGCAATGATAATCGCCATAATTGCTAAAGCAGATGCAAAAGCAGAATTTCCTCCAACCTCGCTAATGAATTGGGTATAAATCAAGACGGGGAAAGTCCGATACCCTTCACCAATCAACATAGGCGTTCCAAAGTCTGAGAATGCTCTCATAAATACAAGTAGGGCAGCAGCTAGTAAGGTTGGAACTAGGAGAGGTAAAATGACCGTTACGATACGCTTAAATCCGAAGGACCCCATACTTTCAGCTGCTTCAAGTAGAGAATTGTCAATACTCTTCATTGTCCCAGCAACGTATAGAAATACCAGTGGGAATAGTTGCAGTGTAAAGACAAGTACAATTCCTTTGAATCCATAAATATCGATAGCTGGAAGATGAAGGGAATTTGTCAGGAATTTAGTAATGACCCCGTTTCGTCCCAGTAAGAGAATCCAGGAGTAGGCTCCCACAAAAGGAGCTGACATGGAAGCAATGATAATCAATATTTGTAGAAATTTCTTCCCCTTGAAGTCATACATAGAGAAGAGATAAGCTAATAGGGTTCCTACGACTAAGGAAGTGACAGTAGCGGTAATGGAAACCTTGAAACTGTTAACAAGTGTCTCAGAGTAGTAGGCTTTACTAAAGAAAGTGACAAAATTAGCTAGTGAGAATTGACCTTCATGTATGAGTGCTTGCTTGAGCACGGTAACGATAGGATAAACGAGAAAGACAAGATAGGTAAGAAAGATGAAGAAAGAGGAGGCTGTCCAAATATTTAGTTTTTTACGTTCCATGGTTGACTCCTTTTATCAGGTTTTGTGAACCATCTGCAGAAAAGACGTTTAATTTTTGAGTATTGATTCGTAGGCGAATACGATCGCCTTTTTGTAGATCTTCTTCAAAAGTTGATTCTTCGCTAACTTGAATTTTTGAGGCAAACCCTGTTTCGATGAAGTATTCAGTATTCAGTCCAAGATAGACGCTATCGCTAATAGTTCCTTCAATATCTCCAGATTCATCTTTGATAAACTCTTCAGGACGAATGCTTACATGAATGGCTTGCTCCTCAGCATGATCAAGGGCTGGCATTCGAAGGGCATAGCCATCTGAAAATACGATATAAGCGCCGTCGCTCCGTTTTTCAAGAGTGGCGGGGATAATATTTGTGCGTCCGATAAAGGTTGCTACAAACTCATTAGCTGGTTTATGATAGAGTTCTTTTGGCCGACCGATTTGTTGGATGACTCCGTCTTTCATAACAGCAATTTGGTCTGAAATAGCCATAGCTTCTTCTTGGTCGTGGGTCACATAAACAGTTGTAATTCCTACTTCGTGTTGGATTTCTCGAATGGCTTGACGCATATCCAAGCGAAGTTTGGCATCCAGATTACTAAGTGGCTCGTCCATGAGGAGAACACTTGGATTAACCGCTAAGGCACGTGCCAAGGCGACACGTTGTTGTTGTCCACCACTGAGTTTATCGGGCTTTCGATCCGCATATTGAGCAATTTGCATGAGTTCAAGATATTTATTGGTCTGTTGAATCAATTCTTCTTTTGGAACCTTCTTTTGCTTAAGACCAAAAGCAACATTATCTCGAACAGTCAAATGTGGGAAAATAGCGTAGTTTTGAAAAACCATCCCGATATTGCGTTTGCTGGGTTCCATATTATTGATTTTTGTATCATCGAAGTAAAATTCTCCGCCTTCGATACTGTTGAAACCTGCAATCATACGAAGAAGAGTCGTTTTCCCACAACCTGAAGGTCCAAGAAGGGTAAAGAGACTTCCTTTTGGAATTGTAATGTTCAAATTCTCAATAACAGGGACATCGTGGTAGATTTTTTTGGCGTTGATAATTTTGATCTCACTCATAGTGAACCTCTTTTACTGTTTAGATTGGATATCTGTAAAGACTTCGTTGTATTTCTTAACGATATCTGATTTATTCTTGATGACATAATCATAATCTTCAGTGAGTGTTTTGATTTTGTCAATTGGTTTCATATTTTCGCTTGTTTTGGCATTTTTACGAACAGGACGGTTAGTAGTGGTTGTACCAAGTGTATCTTGTACTTCTTGAGAGATAATAAAATCGATAAATTTCTTGGCATTTTCCATATTTTTCGCTTTTTTAACGATAGCAGCACTAGCAGGTAGGAAGACGGTTCCTTCTTTTGGATAGACTACCTTAATGTTAGCTCCGTCATTTAAGAGTTTAACTGCTGGATCTTCATAAGAGAGACCAACAGCCATTTCTCCGTCAGCGACTGCTTTATAGACACCAGATGAACTTGAACCGATTTTCCCATCAATAAGTGTGAAGAGATCTTTTACATAAGACCAGGCTTTATCGTCTTTGTAACCACCTTGAGCTTGTAGCATATTTGTTAATTGAGCAAAGGCGCTAGAAGAGTTTGCTGGGTCAGCAGTTGCAATTTTTCCTTTTAGTTCAGGTTTGAGAAGGTCGCTATATCCTTCGATGTTCATGCCTTTTGTTAAATCAGGATTGACGATTAAAACACTACCATCTAGTGTATAAGGTGTAGAGTAGCCAGTTGTGTTTTGATATTCTTTGATAACATTATCATTTTCTTTTGAAGTATAGTTTTCAAAGAGTTCTCCGTGGGTAGCATATTGTGTATAAGAACCACCAAAGATGACATCAGCTACAGGAGCTTCTTTTTCTGACTCTAGTTTTTTGAAAAGTTCTCCAGTACCAGCTTGAATCAGTTCTACTTTGATACCATATTTTTCTTCAAAGGCAGGAATAGTTGCTCCGATTAAGCCCTCTGAGTTTGGTGAATAAACGACTAGCGAACCGCCGTCTCCTTTATCAGATGAATCGCCATCGGCAGATTCATTAGAAGAACAAGCAGCAAGACCAAAAAGAGCTAGTCCGCAAGCAGCATAATACATCCATTTCTTTTTCATGATGGATACCTCCGTTGTGTTATTTAAGTTTATTTTAAAACAATGTAAGCGTTTTAAAAACCGACAATTCTATTCTATTAGAGTAAAATTCTCTACAAAAAGAAGAATAGCTTATTTTACTATTCTTCCGAGTGATTTCAATTCCTTTGGAGAAATATGGAGATACTTTTTAAAAACTTTGGCAAAATATTTATAGTCTGAAAATCCAACTTGATCAGAAATGTCGCTTAGAGGGGAGTTGGGAGATTCAGCTATCTTCTCTATAGCTTGTTTCAGACGATATTGTAAGATATATTCATTTAGAGTCATGGGGAAGTCTTCTTTGATAACTTTATATAGATAGCTTTCGCTATAGTTTAAAGCTTCAGCAATAGTCGCAATCGTAAAATGCTCTGCATAATGCTTGTGGACAAAGGAAATAATTTGTTGAATGATTTGGTTTTGTGTATCAACCTGTTGGATAGAGGTGAGTAAAGTTTGATATTCTTCTAAAAAAGGAGTTTCTTGATAGGTGCTACCTTGTAATCGCAAAACAATGTTTTGAAGACATTCTGTCAATTCCTTGGTATCAATTGGCTTGGATAAGAAATCAACTGCTCCATATTGCATGGCTTTTTTGGCATTTTGAAAATCGTTATAACCTGATAAGATAACTTTTTCATAGGGAAGGGTACGAGTGGCTTCGAACATCATAAAAGCATCCATAATTGGCATTGTGATGTCTGTTAAGACAATATGAGGTTCTTTTTCTTGGATGAGTTTCATTCCCTCTTGACCGTGACTGGCAGTTCCTACGACTTGGATACCCAAGGCAGAGTAGTCTACGGCAATCTCTAGCCATTTTCGGATGAGGTGTTCATCCTCTACGATAATGAGCTTAAACATGAGTTAGTCCTTTCGTTACAAATTTGACCCAAGTTTCTCCTTGGCGATTGACTCCTAGATCTAGCTGGACATCAGAAAAGAAATTGCTCAATCGTTTGTAGCTGTTCACGATGCCATGCTGGGTATGAGGGCTTTCTAAAGAGTCTAAAATAGCGAGTCGCTCTTGTTTTGTGAGTCCTCCGGCGTTATCCTTGACTAAAAAAGTCAGAGAATCTGTTTCCAAGGTAATTTGGATATCTATATGAAGATCAATACGGTATTGCATCCCATATTTTATAGCATTTTCTACTAAAGGAAGCAAGAAAAGTTTAGGAATAGGTTGATTATCAACAGTTTCTGGACAGACAATATCATAAGAAAAGTGCTCGAAACGAATCTTATGAATCATCAGGTAATCCTCTATAATCTTTAAATCTTGGCAAATGGTTGTTTCTTTTTCTAAATCGGTGATACTGTAGCGAAGAATGCGCGTGAGGTTTTGAATCAGGTCTTGTGTGAGAGCGGCATCCATTAAAGAAGTGATTTTAATCGTCTCAAGTGTATTGTAGAGAAAATGAGGATTGAACTGAGCTTCCAGCATTTTTCTTTCAAAAATCCACTTTTCTTTTTCTATGGTCAACATTTTTTGATGAAGTTGATCTAATTCGTACAACATATTGTTTATTTTTTCTGCCATAAACTCAAACTCATCACCTGTTTGTAGAGAAAGCCTTTTTTCTGCTTGTTTAGGAATTTCTTGAAGTTGGTAAACCAAACTTTCAATGGGAACAGCGTTGTGTGTAGCAATCTTATGAGCAATTCGTCTCGCTTGCCAGAAGTAGAGGAAGAATATACATAAGGTGAGGACGGAGGCTAGACCGAGTAAGCTAGGAATGGGAAAGAAGGATTGAAAAGTATAGATTGAAAAAATAGCACCGACTTTTTCTTTTTGAACAATAAGCGGTTCATTCGCATACCAGTGGGTGCGAGAGTGTAGGAGTTTTTCATCCAATTTTTCCAGAGTGGAACGAGTAAACTGATTTGTATTGTTGGAAAACATATTTCCAAAGCTATCGGTAATGATGTATTTGGAATTGATCATTGGGAAACTTGAGATGAAATCATTCTCATTTACGAAAGCAATAGTATAGGCCTTAACTCGTTGGTTTTGAAGTAGTGGTTTGATAAAGAGTGTGTAATGTTGCTTATCTGAAGAGAGTGCAATTTTTTCTGTCACTTTATCTTGAGAAGGATTTTGAATGAGCAGTTTTAGATAGTAGGGAGATAAAATACTTTCTTGATGATTTCGATTGGTACTAAATAGTAATTCACCTGTATCACTTAGGATAATGAGGTCAGAACTAAGCTTCAATCTAGCTTTTGTCTCGTAAAATAAGCTAAAGACTTCTCGCTCTGTGTGTTTGCCGTCCAAAAATTCAGGAATCATTTTATGGTTCATAGTAGTCAGGAGCTCATTATTGGCTTCTTTCATTTCTTGAACCTGTTTTACAATCTGTCTCGTGTCTTTGGAGAGTTGTTGCTTTTGTAAAAAATAGGAAAAACCAAAAAGTAAAATGAGCAGTAAAAGAGAGGTCATAAAGGCTGCGATAGAGCTTCTATGGAGAATTTCTTTTTGGAGAGATTTTTTAAAGGAATGAGACATCTGCTACCTCCTTGGAAGGGTTTTCTGTTATAAGTATAGCAGTTTAAAAATTTTAGAGCAAGGTAAAATAGAAAAGGTTTGGCTAAAATTTTTTAGCTAAACCTTTTGAGAAGTTAAGTATGTATTATAGATGCTTGTTATCTGCAAATAGCTAGAGCATTTCAAGGAAATAAACTAGAAATAACAATTAATATGATGGTTCAGAAATACCTTTTGATAATCAATAAGATCTTCGGGATGAAGTGCGTTGACTCCATCCATTTCATATTTCCGATTTAATAAACGATATTTGTTTTCACCAAATTGATGAAAAGGGAGTAGTTGAACTTGGTCGATATTTAATGAGTTAAATAGAGTAGCGAATTCTTCTGCATCCTCTAAACTATTGTTAAAATCAGGAATAACCGGGATTCTTAAAACGATAGTTTTATGTTGAGAAAAAGCATAATGAATGTTTTTAATAATCATTTGATTAAAAACCCCAGTCACTTTTTTATGTTTTATAGAATTATAATGTTTTAGGTCTGTGTAGATAAAATCCACATATTGGATTAAATCAACAAATTTTTCATGATCAACAAAGGCAGTAGTTTCAATGGCAGTGTGTATGTGATGTTCTTTAGCTGACTTTAAGATGGCTTTAGCAAATTCAAACTGAGCAAATATTTCACCCCCTGATAAAGTTAAACCTCCACCGGATTCTTCGTAAAATTCTTTATCTTTTAATACCTCTGTAATAATTTCTTCTACAGTTTTTTCTTCACCTACTAAAGTGAATTTCTCTCGTTGAGCATCTTTCATTTTTTCAGGTTTCATTCTTTGAGATTCAGGATTAGAACACCATGGACAGCGCAGAGGGCATCCTTTTAAAAAAACAGTTGTACGAATACCCGGACCGTCATGAATTGAAAAGTGTTGAATATTAAAAATAATTCCTTTAGATATTTCCATAAGAGTTCCTCCTCTTTATAATTCTATCCTATCACAAAAACGAAAGAAAAACAATTACGAACGAAAGTTTAATTTGTTGTTTTTTGCTTTTTATTTTGGTAGAATAAAACGGAGGTGTAAAATGAAAAGATTGGAACAAATTATTAAATTAGTATCAGAATATGAAAAGATTGATGTTAATACATTATCGGAAAAATTAAATGTATCAAAAGTAACGATTAGAAAAGATTTAGATAAATTAGAGTCAAAAGGCTTATTACACAGAGAGCATGGATATGCTGTATTAAATAGTGGAGATGACTTAAATGTACGCTTGTCAATTAATTATGAAATCAAGAGAAAAATTGTTCAAGAAGCAGTAAAATTAGTATCAGATAATGAAACAATAATGATAGAATCTGGTTCAACCTGTGCTTTACTTGCTGAGGAAATTTGCAAGCAAAAAAGAAATGTTACGATTGTAACAAATTCATTTTTTATAGCAAATTTTGTGAGAGCTTATGATTCATGTCGTATTATTGTTCTTGGTGGAGAGTTTCAGAAGGATTCACAGGTTACTGTGGGACCTTTATTAAAAGAAATGATACAGACTTTTCATGTGCATCAAGCTTTTGTTGGGACAGATGGTTACGATAAAGAGATGGGCTTTACAGGAAAAGATTTAATGCGCAGTGAGGTAGTTCAATATATTTCAGCAGCGTCGGATAAAGTCATTGTCCTAACTGACTCAAGTAAATTTGATAAAAGGGGTATAGTAAGAAGATTTGCTTTAAGTCAAGTCTATGAAGTAATAACAGACGAAAAACTTTCTAAACAAAATATAGCTACATTAGAAAATGCTGGGATAATGGTTAAGGTAGTTTCGTAAGAGGTTAAGTGTATGAATCAAGATAGGAATAAACTGCTCTCTAAAATTGCTTATCTGTATTATATTGAAAACTTAAATCAGTCACAAATAGCAGCAAAATTAGGAATTTATAGAACCTCTATTAGTAGAATGTTAACAGAAGCAAGGAATGCAGGAATTGTTAAAATTGAAATAGAGAATTTTGATACCAATATGTTTAAGTTGGAAAATTATGTAAAAGAAAAGTATGGTCTGGAAAGTTTAGAAATTATTCCAAACGAATTTGATGATAATCTAACAATTTTATCTGAAAGAATTTCTCAAGTTGCAGCAGGTGTCCTTAGGAATTTAATTGATGATAATATGAAAATTGGCTTTTCTTGGGGGAAAAGTTTAAGTAATTTAGTAGATTTAATTCACAGCAAAAGTGTCCGAAATGTTCACTTCTATCCTCTAGCAGGTGGTCCTAGTCATATACACGCTAAATACCATGTGAATACACTGATTTATGAAATGTCTAGAAAATTTCATGGAGAGTGTACATTTATGAATGCAACAATTGTGCAAGAAAATAAATTGTTAGCAGATGGTATTTTGCAATCAAGATATTTTGAAGATTTGAAAAACAGTTGGAAAGATTTAGATATAGTTGTGGTTGGGATTGGTGATTTTAGTAATAAAGGAAAACATCAATGGTTAGACATGCTTACAGAGGATGACTTTAAAGAATTGACAAAAGTTAAAACTGTAGGGGAAATTTGTTGTCGATTCTTTGATTCAAAAGGTAAAGAAGTTTATGAGAACTTACAGGAAAGAACGATAGCAATCTCTTTGGAAGATTTAAAAAATATTCCTCAAAGTTTAGCTGTTGCTTATGGTGATACGAAAGTATCTGCGATTCTTTCTGTCTTGCGTGCTAATCTAGTAAATCATCTGATTACAGATAAAAATACAATTTTAAAAGTTTTAGAAGAAGATGGTGATTTTTCTTTTCGAAATATTTTATGAGAGTGAAAATGATAGACTGATATCAGTTTATCGTTTTTTCTTTTTTCTTTTTAGTTGATTGCACATTTGTGCTTATATAAATAAAAATTGTTTATTTGTTGTTTTTAGATTGACAAGTTTATTATGTAGTTGTATTCTATAGTTACAAAAGAAAATTTTAAAATTTCAAATGAAAAAAGCTTTTTACATAGTGAAATGAGGAGGAATTTATGGAAATGATTGTTCCAGATCAAATTATCATGGGTTTAATTTTATATGCTGGCGATGCGAAACAACATATTTATAAAGCGTTAGATTATATAAAAAACGGTACATGTGAACGATGTGAAGAAGAAATCCAGTTAGCTGATGCAGCTTTATTAGAAGCCCATAATCTACAAACAAAATTCTTGGCCCAGGAAGCGTCTGGTACAAAGACAGAAATAACAGCTCTCTTTGTTCATTCACAAGATCATCTCATGACTAGTATGACGGAGATTAATTTAATCAAAGAAATTATTAGTTTGAGAAAAGAACTTCAAAAAAAATAATACTAGAGTATTGTCATTGTTATTAACATAGAGGAGGAAAATATAATGGTGAAGATTGGTTTGTTTTGTGCAGCAGGATTTTCTACTGGTATGCTTGTAAATAATATGAAAATTGCAGCGCAATCTAGTGGAGTTGAAGCAGAAATAGAGGCGTTTTCTCAGTCTAAATTAGCTGATTATGCCCCAAATATAGATGTCGCACTATTGGGACCGCAAGTTGCTTATACATTAGATAAGTCAAAAGAAATTTGTGATAAGTGTAATGTTCCGATAGCTGTTATTCCGATGATGGACTATGGTATGTTAGATGGGAAAAAAGTATTAGATTTGGCCCTATCTTTGATTAGTGGGTAAGAAAAGGAGTTTTATTATGGCAAAGATGGATGTTCAGAAAATCATTGCACCAATGATGAAATTTGTGAATATGCGTGGTATTATAGCTCTAAAAGATGGTATGTTAGCAATTTTGCCATTGACAGTAGTTGGTAGTTTATTCTTGATTATGGGACAATTGCCATTTGAAGGATTAAACAAGAGCATTGCTAGTGTATTTGGAGCAAATTGGACAGAGCCGTTTATGCAAGTCTATTCAGGAACTTTTGCGATTATGGGTCTAATTTCTTGTTTTTCAATTGCCTATTCTTATGCTAAGAATAGCGGAGTAGAGGCTTTGCCAGCTGGGGTTCTATCTGTATCTGCATTCTTTATTTTGCTAAGATCATCTTATATCCCTAAACAAGGTGAGGCAATTGGGGATGCTATTAGTAAAGTTTGGTTTGGAGGTCAAGGAATTATCGGTGCTATCATTATAGGTTTGGTAGTAGGAAGTATTTATACCTTCTTTATAAAGAGAAAAATTGTTATTAAGATGCCAGAACAAGTTCCACAAGCTATTGCCAAACAGTTTGAAGCAATGATTCCAGCATTTGTAATTTTCTTACTTTCTATGATTGTATATATTTTAGCGAGCTCATTGACTAATGGCGGAACATTCATAGAAATGATTTATTCTGCTATTCAAGTTCCATTGCAAGGTTTAACTGGATCTTTGTATGGTGCAATTGGAATTGCATTCTTTATATCATTTTTATGGTGGTTTGGTGTCCATGGACAATCGGTAGTAAATGGAGTAGTGACAGCTCTGCTTTTATCTAATCTTGATGCTAATAAAGCTATGTTAGCCTCTGGTAATCTATCATTAGAAAATGGAGCACATATTGTTACCCAACAGTTTTTAGATTCATTTTTAATTCTATCTGGTTCAGGGATTACGTTTGGTCTTGTAGTTGCGATGCTTTTTGCAGCAAAATCGAAACAGTACCAAGCGTTAGGTAAAGTAGCAGCCTTTCCAGCAATATTTAACGTAAATGAGCCAGTTGTATTTGGATTTCCAATTGTTATGAATCCAGTTATGTTTGTACCTTTCATTCTTGTTCCTGTACTTGCAGCTGTGATAGTATATGGAGCTATTGCAACAGGTTTCATGCAGCCATTTTCAGGAGTTACATTACCTTGGAGCACCCCAGCTATTATATCAGGATTTATGGTTGGTGGATGGCAAGGAGTTATTACTCAGCTGGTGATATTAGCGATGTCTACATTAGTTTATTTCCCATTCTTTAAAGTACAGGATCGTTTAGCTTATCAGAATGAAGCATGATAATTCTAAAAAAACATTTGTGTATTGTCATTAAACACACACATTTGTGCTAAAAATTAGAGAGTTAAAGTTTTTCTAGTTAAAAGCTTGAAATTCTCTAAAAAATCAGGTATTATATTTTCGAAAGAAACAAAAATATTTTCGAAAGAAAGGTGCTTACGATGGTAAATACAGAAGTAGCAAGAACAACAATCAAGACAGAATATTTTGGCAGCCTTACTGAAAGGATGAACAAATATCGAGAAGATGTTTTAAATAAAAAACCTTATATTGATGCTGAAAGAGCAGTTTTAGCAACACGCGCTTATGATCGATATAAGGAACAACCTAATGTCCTAAAACGCGCCTATATGCTCAAAGAAATTTTGGAAAATATGACTATCTATATCGAAGAAGAATCTATGATTGCGGGAAATCAAGCTTCTTCCAATAAAGATGCTCCTATTTTTCCAGAATATACGCTAGAATTTGTTCTCAATGAGTTGGATCTTTTTGAAAAGCGTGATGGAGATGTTTTCTATATTACTGAAGAAACAAAAGAACAACTTAGAAGTATTGCTCCGTTTTGGGAAAATAATAATTTACGTGCGAGAGCTGGTGCCTTATTACCTGAAGAAGTGTCTGTTTATATGGAAACAGGATTCTTCGGTATGGAAGGTAAGATGAATTCTGGAGATGCTCACTTAGCAGTTAACTATCAGAAATTGTTGCAATTTGGTTTAAGAGGTTTTGAAGAGCGGGCTCGTAAATCGAAAGCAGCGCTAGATTTAACAGATCCAGCAAGTATTGATAAATATCATTTTTACGACTCTATATTTATCGTAATCGATGCTATTAAAGTATATGCAAATCGCTTTGTTGCTCTTGCTAAAAGTTTAGCCGAAAATGCAAATCCTAAACGTAAGAAAGAATTACTTGAGATTGCAGATATTTGCTCTCGAGTCCCATATGAGCCGGCAACTACTTTTGCAGAAGCTATTCAATCAGTCTGGTTTATTCAATGTATTTTACAAATTGAATCTAATGGCCACTCTCTTTCATATGGCCGTTTTGATCAATATATGTATCCATATATGAAGGCTGATTTAGAAAGTGGTAAAGAAACAGAAGATAGCATTGTTGAACGTCTAACAAATCTTTGGATTAAGACAATTACAATTAATAAGGTTCGCAGTCAAGCACATACATTTTCTTCAGCAGGAAGTCCTTTATATCAAAATGTTACAATTGGTGGACAGACTCGAGATAAGAAGGATGCTGTTAACCCATTATCTTATTTGGTATTAAAATCAGTTGCACAAACCCATCTACCGCAACCTAATCTAACTGTACGTTACCATGCAGGTTTAGATGCTCGTTTCATGAATGAGTGTATTGAAGTGATGAAACTTGGTTTTGGTATGCCTGCATTTAATAATGATGAGATTATTATTCCTTCTTTTATTGCAAAAGGAGTATTGGAAGATGATGCTTATGATTACAGTGCCATTGGATGTGTTGAAACGGCAGTTCCAGGGAAATGGGGCTATCGTTGCACAGGTATGAGTTATATGAACTTCCCTAAGGTTCTACTTATCACGATGAATGATGGAATTGATCCGGCTTCGGGTAAACGGTTTGCACCAAGCTTTGGTCATTTTAAGGATATGAAGAACTTTTCTGAATTAGAAAATGCTTGGGATAAAACACTAAGATATTTGACACGAATGAGTGTTATTGTTGAAAATTCTATTGATTTATCATTGGAACGAGAAGTTCCTGATATTCTATGTTCAGCATTGACTGATGATTGTATTGGTCGTGGAAAACACCTGAAAGAAGGTGGAGCAGTATATGATTATATATCAGGTTTGCAAGTTGGAATTGCAAATTTGTCGGATTCATTAGCTGCAATTAAAAAATTGGTATTTGAGGAAGAACGTATAAGCCCAAGTCAGCTTTGGCATGCACTGGAAACAGATTATGCCGGAGAAGAAGGTAAGGTCATTCAAGAAATGTTGATTCATGATGCACCTAAGTACGGTAATGATGATGATTATGCTGACAAATTGGTTACTGCTGCTTATGACATTTATGTTGATGAAATTGCTAAATATCCTAATACACGTTATGGAAGAGGACCTATTGGAGGAATTCGTTATTCAGGAACATCTTCTATCTCAGCCAACGTAGGACAGGGACGTGGAACATTAGCAACGCCAGATGGACGCAACGCGGGTACACCGTTAGCAGAGGGTTGTTCACCATCACATAATATGGATCAACACGGCCCTACATCTGTTTTAAAATCTGTTTCAAAATTACCAACAGATGAAATCGTAGGTGGGGTTCTCTTAAATCAGAAAGTAAATCCTCAAACCTTAGCCAAAGAAGAAGATAAATTAAAACTAATTGCTTTGTTACGAACATTCTTTAATCGTTTACATGGGTACCATATTCAATACAATGTTGTTTCCAGAGAGACGTTGATTGACGCTCAGAAACATCCTGAAAAACACAGAGACTTAATTGTTCGTGTTGCAGGATACTCTGCATTCTTCAATGTTCTTTCTAAGGCAACCCAAGATGATATTATAGGACGTACTGAGCATACTTTGTAAAATAAAGAGGTTCTTTTTATGGAATTTATGCTTGACACATTAAATTTAGATGAGATTAAAAAGTGGTCTGAAATTTTACCGCTAGCTGGGGTAACTTCAAATCCCACTATTGCAAAAAGAGAGGGTTCTATTAATTTTTTTGAACGAATCAAAGATGTAAGAGAATTGATTGGCTCTGCACCCTCTATTCATGTTCAGGTGATTTCTCAAGATTTTGAAGGCATCTTAAAGGATGCTCATGAAATTCGGAGACAAGCAGGAGATGATATATTTATCAAAGTACCTGTTACTCCAGCTGGATTACGTGCAATAAAGGTGCTAAAAAAAGAGGGCTACCCTATCACTGCAACAGCTATTTATACAGTTATTCAGGGATTATTAGCTATCGAAGCAGGAGCGGATTACCTAGCTCCATATTATAATAGAATGGAAAATCTGAACATTGATTCAAATTCTGTCATTCGTCAATTAGCTCTTGCTATTGATAGACAGAACTCTCCTAGTAAGATTTTAGCTGCATCCTTTAAAAATGTAGCACAAGTAAATAATGCTTTAGCTGCAGGTGCGCATGCTGTTACAGCAGGAGCAGATGTTTTTGAATCAGCTTTCGCCATGCCATCTATCCAAAAGGCGGTTGATGATTTTTCTGACGACTGGTTTGTTACTCAAAATAGTCGTTCCATTTAGATAGAGAGGAAACAAACATGAGAATTTTTGCTAGTCCTTCGAGATATATTCAAGGGGAAAATGCCTTGTTCGAAAATGCCAAATCAATATTGGATTTGGGAAATCGTCCGATTCTATTATGCGATCAGTTGGTTTATGATATTGTTGGAAAACGATTTGAAGATTACCTACATAGGTATGGTTTCCATATTGTTCTAGCCCAGTTTAATGGTGAAGCTTCTGACAATGAAATCAATCGAGTTGTTGCCTTGGCTGAGAAAGAAAATTGTGATAGTATTATCGGGCTCGGTGGTGGAAAGACGATTGATAGTGCAAAAGCTATTGCAGATTTGATTGAAAAACCTGTTATTATTGCTCCAACAATTGCATCGACCGACGCACCTGTATCTGCTTTATCTGTTATTTATACAGATGAAGGTGCATTTGATCATTATCTATTTTATTCTAAAAATCCAGATTTAGTTTTGGTTGATACAAAAGTTATTTCACAAGCTCCTAAGCGTTTATTAGCGTCTGGTATTGCAGATGGTTTAGCAACTTGGGTTGAGGCGCGTGCAGTTATGCAGGCAAATGGAAAAACTATGTTGGGACAAGAACAAACGTTGGCTGGAGTTGCAATTGCGAAGAAATGTGAAGAAACGCTGTTTGCAGATGGTTTACAGGCTATGGCAGCTTGTGAAGCTAAAGTGGTGACACCAGCATTAGAAAATATTGTTGAAGCTAATACTCTATTGAGTGGCCTAGGTTTTGAAAGTGGAGGATTGGCTGCGGCGCATGCAATTCATAATGGTTTTACTGCATTGACGGGTGACATTCATCATTTAACACATGGTGAAAAAGTAGCTTATGGAACTTTGGTACAACTTTTATTGGAAAATAGACCTAAAGAAGAACTTGATAAGTATATTGAGTTTTACAAAAAAATTGGTATGCCAACAACTCTAAAAGAAATGCATTTGGATCAAGTTGGATATGATGATTTAATAAAAGTTGGTAAACAAGCAACTATGGAGGGTGAGACAATCCATCAGATGCCGTTTAAGATTTCGCCTTCAGATGTTGCACAAGCCATTATCGCTGTAGATGCATATGTAAATTCGCAATAAACAATAGAGACTACTGTTTTACAAATGGTAGTCTTTTATTTATCCTCATATTGTATCCGAAGCTCTTTATAAATCAGGAAGTAATACAGGTTGTCAGCTATTTATTGTAAATACATTAATTAGTATTCCAGTCTTATCTTCGGTCTAAAATAAGTATTTTGTGCTATACGAGATAAGCTTCTTGGTTTACTCCTTGATTTTCTGCATAACAATGGGATAAAAAGTGGGAGATAGGGCAAGTCATAGTAATCAAAATTAATGAAATACAGTATACAGTTTTTTCTTTTAACACATTTCAAATTCCCTCAAAAATGGTATAATAGTAACATCACAAAATTGGAGAGAGACCATGAGTTTTTACAATCATAAAGAAATTGAGCCTAAGTGGCAGGGCTACTGGGCAGAACATCATACATTTAAGACTGGAACAGATGCGTCAAAACCTAAGTTTTATGCGCTTGATATGTTCCCTTATCCATCTGGAGCAGGTCTGCACGTAGGACACCCAGAAGGTTACACAGCAACGGATATCCTCAGCCGTTACAAACGTGCGCAAGGCTACAATGTCCTTCACCCAATGGGTTGGGATGCTTTTGGTTTGCCTGCAGAGCAATACGCTATGGATACTGGTAATGACCCAGCAGAATTTACAGCTGAGAACATTGCCAACTTCAAACGCCAAATCAATGCGCTTGGATTTTCTTATGACTGGGATCGTGAAGTCAATACAACAGATCCAAACTACTACAAATGGACTCAGTGGATCTTCACCAAGCTTTACGAAAAAGGCTTGGCCTATGAAGCGGAAGTGCCAGTAAACTGGGTTGAGGAATTGGGAACAGCCATCGCCAACGAAGAGGTTCTTCCTGACGGAACTTCTGAGCGTGGAGGCTATCCAGTTGTCCGCAAGCCAATGCGCCAATGGATGCTCAAAATTACGGCCTACGCAGAGCGCTTGCTCAATGACTTAGATGAACTTGATTGGCCAGAGTCTATCAAGGACATGCAACGCAACTGGATTGGGAAATCAACTGGTGCCAATGTAACTTTTAAAGTTAAGGGAACCGACAAGGAATTCACCGTCTTTACCACTCGTCCTGATACCCTTTTCGGTGCGACTTTCACTGTTTTGGCTCCTGAGCATGAACTAGTAGATGCCATCACAAGCACAGAGCAAGCAGAGGCAGTAGCAGACTACAAACACCAAGCTAGCCTTAAGTCTGACTTGGCTCGTACAGACCTTGCCAAAGAAAAAACTGGTGTTTGGACTGGTGCTTATGCCATCAACCCTGTCAATGGCAAGGAAATTCCAATCTGGATTGCGGATTACGTTCTTGCTAGTTATGGAACAGGTGCCGTTATGGCTGTACCTGCCCATGACCAACGTGACTGGGAATTTGCCAAACAATTTGACCTTCCAATCGTAGAAGTACTTGAAGGTGGAAATGTAGCAGAAGCTGCCTACACAGAGGATGGTCTTCATGTCAATTCAGACTTCCTAGATGGACTCAACAAAGAAGACGCTATTGCCAAGATTGTGGCTTGGTTGGAAGAAAAAGGCTGTGGACAAGAGAAGGTTACCTACCGTCTCCGCGACTGGCTCTTTAGCCGTCAACGTTACTGGGGTGAACCAATCCCAATCATTCATTGGGAAGATGGAACTTCAACAGCTGTTCCTGAAAATGAACTGCCGCTTGTCTTGCCTGTAACCAAGGATATCCGTCCTTCAGGTACTGGTGAAAGTCCACTAGCTAACTTGACAGATTGGCTTGAAGTGACTCGTGAAGATGGTGTCAAAGGTCGTCGTGAAACTAACACTATGCCACAATGGGCAGGTTCAAGCTGGTACTACCTCCGCTATATTGATCCACACAATACTGAGAAATTGGCTGATGAGGACCTTCTCAAACAATGGTTGCCAGTAGATATTTACGTGGGTGGTGCAGAGCATGCCGTTCTTCACTTGCTTTACGCTCGTTTCTGGCATAAATTCCTCTATGACCTCGGTGTCGTTCCAACTAAGGAACCATTCCAAAAACTCTTTAACCAAGGAATGATTTTGGGAACAAGCTACCGTGACCACCGTGGGGCTCTTGTGGCAACCGATAAGGTTGAAAAACGTGACGGTTCTTTCTTCCATGTGGAAACAGGGGAAGAGTTGGAGCAAGCACCAGCCAAGATGTCTAAATCTCTAAAGAACGTTGTCAACCCAGACGACGTGGTGGAACAATACGGTGCTGATACCCTTCGTGTCTATGAAATGTTTATGGGACCGCTTGATGCTTCAATCGCTTGGTCTGAAGAAGGTCTGGAAGGAAGCCGTAAGTTCCTTGACCGTGTTTACCGTTTGATTATGAGTAAGGAAATCCTTGCGGAAAACAATGGCGCTCTTGACAAGGTCTACAATGAAACAGTCAAATCTGTCACTGAGCAAATCGAGTCTATGAAATTCAACACAGCTATTGCCCAACTCATGGTCTTTGTCAATGCGGCTAACAAGGAAGACGAACTCTATGTGGACTACGCCAAAGGATTTATCCAATTGATTGCACCATTTGCTCCTCACTTGGCAGAAGAACTCTGGCAAACAGTTGCGGCAACAGGTGAGTCAATCTCTTACGTGGCTTGGCCAACATGGGACGAAAGCAAATTAGTTGAAGACGAAATCGAAATCGTTGTCCAAATCAAAGGTAAAGTCCGTGCCAAACTCATGGTCGCTAAAGATCTATCACGCGAAGAATTGCAAGAAATTGCTCTCGCTGATGAAAAGGTTAAAGCAGAAATTGACGGTAAGGACATCGTGAAAGTGATTAGTGTACCGAATAAATTGGTTAATATTGTTGTGAAATAAGATAGGAATCCTTCAGAGTAGAATCTGGAGGATTTTTTGAATCTTCTTATGAAAGTATGGTATACTATGGGCAACTATAAAGTTTGAAAAGTGAATCAAGGAGAAAACAATGCCAGTAAACGAATATGGTCAGATGATTGGGGAGTCAATGGAAGGTTATACACCGGGCGAATTGCCTTCTATTGATTTCTTAGAAGGGCGTTATGCTAGGGTAGAGGCTCTTTCGGTGGAAAAACATGCGGAGGATTTATTAGCTGTTTATGGTCCAGATACTCCTCGGGAGATGTGGACTTACCTCTTTCAGGAACCAGTGGCAGATATGGAGGAGCTGGTTAGCCTTTTAAATCAGATGTTGGCTCGTAAGGACCGTTTTTACTATGCGATTATAGACAAGGCGACTGGTAAGGCTTTGGGAACTTTTTCTCTCATGCGTATTGACCAGAATAACCGAGTAATAGAAGTGGGAGCTGTCACTTTTTCTTCAAAACTCAAGGGGACACGGATAGGGACAGAAGCCCAGTATCTCTTGGCTTGCTATGTCTTTGAGGAGCTTAACTATCGTCGCTATGAGTGGAAATGTGATTCTCTTAATCTGCCATCCAGACGAGCTGCGGAGCGTTTGGGCTTTATTTATGAAGGAACCTTCCGTCAGGCAGTGGTTTATAAGGGGCGTACGAGGGATACGGATTGGTTGTCTATGATTGATAAGGACTGGCCTCAAGTCAAAACTCGTTTGGAAACATGGTTGCGTCCTGAAAATTTTGATAAAAATCGACGGCAGTACAAGAGCTTGAGAGAACTCTAAGAGGTGTTGAGATGATTACTATTAAAAAGCAAGAAATTGTCAAGCTAGAGGATATTTTGCATCTCTATCAGGCAGTCGGTTGGACAAATTATACCCATCAACCAGAGATGCTGGAGCAGGCCTTATCTCATTCATTAGTGATTTATGTGGCACTTGATGGTGATGCTGTGGTGGGCTTGATTCGTTTGGTTGGAGATGGATTTTCATCAGTTTTTGTACAGGATTTGATTGTTTTGCCTAGCTATCAGCGCCAAGGGATTGGTAGCTCCTTGATGAAAGAGGCTTTAAAGGATTACAAAGAGGCCTATCAAGTCCAGCTGGTGACAGAAGAGACAGAAAGAACCTTGGGATTCTATCGTTCTATGGGCTTTGAAATCTTATCCACCTATAATTGTATAGGGATGACTTGGGCGAATCGAGAAAAATAGCAAAACTTGTTTTTTCTTAAGCAAAGTTTAAGGATGGTCTAGTATCATATAGTCATTAAATAAAGACCTCCTAACTTTATTTAATGAAATCCTAAAATTTTTTTCATCATAATCTCCTAATGAAGTCACCTAATCAGGTGACTTTTTTGTGGGGTGAGGTGATGTTGATAGAAATTTTTTCAGAATGGTAGAATTTGAGAAAAGTTAAGCTAGTTTTAAGCTTTGTCTTGTATCATATAGTTATTAAATAAAGACCTCCTAACTTTATTTAATAAAATCCTAAACTTTTCTTTTTCATAATAATCTCCCTTAACTCCACCCAATCAGGTGGAGTTTTTTGGCTCTATTTCAGGCTTTTTGGGACTATTCTAAAAATAATTTTTCGATATTTTTCGGTATTTTTCGGATTTTGGTCGGGGAATTGGCGGGGACTTTTTGAGATTTTGGCGGGGATTTTTTTAGCGAATATAACTAAGAAATAGGCTTGCTGTTACTTCAGCTACTTCAAACTCAATTTGATTGTAAGTGACTGTTAATTGAAGGACTGGAACTGCTGTAATAATGATTTTGCTTGTCTAGTAGTGGCGTATTAAATGAGAAGTGACATATAAGATTGTATCTTCGTTTACTAAATCAAAATTTCTATGAAATTGATAGAATCTCTAATTTTCTCTTAAACTTGAAAGTCTTGTTGTAAAGCGATTAAAGCTTGAAAAGCCGAGAATATAAACCTTTGACAAATTTTGTGAACTATGGGATAATAAAAAGGAATTAAGTATTGTGTCTATATCATAGGCTAGAAAAGACCCCAAGCTCACGTCCAAATAAGCTTGGGGTCTTTTTGACACTATTTGTCCTTGTTTAGCCATTTATCGACTATATGAAGAACGACACCGACCACAATTGGTCCGATGATAGTTTTAAGTATTGTATCCATCATGGGCTATCTCACCTCCTTTCGCAGGCGGTGTAGCAGTGCCGTAGAATATTAGACCACATAAGTGCTAAACTCGGGAGTCGCCCAATTAGGTGGCTTTTTTGTTTGTGGCTTGGATTTTTGATATAATAGAGCCATGAATAGAATTTTAGACAATGAGATAATAGGGGACGAGGAGTTAGTAGAACGCACGCTCCGTCCTCAGTACTTACGTGAATATATTGGACAGGATAAGGTCAAGGACCAGCTCCAAATCTTTATCGAAGCTGCCAAAATGAGAGATGAAGCGCTGGATCATGTCCTCTTATTTGGACCTCCAGGTCTGGGGAAAACGACCATGGCTTTTGTTATTGCCAATGAATTGGGAGTAAATCTCAAGCAGACTTCGGGTCCAGTCATTGAAAAAGCCGGTGATCTGGTAGCGATTTTGAATGACTTAGAGCCTGGGGATGTCCTTTTTATTGATGAGATTCATCGCTTGCCCATGTCGGTGGAAGAGGTGCTTTATAGTGCTATGGAGGACTTCTACATAGATATTATGATTGGGGCTGGTGAGGGTAGTCGCAGTGTTCATTTGGAGTTGCCACCTTTTACCTTGATTGGTGCGACGACTCGGGCTGGTATGCTCTCAAATCCACTACGGGCACGTTTTGGGATTACAGGTCATATGGAGTATTATGCTCATGCTGACTTGACGGAAATTGTTGAGCGGACGGCAGATATTTTTGAGATGGAAATCACTCATGAGGCAGCATCTGAGTTGGCCCTACGTAGTCGTGGGACCCCTCGTATTGCCAATCGTCTCCTCAAGCGCGTGCGCGATTTTGCCCAGATAATGGGAAATGGGGTTATCGATGATCTTACTACCGATAAGGCTTTGACTATGCTGGATGTTGACCATGAAGGTCTGGACTATGTGGATCAAAAAATCCTTCGTACCATGATTGAGATGTACGGTGGTGGCCCTGTCGGATTAGGAACTCTTTCTGTTAACATAGCAGAAGAGCGTGAGACAGTTGAAGACATGTATGAGCCCTACTTGATTCAAAAAGGCTTTATCATGCGGACGCGGTCTGGACGGGTGGCGACTGCTAAGGCATATGATCACTTAGGTTATGAATACAATGAAAAATGAGCAAGAAATCCTAAATGCTTTTAGAAAAAATCCAGATATGATGGCTATTCTGACTATCATACGAAACCTTGGTCTGAAAGACTCGTGGTTGGCAGCGGGTTCTGTCAGAAATTTTATCTGGAATCTCTTGTCAGACAAATCCCCTTTTGACTGTGAAACAGATGTAGATGTTATTTTCTTTGATCCAGATATTTCTTATGAGGAAACCTTGTCCCTAGAGAAAAAGCTGAGAGAGGACTTCCCTCAGTACCAGTGGGAATTGAAAAATCAAGTCTATATGCACCAGCACAGTCCTCACACTTCTCCCTATACCAGTTCTCGTGATGCTATGAGTAAGTATCCAGAACGATGTACGGCTGTTGGACTACGCTTGAATGAAGAATCAGATTTTGAACTCTATGCACCTTATGGTTTGGAGGATATTGTGAATTTTCAAGTTCGTCCAACTCCTTATTTCTTAGAAAATGAAGACCGAATGGAACTTTATCAAACACGTCTATCCAAGAAAAATTGGCAGGAGAAATGGAAAAATTTGATTTTTAAAACTTCTTAAGGAAACTTTAAGCTAGGGAGTGTATACTAAGTCCATAAGTTAAGAAGACCTTAACTTAAACTCCTAAAACTTTTTCATAATAATCTCCCTATAAAAAATAAAGTCGCCCAATCAGGCGGCTTATTTTTTTGAAAAAAGGGCTTGGTGCCTGAGAATAATACTCAATGAAAATCAAAGTGTAAACTAGGAAGCTAACCGCAGGTTGCTCAAAACACTGTTTTGAGGTTGCAGATAGAGCTGACGTGGTTTGAAGAGATTTTCGAAGAGTATAAATAGCTTAGTGATAGAAGAAAATGGGGAAATATGGTATAATGAAACGATAGATTTTTGAATAGGAATAAGATCATGTTTGGATTTTTTAAGAAAGATAAGGCTGTGGAAGTAGAGGTTCCGACACAGGTTCCTGCTCATATCGGCATCATCATGGATGGGAATGGCCGTTGGGCTAAAAAACGTATGCAGCCGCGGGTTTTTGGGCACAAGGCGGGCATGGAAGCGTTGCAAACTGTGACCAAGGCAGCCAACAAACTGGGTGTCAAGGTTATTACAGTTTATGCTTTTTCTACGGAAAATTGGACCCGTCCAGATCAGGAAGTCAAGTTTATCATGAACTTGCCAGTAGAGTTTTATGATAATTATGTCCCGGAACTGCATGCGAATAATGTTAAGATTCAAATGATTGGGGAGACAGACCGCCTGCCTAAGCAAACCTTTGAAGCTCTGACTAAGGCTGAGGAATTGACTAAGAACAACACAGGATTGATTCTTAATTTTGCCCTCAACTATGGTGGACGTGCTGAGATTACACAGGCTCTTAAGTTGATTTCCCAGGATGTGTTAGATGCCAAAATCAACCCAGGTGACATCACAGAGGAATTGATTGGTAATTATCTTTTTACCCAGCATTTACCTAAGGACTTGCGAGATCCGGACTTGATTATCCGTACTAGTGGAGAATTGCGTTTGAGCAATTTCCTTCCATGGCAGGGAGCCTATAGTGAGCTTTATTTTACGGACACCTTGTGGCCTGATTTTGACGAGGCAGCCTTGCAGGAAGCCATTCTTGCCTACAATCGTCGTCATCGCCGATTTGGAGGAGTTTAGGAGGAAATATGACACAGGATTTACAGAAAAGAACCTTGTTTGCAGGGATTGCCCTGGCTATTTTCCTACCAATTTTAATGATTGGTGGTCTCTTGCTTCAGATAGCAATTGGAATCATAGCCATGCTAGCCATGCATGAACTTTTGAAGATGAGAGGTCTAGAGACCATGACGATGGAGGGCCTCTTAACCCTCTTTGCAACCTTTGCCTTGACCATTCCCTTGGAGAATTACCTGACTTTTTTGCCAGTTGATGGGAATGTGGTTGCCTATAGTGTTTTGATTTCAATCATGTTAGGAACGACTGTGTTTAGCAAGTCTTATACGATTGAGGATGCGGTTTTCCCTCTTGCTATGAGCTTCTATGTGGGCTTTGGTTTTAATGCTCTATTAGATGCTAGAATTGCAGGTTTAGATAAGGCGCTTTTGGCCTTGTGTATCGTCTGGGCGACAGACAGTGGTGCCTATCTTGTTGGGATGAACTATGGGAAACGAAAGTTAGCACCAAGGGTATCGCCTAATAAAACCCTTGAGGGTGCCTTGGGTGGTATTTTAGGTGCTATTTTAGTAACCATCATCTTTATGATGTTTGACAGTACAGTTGCTCTTCCGTATGGAATTTACAAGATGTCAGTCTTTGCTATTTTCTTTAGCATTGCTGGACAATTTGGTGATTTACTAGAAAGTTCGATCAAGCGTCACTTTGGTGTTAAGGATTCTGGGAAATTTATTCCTGGACATGGTGGTGTTTTGGATCGTTTCGATAGTATGTTGCTTGTATTTCCAATCATGCACTTGTTTGGACTCTTTTAATCAAAAGACGGAGGAAATACTATGCTCGGAATTTTAACCTTTATTCTGGTTTTCGGGATTATTGTGGTGGTGCATGAGTTTGGGCACTTCTACTTTGCCAAGAAATCAGGGATTCTAGTCCGTGAATTTGCCATTGGTATGGGGCCAAAAATCTTTGCTCATATTGGCAAGGATGGAACGGCCTATACCATTCGGATCTTACCTCTAGGTGGCTATGTTCGTATGGCCGGTTGGGGTGATGATACCACTGAAATCAAGACAGGAACTCCTGTCAGTTTGACGCTTACTGATGATGGTAAGGTTAAACGCATCAATCTTTCAGGTAAAAAATTAGATCAAACAGCCCTCCCTATGCAGGTGACCCAGTTTGATTTTGAAGATAAGCTCTTTATCAAGGGCTTGGTTCTGGAAGAAGAAAAAACATTTGCAGTAGATCACGATGCAACGGTTGTGGAAGCAGATGGTACTGAGGTTCGGATTGCTCCCTTGGATGTTCAATATCAAAATGCGACTATCTGGGGGAAACTGATTACCAACTTTGCAGGTCCTATGAACAACTTTATCTTAGGTGTCGTTGTTTTCTGGATTTTAATCTTCATGCAGGGTGGAGTCAGAGATGTCGATACCAACCAGTTCCATGTCATGCCCCAAGGGGCCTTGGCTAAGGTGGGAGTATCAGAAACGGCACAGATTACCAAGATTGGCTCACATGAGATTAGCAACTGGGAAAGTTTGATTCAGGCTGTGGAAACAGAAACCAAAGGTAAGACAGCCCCGACCTTGGATGTGACTATTTCTGAAAAGGGTAGTGACAAACAAGTCACTGTTACTCCGGAAGAAAGTCAAGGGCGTTACCTTCCAGGTGTTCAACCGGGGATTAAGTCAGATTTTCTATCCATGTTTGTAGGTGGTTTTACAACTGCTGCTGACTCGGCTCTACGAATTCTCTCAGCTCTGAAAAACCTGATTTTCCAACCGGATTTGAACAAGCTAGGTGGACCTGTTGCCATCTTTAAGGCAAGTAGTGATGCTGCTAAAAATGGAATTGAGAATGTCTTGTACTTCTTGGCAATGATTTCCATCAATATCGGGATTTTTAATCTTATTCCGATTCCAGCTCTGGATGGTGGTAAGATTGTGCTCAATATCCTGGAAGCCATTCGCCGCAAACCATTGAAACAAGAAATTGAAACCTATGTCACCTTGGCCGGAGTGGTCATCATGGTTGTCTTGATGATTGCTGTGACCTGGAATGACATCATGCGACTCTTTTTTAGATAATCGAGGAATATTATGAAACAAAGTAAAATGCCTATCCCAACGCTTCGCGAAATGCCAAGCGATGCTCAAGTTATCAGCCACGCTCTTATGTTGCGAGCTGGTTATGTTCGTCAAGTCTCAGCAGGTGTTTATTCTTACCTACCACTTGCTAATCGTGTGATTGAAAAAGCTAAAAATATCATGCGCCAAGAATTCGACAAGATTGGTGCCGTTGAGATGTTGGCTCCTGCTCTTCTTAGTGCAGAATTGTGGCGCGAATCAGGTCGTTACGAAACTTATGGTGAGGACCTTTACAAACTAAAAAACCGTGAAAAATCAGACTTTATCTTAGGTCCAACTCACGAAGAAACCTTTACAGCTATTGTCCGCGATTCTGTTAAGTCTTATAAGCAATTGCCACTCAACCTTTACCAAATCCAGCCTAAGTATCGTGATGAAAAACGCCCACGTAATGGACTTCTCCGTACACGTGAGTTTATCATGAAGGATGCTTACAGTTTCCACGCTAATTATGATAGCTTGGACAGTGTTTACGATGAGTACAAGGCCGCTTATGAGCGTATTTTCACTCGTAGTGGTTTAGACTTCAAGGCTATCATTGGTGACGGTGGAGCCATGGGTGGTAAGGACAGCCAAGAATTTATGGCCATTACACCTGCTCGTACAGACCTTGACCGCTGGGTTGTCTTGGACAAGTCAGTTGCCTCATTTGACGAAATTCCTGCAGAAGTGCAAGAAGAAATCAAGGCAGAATTGCTCAAATGGATGGTCTCTGGTGAAGATACCATTGCTTACTCAAGTGAGTCTAGCTATGCGGCTAACTTAGAAATGGCAACAAACGAGTACAAACCAAGCAACCGTGTTGTTGCCGAAGAAGAAGTGGCTCGTGTTGCAACGCCAGATGTTAAATCAATCGATGAAGTGGCAGCCTTCCTCAACGTTCCGGAAGAACAAACAATTAAAACCCTCTTCTACATGGCAGATGGTGAACTTGTTGCAGCCCTTCTAGTTGGAAATGACCAACTCAACGAAGTTAAATTGAAAAACTACTTGGGAGCAGATTTCTTTGACGTTGCTAGCGAAGAAGAAGTGGCGAATCTTATTCAAGCAGGATTCGGTTCACTTGGCCCAGTTGGTTTGCCAGAGAATGTTAAAGTCATCGCAGACCGTAAGGTGCAAGATGTTCGCAATGCAGTTGTCGGTGCTAACGAAGATGGCTACCACTTGACTGGTGTGAACCCAGGTCGTGATTTTACTGCAGAATATGTGGATATCCGTGAAGTTCGTGAGGGTGAAATTTCCCCAGACGGACAAGGTGTCCTTAACTTTGCGCGTGGTATCGAAATTGGTCACATCTTCAAACTCGGCACTCGCTATTCAGCAAGCATGGGAGCAGATGTCTTGGATGAAAATGGTCGTGCTGTGCCAATTATCATGGGATGTTACGGTATCGGTGTCAGCCGTCTCCTTTCAGCAGTGATGGAGCAACACGCTCGCCTCTTTGTTAACAAAACGCCAAAAGGTGAATACCGTTACGCTTGGGGAATCAACTTCCCTAAAGAATTGGCACCATTTGATGTGCACTTGATCACTGTCAATGTCAAGGATGATGAAGCGCAAGCCTTGACAGAAAAGCTTGAAGCAAGCTTGATGGGAGCTGGTTACGAAGTCTTGACAGATGACCGTAACGAACGTGTTGGTGTTAAATTCAGCGATAGTGACTTGATTGGATTGCCAATCCGTATCACTGTTGGTAAAAAAGCGGCCGATGGCATCGTAGAAGTGAAGATTAAAGCGACTGGTGACACCATCGAAGTTCATGCAGATAACTTGCTTGAAACGCTTGAAATTCTCAGCAAGAAATAAAAACTATAATCAGAAGAAAAACAAGGAAAAAATGTAACTAGTTTTTACCTTGTTTTTTCTGTATAATGGGAAAAATGAGTAGATAAAGAGGTAAATGTATGCTAAGATTTCCAAAGGATTTTGTCTGGGGATCCTCTACTTCTGGACCACAAACAGAAGGACGTGTAGCTGGTGACGGTAAGGGAGATAATCTCTGGGATTATTGGTACCAAGTGGAGCCAAATCGTTACTATAATGGAATTGGTCCAGATAAGACATCGACCTTTTATGAAAATTGGGAACAGGATATTGAGCTTTTGTTAGAAACTGGTCACACGGCCTTTCGGACTTCTATTCAGTGGTCACGGATTTTTCCACAAGGGCGTGGAAAAGTCAACCCTCAAGGTGTAGCCTTTTACCGTAAGGTCTTTGAGGCTATTAAGGCTAAAGGGATTCGTCTTTTAGTCAATCTTTATCATTTTGATCTGCCTTTTGCCCTTCAAGAGGATGGTGATGGTTGGGAAAATAAGGCGACTGTCTCAGCCTATGAAGACTATGCTCGTTTTTGTTTTGAGACTTATGGAGATCTAGTGGATCAATGGATTACCTTTAACGAGCCCATCGTTCCTGTAGAGTTTGGCTATTTTTACGATGCCCATTATCCGCATAAGGTGGATGCAGAAGCTGCCGTTAAAGTAGCTTATCACACACAATTGGCTAGCAGTCGAGCGGTCAAGGCTTGTCATGAACTTTTGCCTGATTCCAAGATTGGGATTGTCCTCAACTTGACACCGGCTTATCCACGTAGCCAGCATCCTGCTGATGTCAAGGCTGCTCGTATTGCGGACCTTTTTCAAGCCCAATCTTTCTTAGATCCGTCTGTCTTGGGGACCTATCCACAGGAGTTGGTAGAAATCTTGCATGAATACGGTCTCTTACCTGATACTACGGAGGAGGAGTTGGAACTCATTCGTGACAATACGGTAGACTTCCTTGGTGTCAACTACTATCAACCTTTGCGTGTTATGGCACCTCGATTTGCTAAGCATCCAGAGAGTCCACTCTTACCAGAACATTTTTACGAACCTTATGTTATGCCTGGACGTAAAATCAATCCTCACCGTGGTTGGGAGATTTATGAGCAGGGGATTTATGACATTGCCCAAAATATCAAGGAAAATTATGGTAATATTGAGTGGATGTTGACAGAGAATGGCATGGGTGTTGAGGGGGAAGAAAAATTCCGTCAAGATGGGATGATTCAAGATGATTACCGTATTGACTTTGTAAAAGGTCATCTTCGTGAACTTCACCGAGCCATTGAAGATGGAGCCAATTGTAAGGGCTACTTGATTTGGACCTTTATTGACTGCTGGTCATGGCTCAATAGCTATAAAAATCGCTATGGTTTGGTCGAATTAGACTTGGAAACGCAAGAACGTCGTCTGAAGAAATCAGGGCACTGGTTCAAGGAACTAAGTGATAATAATGGATTTTAAAAAGGACTCTGACTAATGATTTTAATTAGTCAGAGTTTTTTGCTTACAAGAGCTTAATTTGAACTATACCAATTTTTACTCTTGACAAGTGAAAGAAACAAGTATATACTGTTTTTGCTGATTCTATAAAAGATAAATTAGACTATACCAATTTTAAGGAGAAAGCACAGCTTGCCTGTGTCGTAGATACTATGTGTGGAATTGTTGGTGTTGTTGGAAACACAAATGCAACTGATATTTTGATTCAAGGGCTTGAAAAGCTCGAATACCGTGGTTATGATTCTGCGGGGATTTTTGTCCTAGGTGGTGCTGAGAATCATTTGGTGAAGGCTGTTGGTCGTATCGCAGAATTGTCTGCCAAGACAGCTGATGTTGAGGGAACAACTGGTATTGGACATACTCGTTGGGCTACTCACGGAAAACCAACGGAAGACAATGCTCACCCACACCGCTCTGAGACAGAACGTTTTGTCTTGGTTCACAATGGGGTGATTGAGAACTACCTTGAAATCAAGGAAGAATACCTTGCAGGTCACCACTTCAAAGGGCAAACAGATACTGAAATCGCTGTTCACTTGATTGGAAAATTTGCGGAAGAAGATGGCTTGTCAGTTCTTGAAGCCTTCAAAAAAGCTCTTCACATCATCCATGGTTCTTATGCCTTTGCCTTGGTTGACTCACAAGATCCTGAAGTCATCTACGTGGCTAAAAATAAATCACCACTTTTGATTGGGCTTGGAGAAGGCTACAACATGGTCTGCTCAGATGCCATGGCTATGATTCGTGAAACCAACCAATACATGGAAATCCATGACCAAGAGTTGGTAATCGTCAAGGCTGATAGCGTCGAAGTGCAAGACTATGATGGAAATAGTCGTGAGCGTGCTAGCTACACTGCTGAGCTAGACTTATCTGATATCGGTAAGGGAACTTATCCTTACTACATGCTCAAGGAAATCGATGAGCAACCAACGGTTATGCGTAAACTCATCCAAGCCTACACAGATGAGGCTGGTCAAGTTGTCGTAGACCCAGCTATCATCCAGGCTGTTCAAGACGCAGACCGTATCTACATCCTTGCAGCTGGGACATCTTACCACGCAGGATTTGCTTCTAAGAAAATGTTGGAAGAATTGACAGATACACCAGTTGAACTTGGAATCTCATCTGAGTGGGGCTACGGTATGCCACTTCTCAGCAAGAAACCACTCTTCATCTTTATCAGCCAGTCTGGTGAAACAGCGGATAGCCGTCAGGTTTTGGTCAAGGCTAATGAAATGGGAATCCCAAGCTTAACAGTGACAAATGTCCCAGGTTCAACTCTTTCACGTGAAGCCAATCATACCATGCTCCTTCATGCAGGTCCTGAAATTGCCGTAGCATCAACCAAGGCCTATACAGCGCAAATTGCAGCCCTTGCCTTCTTAGCAAAAGCAGTCGGAGAAGCAAATGGCAATGCTAAAGCGCAAGCCTTTGATTTAGTTCATGAGTTGTCAATCGTAGCTCAGTCTATCGAATCAACTCTTTCAGAGAAAGAAACCATCGAAGCCAAGGTTCGTGAGCTTCTTGAAACAACTCGTAACGCCTTTTACATTGGACGTGGTCAAGATTACTATGTAGCCATGGAAGCAAGTCTCAAACTCAAAGAGATTTCTTACATCCAGTGTGAAGGCTTTGCGGCAGGAGAACTCAAGCACGGAACCATTGCCTTGATTGAAGAAGGAACGCCTGTTTTGGCCCTCTTGTCAGATCCAGTCCTTGCCAACCATACTCGTGGAAATATCCAAGAGGTCGCAGCCCGTGGTGCCAAGGTTCTCACTATTGCAGAAGAAAATGTTGCCAAAGATACAGACGACATCGTTCTTACGACCGTCCACCCTTACCTCTCACCAATCTCAATGGTTGTGCCAACACAATTAGTCGCTTACTTTGCAACACTCCACCGTGGTCTCGATGTGGACAAACCACGTAACCTTGCTAAGTCAGTAACGGTAGAATAAGCTAAAAAAGTCTAGTTATCTAGGCTTTTTCTTGTGAGCAAATAGGTTGCTTGTACTCAAGATTCGTGTTAGAATAATTTTTCAAATTGAAGGACAGAAATAGACAGGGAGTATCAAAATGGTAGAATTGGGAATTTCAACATTTGGGGAAACAACGGAGCTTGAAGGGACTGGACAGACTTACAGTCATGCTGAACGCATTCGTCAGTTGGTGGCAGAGATTGAATTGGCTGACAAAGTTGGTTTGGACGTGTATGGGATTGGTGAGCATCATCGGGAAGACTTTGCGGTATCAGCCCCAGAGATTGTTCTGGCCGCTGGGGCAGTTAATACCAAGAAAATCCGTTTGACCAGTGCAGTCAGCATTCTCTCGAGCATGGATCCGATTCGCTTGTTCCAACAGTATGCCACTATCGATGCTTTATCAAATGGACGAGCGGAGATTATGGCCGGAAGGGGTTCTTTCACGGAATCTTTTCCCTTGTTTGGCTATGATTTGAAAGACTACGAATCCCTTTTTGATGAGAAATTAGATTTGCTTCAGTTAGTCAATGAAAAGACCAAGTTAGACTGGCAAGGTCGATTGACCCAAACAATCTCTGGCAAAGAAGTTTATCCTCGTCCAGTTCAGGATCGATTACCCTTATGGATAGCGACAGGTGGTCATGTCGAATCAACAGTGAAGATTGCTCAGGCAGGCTTGCCGATTGTCTATGCCATTATTGGTGGCAATCCGCGTTATTTTAAAAAGTTGATTCAGGCTTATCGTGAGATTGGGAGCGAAGTGGGTCATGCCAGTCATGAACTAAAGGTTGGAGCCCATTCTTGGGGTTGGATTGCTGAAGATGGCGAGCAGGCTGTAAAAGATTATTTCCATCCGACTAAGCAAGTAGTGGATGCTATTTCCAAAGACCGTCCGCACTGGCAGGAATTGCGTTATGAGCAATATTTGGAGCAAGTTGGGCCAAATGGTGCTATGTTTGTGGGCAATCCAGATCAGGTAGCCGAAAAATTGATTCGCATGATTGAAGATCTAGGTTTGGACCGCTTTATGCTCCATCTACCGCTTGGTTCCATGCCTCATGATCAGGTTCTGAGAGCTATTGAACTTTTCGGAACGCAAGTGGCTCCAAAAGTACGGGCTTATTTTACCATGACAGAGGCTTAATAAAAAATCCTAATCAAGTTTATTAGGACAACAAATATTGTACAAAAATCAATCCCCCAAGCGTTAAGTCTAGGGGGATTTTTCTATAGGAGGGCTAGTTTATACTCTTCCAAAATCTCTTCAAACCACGTCAGCTTCCATCTGCATCCTCAAAGCAGTGCTTTGAGCAGCCTGAGGCTAGCTTGCTCTTTGATTTTCATTGAGTTTTAGTTCTCTTTTTTGTTTTTTAGTAAAGCGAGACCTAGAAGGGCGAGGAGACTAATTCCTGCAAACAGAAGTTTGTTATCGTTGTGCTTAGTTATATCTAGTTATATCTAGCTAAGCAAAGGTTATACAGTAGCAGTTTTAGCTAACCCATTCACCGTTTTCATTGACCAAATAGCCTTCAACTCTTGTATTAACTGCAAGTTTACCTGATGAATCAACATAGTACCATTTGCCAGAAACTTCAAACCATTGATTTTCTTTCATAGCTCCTGATGGCTCAAGATAGTACCAAGTATCTCCATCCTTAACCCAACCGGTTGACATAGAACCGTTACTATTTAGGAAGTACCAAACATTGCCATCTTTTACCCAACCAGTTACCATAGAGCCATCATCTTTTAGATAATACCAAGTATCTCCATCTTTCACCCAACCAGTAGCTAGAGAACCATCTGCTTTATGGAGATACCAGATACCATTTTCTTGTTTCCAACTAGCTTTAGTTGCCTGATTTGGAGTTTCCGGTTTCTTATTTGTATAAGCTGGGGTGTAGGAAGTTACAATAGCTTGTGTAGAAGTAGCTGGAAGTGATTGAGTATTATTGTCTTTATGTGGTTGTGAAGCTTGTGAATCAGTTGTAGCTTGGCTAGGTTTGTTTTCTGCATCGGCTACTGTTGCAGATGGTTTAGTAGAATCAGGTTTAGTTTGTGGAGCTGGATCTTGATGTGCAGGGTGAGAAGCTTCATTTTGATGTTCAGGCTTGGAAGGGCTTGAGTCTGGTTTTTCTTCCACAGCTGGGGCAACGATGGCACCACCTTGAGAGACTCGAAGAACAGTAGCTGTAAGGGCATTCAATTTCAAACCTTTTTCAGTCCATTTAAGCCCTTGAGGGTTGGCAATTCCTACTGGTCCTGCTTGGTTTTCATCTGCCAAAACTTCAGCATTTCTTAGATGGGCAAAGGCAGTTCCCAAATTAAATTCGCGAGCTTTTTCATCCGCATTGACAAAGACTGCGTAGATATCACCGTTTGGAGCAGTAATTTGGTAGCCAATCACTACATCCTCTTTTTCCACACCATTTTGACCTGGGACAGTGATGAGGTGGACACGGTCTTTGATATCTTGGAGACTCTTAAGTCGGAAGGCATCTGTAGATTGACGAAGGGCAATCAAACCTTTCATATAGTTACGGCTCTTGACATTTTCAGGATAAGCTTTACTATCTGTAGCCTTAGTCCAGTCAAACTTGTTGACTGCATCGCTAGAATCGTAAGAATCATGGATGAAGTAAGGATAGTCAAATGGGTTGCCGTCCTTATCACGCAACAAGTGAGATTTGTTTGGTTGTTTGTCCTCTGCTACTGGAGTCTTGTAGGCTGGGTCACGGAATTGTTTGGTGCGACCATATTCCTGACCAGAGTGGATAAATGGAGTTCCTTGAGCTGTCAAGACCATGAGATTTCCAAGTCGCAAACGACGGTGGATTTCAGCATAGTTCTCAGCCTTGCTTGGGTCTTTTTTGATAGACTGGGCAATGATGTCAAAGAGGGTCAAGTTATCATGGGCTGCGATGTATTGGATGACATCTCCAGGATTGTCTGCTTCAAAGTTGGTTGGCTGAGCAATGAGATTTTTGAAGACAGTGTTGACATCACGCTTGCCACCTGTGATAAAGGCAGGTTGACCTTCATTTGGATAACCAGACTTGAGGTTGTTACGGATGTCATCTGAGAAGACAGCGACAGTATCGGTATGTTTCATCCAATCTTGGTCAGCTGCTTTAGTAGGCATGTTTTCATCACCGGCATAGGTTCTCCAACCTTCACCCAGCATGATGAGATTTGGATTGAGGGCGCGTGCAGCCTTATAAGCTTCTTCGATAGAAGCCGCATCATGGTCTCCCATCATATCGAAGCGGAATCCATCTACTTTGTAGGTATCGACTAGGTATTTGATAGAATCAACTAGGAGCCGTTTGGTCATATGGTGAGTTGTCCCCAAACGTCCACCACCAAAGCTAGTTCGAGGTGTTCCGTCAGCATCCATAAAGTGGTAGTAGTTTGGCTCTAGGTCTTCAAAGAGATCGACTTTGGCTGTATGGTTATACACTACGTCCAGGATAGCTCCCATGCCACGTTTGTGGATTTCGTTGATGAGGTTTTTAAACTCTGCGATTCGTTTTTCTGGATTTTTAGGATCGCTTGAATACATACCAGTCAATGAGAAGTAGTTTTGAGGATCATATCCCCAGTTGTAGTTGCTGTTGCTTGAAGCATAGTCAGACAAGCGTTCATGGTTTTTCAATTCATTGACAAAGTAGTAAGACAAGACTGGAAGGAGCTGGATGTGGGTTACCCCCAAGTCTTTGAGATAGTCTAGTTTTTCAATAAAGGCTTCAAAGGTACCAAATGGTTTGGTCAAGTCTTTTGCAATGGCAGGATCTGAAGTGAAGTCACGCACATGAGCTTCGTAGATAACGGCATCTTCACGAGTCTTGAAGTTGTGAATCTTACCATAAGTCAAGTCTTGAGGTCCTAGTTTAGCTGGATCTACAAAGGCAGCTTTAGCCACTTTATGGGAAGCGTCTGTTTTTGCAAGATCGCTGTTCCAAGCAGCGAGGGACTTAGCGTAAGGATCGAGTGCAAGAACAGTTTTACCTTGACGCTCAATTTGGTATTGATAATAGTATCCAGTGAAATCCGTGATTCCTAATTTGTTTGTGCTATCTAGAGTTTGTTTCCAAGTTCCTCTTTCCCCTTTTTCAAGAGCGACAGTTCCAACCACTTTTTCAGGGTCATTCTTGTCGTAGACAACAACAGAAACCTTATCAGCACTTGGTGACCAAAGAGTCAAATCAACTTGTTTTCCTTCTTCTTTTAAGTCAGCTCCAAGTTTGCCATCATAGCTGTAAGTCTCATCTTTAAGGCGCCAGCTTGTTTTGGTAGTGAAGTGGTCGGAATTGTAGCTAACAGTATATGGATGTTTTGTATCTGAGAAATCTCCGCTGTAAGTCACTTTCTTACCAGCTTCATCGATTGCAACATCGGTGATAGTTACCTTGTTTCCTAGGTGATTAGTGATGTTGGAGTGCTTGAGGATATCCTCTTTTTTGGCACCGACTAGTGTTGAAAAACTACTTTCAATGCTAGAAGTGCCTACGTGTTGGGCTCCTGTCATACGGATATCATGGACATAGTATGGATTTGTGTAAATTGATTCATCATCGTCTTTTAGGAAAATTTGGCTATGATTTTTCAAATCTGTGAACTTATAATCTTCTTTACGGATCTTCACGTCGTCTCCTTGTTTACTCTCATCTAGTAATAAAAAGCCGAATTCTTTGGCGGCATCCTTAAGAGGAATGTCGATATAGCGGCCATATTTGCCTGTAGCCGTAAAGTCTGTTCCGTCAGGCCATTGAGCGCTACTTGGATTTTTCACATCTCCCCAGTACCAGAGAGATTTCTTGTCATAGTTGCCGTCAGTGCGGTAATAGTTGACGCGAACAGTTCCTGCAGGTTGTGGCTCGTAAGAGAAAACCTTGTAATCTTGGTCCAACCAAGCCTCGTTCATTTTTGGAACTAGTTTTTCGACCGATTTATCGCCGGTTAGATTTTTTCCAGCTGTATTATTGATGAGGAAGCTAATCTTCTTGGCTTGTTCTCCCTTTAATTTAACATCTAGGTAGTAGCCGTAGTCGTCTTTTTTAGCATCCTTAAAAGACAGGGCTCCGTTTGGCCAGTTTTCAGATGGTTTTTCAACATCGTCCCAAGTCCATAGTCCTTGAGCATCCTTGTTTTCTTCAGGAAGTTTTTTGACATGGATACGGAAGTAGTTGTCTTCGATTGGCTCTTCTGCCTTAGTTTCAGTCGTTACTGGACTCGTAGAAGTAGTTGGTTCACTTGAACGATCTTGCCCGGTTTGTGGTGCTGAATCGACTGGGATTGCAACAGGAGTGGTTGGCTCTGTTGCAGGTTTTTCTTCTTTTTTCTCTAGGGAAGCGTTTGCATTGTCAGGTGAAGAAAAATCGCTTTCGTTCTTGCCAGCGATGTTTGTTGCATCAGTAAGAGATTGAGTAAGGGCAGTAGTAGTTTCACTATTACTTGCGTTAGTGGTTGGTGTACTTTCGTCGGCTGAGATAGTTGGTGTGGCCATGGCAAGTAGGACAAGACTTGCTCCGATAAGGACAGAACCAGTTCCATTTTTGAGGGAACGGATGCTGTAGACCATTTTTTTCTCAGTTTGAGCTGGTGTTTTTCTCATAATGATTCTCCAATCAATAAATTTCTATATCAGTATAGCATGTAGTAAAACAATATGCAAGCGTTTTCTTTAGTTTGTCAAAGAAATTCTTACTTTTGAGAAGTTTTCTGTACTATTTTATATATCAGTATAAATGACGGAGATAAAAATGTCACATAAGCAAAGCCGTATTATTAGGAAGATGATGTGTTCCCAGCTATTTTTATTCAGAAATTGATCTCTAATATTTCTTTAAAAAGTTCATCTAGCGAAACTGTAAATAGGAAGAGAAAAAGCTAGCGCTTCTCAAGTTTTATCTAGTTTCCAAACTATAGTATTTACTGGAAATCTAAAGAAAATATCAGAAAAATTCAGCAAACGTTTTCTTCTTATTTTCTTGACTTTTTTGCTGGTTTGTGCTTGACTTTTACTTGAAATTTGATAGACTATAGACAAATAGGAAAACGTATTCATTTAAAAACGGAGGAATAAGGAATGAATCAAGAAAAACGTTTGCATCGCTTTGTCAAAAAGTGTGGACTCGGTGTGTGTAGTGCTGTTGTTGCGGCCTTTTTATTGAACGCTCAGGGAGTAGCTTTGGCTACAGAGCAAGGGAATCGTCCAGTTGAGACAGAAAACATCGCTCGTGGAAAACAAGCTAGTCAAAGCTCTACTGCTTATGGAGGAGCTGCTACACGAGCAGTGGATGGTAATGTTGATAGTGACTATGGGCACCATTCTGTAACGCACACAAACTTTGAAGACAATGCTTGGTGGCAAGTTGATCTTGGAAAAACAGAGAATGTTGGAAAAGTTAAACTTTACAATCGTGGAGATGGGAATGTAGCTAATCGTCTTTCTAATTTTGATGTTGTTTTGTTAAATGAAGCAAAACAAGAAGTTGCTCGTCAACACTTTGATAGTTTGAATGGGAAGGCAGAACTTGAAGTTTTCTTCACCGCCAAAGGCGCTCGTTATGTAAAAGTGGAGTTGAAAACTAAAAATACCCCATTGAGCTTGGCAGAAGTGGAAGTATTCCGTTCAGCAACAACTCAAGTTGGACAGGATAGAACTGCGCCAGCAGTAGATCAAAAATCAGCATTGAAAGACTACCTTTTTGGCTTAACTTATAATCCTTTGGATATTTTAACTCGCAAGGGAGAAACCTTAGAAAATCGCTACAACACAAGTGCTAAGGAACAAAATGGAGAGTTTGTCGTTGTAGAAAAAATCAAGAAAACCCTCTCTACAGGCACAGCAGATGTTTCCATCAATGGAAATCAAAATGTCTTCCTAGGTGGCTTGTATAAGGCAAACCAAAATCTGCTAGAAAATCAGCCAGAATTGATTAGTCTTGCCCGTGCAAAGGGGACAGTCAGCGTCGATTTACCTGGGATGATTCATTCTGAAAATAAAATCGAAGCAAATCCTACAACTAGTGGCATGCAAGAAGCAATGAATACCTTGGTTGAAAAATGGACAAAGAACTATTCATCTAGCCATTCTGTTCCTGCCCGTGTTCAGTATGAATCGACTACAGCCTATAGCATGAACCAATTGAAAGCAAAATTTGGTGCAGACTTTGAAAAAGCAGGTGCACCGCTCAAGATTGACTTTGAGGCTGTGCAAAAGGGTGAAAAGCAAATTGAAGTTGTAAACTTTAAACAAATCTACTATACAGCGACATTTGATGCACCGACCAATCCAGCGGCTGTATTTGACAAGAGTGTGACACCTGAAGATTTAAAACAAAGAGGTGTTGATTCACAAACTCCACCTGTATATGTATCAAATGTTTCTTACGGACGTCAAATCTATGTTAAGTTTGAGTCAACAAGTAAGTCTACTGAATTAAAAGCAGCTATCAATGCGGTTATCAAAGGCGCAACAATTGCTCCAAATTCTGAATGGAGCCGTCTATTGAAGAATACTTCTGTAACAGCGGTAATTGTAGGAGGTAATGCTAGCGGTGCCGCCAAAGTTGTCACAGGAACAGTCGAAAACTTGAAGGAACTCATCAGAGAAGGAGCTAACTTTAGCGCTCAAAGTCCAGCTGTGCCAATCTCATATAAGACTGCCTTCCTAAAAGATAATGCCCAAGCAACTTTACAAAATAGTACAGACTATATCGAAACGAAGGTTACTTCTTACAAAAATGGCTTCTTGAAACTTCATCATAAGGGTGCTTATGTTGCGCGTTACTACATCTATTGGGATGAAATTACATATGATGAACAAGGAAATCCAGAAATCCGTTCACGTCAATGGGAAGATAACGGAAAAAACAGAACTTCAGGCTTCCAAACAGAGATTCAATTTAAAGGAAATGTCCGTAATCTTCGTATCAAGGTTCAAGAAAAGACGGGTCTTGTATGGGAACCATGGCGTACAGTTTACAACCGCACAGACTTACCACTAGTACAACAGCGTACAATTACACATTGGGGAACAACTCTAAACCCTAAAGTTGATGAAAAAATTGTGAATGAGTAACGATTTGATTTACTTGATTCGATAGTAAACAGTGAAGAGGAGGAACTTCGATTTCTCCTCTTTTATGATTGACTTTTGAGAGAATGAAAAGGGTAACTTCTATAGCAGATTGAAACTAGAATAGTACGTTGTTGCTATTAAAACATTTCTAGAAATTAAGTTGACTTTCCCAATAGATTTGTTCATGTCTTATTTCAATTCAATATAAAACCAACTTCCAGTTTTCCACAACCTAGCTTTTAGTATGAGAAAAACGCGTTGTTACAGACATAAGGAGCTTTTTGAGAAGTGGGCAATCCGTGCAATCAGATTTGACGGATGTTGGATGCATGATACGATTGCGCTTGATTTCTTTTGAAATCGTTGACGGGTCTTTTCCCATCTTCTCAATGATGGAACGGAAAGTCTCACACTTAATTCCACCATAAAAATCCGTTTTAGACTAATTTCCACTTCGGTCAGGCAAGTGGAAGTTACTTTGAGAAGTTACGAAATTAACAATAAAAAAGAAAAATATCTTGACAAGCAAGGGAAAATTTTGTTACAATAATAGACGGTACTTTTTACTTTTGGTCTCTCAAGAGTGTACAGGGACGTGCTGACAAATGTTGCAAAAGTACACACAGATGATAGCTGTCACCAAGTGTATCATCACCAAAAATAAAAAAACACAGGAGAATGTAGATGCCTACAATTAACCAATTGGTTCGCAAACCGCGTAAATCAAAAGTAGAAAAATCTAAATCACCAGCTTTGAACGTTGGTTACAACAGTCATAAAAAAGTTCAAACAAACGTTTCTTCACCACAAAAACGTGGTGTTGCAACTCGTGTTGGAACAATGACACCTAAAAAACCTAACTCAGCCCTTCGTAAATTCGCTCGTGTACGTTTGAGCAACCTTATCGAAGTTACTGCCTACATCCCAGGTATCGGACACAACTTGCAAGAGCACAGCGTGGTTCTTCTTCGTGGTGGACGTGTAAAAGACCTTCCAGGGGTACGTTACCATATCGTCCGTGGTGCACTTGATACTGCAGGTGTTAACGATCGTAAACAAGGCCGTTCTAAATACGGTACTAAACGTCCAAAAGCATAAGGAAAGGGGATAAAGAGAAATGAGTCGTAAAAATAGAGCTCCAAAACGTGACGTATTGCCAGATCCGCTTTACAATTCACAACTAGTTACTCGTCTTATCAACCGCGTTATGCTTGATGGTAAACGTGGTACAGCTGCTTCAATCGTTTACGGTGCCTTTGAGCAAATCAAAGAAGCTACTGGAAACGATGCACTTGAAGTATTTGAAACAGCTATGGAAAACATCATGCCTGTACTTGAAGTACGTGCACGTCGTGTTGGTGGTTCTAACTACCAAGTCCCAGTTGAAGTTCGTCCAGAACGTCGTACAACACTTGGACTTCGTTGGTTGGTAACAATCGCTCGTCTTCGTGGTGAACACACAATGCAAGACCGTCTTGCAAAAGAAATCTTGGATGCTGCTAACAACACTGGTGCAGCTGTTAAGAAACGTGAAGACACTCACCGTATGGCTGAAGCTAACCGTGCATTCGCACACTTCCGTTGGTAAGATAGGATGCGAAAGCGTTAAGAAAGTCCCAGAGAAAATAGGGAATCGAAGCAGGTTGCGATTGCAACCAATGAGATTCATCTTTTTCTCCAGACTTTTAGCTTGAGCTCAACTATATCATGATGCTAGGAACGGTAAGGATACAAGGTGAAAATAGGAAACTGACGCAGTATTCGACGAATACAAGGAAGTTTATCTTTTTCACACAGCATCCCGTTCCGGCTCAAATCGGCTAATTAACTTTAGCCCGGGTTCAAATTAGCTAAATCGATTAGTATTAGCTATAACTCAACTTACCATCTCGTAAGTTGAAACCAACAATAGCATGAAAACATTGAGAACGGGTAGGTCCTGCCTATCCGTTTTTATTAAAATCGTGTTATAATAGAATAGAAATCAAAAATAAATAGGAGAAACAAACCTCATGGCACGCGAATTTTCACTTGAAAAAACTCGTAATATCGGTATCATGGCTCACGTCGATGCTGGTAAAACAACAACTACTGAGCGTATTCTTTACTACACTGGTAAAATCCACAAAATCGGTGAAACTCACGAAGGTGCGTCACAAATGGACTGGATGGAGCAAGAGCAAGAGCGTGGTATCACTATCACATCTGCTGCGACAACAGCTCAATGGAACAACCACCGCGTAAACATCATCGACACACCAGGACACGTGGACTTCACAATCGAAGTACAACGTTCTCTTCGTGTATTGGATGGTGCGGTTACCGTTCTTGACTCACAATCAGGTGTTGAGCCTCAAACTGAAACAGTTTGGCGTCAAGCAACTGAGTATGGAGTTCCACGTATCGTATTTGCCAACAAAATGGACAAAATCGGTGCTGACTTCCTTTACTCTGTAAGCACACTTCACGATCGTCTTCAAGCAAATGCACACCCAATCCAATTGCCAATCGGTTCTGAAGATGACTTCCGTGGTATCATCGACTTGATCAAGATGAAAGCTGAAATCTATACTAACGACCTTGGTACAGATATCCTTGAAGAAGACATCCCAGCTGAATACCTTGACCAAGCTCAAGAATACCGTGAAAAATTGATCGAAGCAGTTGCTGAAACTGACGAAGAATTGATGATGAAATACCTCGAAGGTGAAGAAATCACTAACGAAGAATTGAAAGCTGGTATCCGTAAAGCGACTATCAACGTTGAATTCTTCCCAGTATTGTGTGGTTCTGCCTTCAAGAACAAAGGTGTTCAATTGATGCTTGATGCGGTTATCGACTACCTTCCAAGCCCACTTGACATCCCAGCAATCAAGGGTATTAACCCAGATACAGACGAAGAAGAAACTCGTCCAGCATCTGACGAAGAGCCATTTGCAGCTCTTGCCTTCAAGATCATGACTGACCCATTTGTAGGTCGTTTGACATTCTTCCGTGTTTACTCTGGTGTTCTTCAATCAGGTTCGTACGTATTGAACACTTCTAAAGGTAAACGTGAACGTATCGGACGTATCCTTCAAATGCACGCCAACAGCCGTCAAGAAATTGACACTGTTTACTCAGGTGATATCGCTGCTGCCGTTGGTTTGAAAGATACTACAACTGGTGACTCATTGACAGATGAAAAAGCTAAAATCATCCTTGAGTCAATCAACGTTCCAGAACCAGTTATCCAATTGATGGTTGAGCCAAAATCTAAAGCTGACCAAGACAAGATGGGTATCGCCCTTCAAAAATTGGCTGAAGAAGATCCAACATTCCGCGTTGAAACAAACGTTGAAACTGGTGAAACGGTTATCTCTGGTATGGGTGAGCTTCACCTTGATGTCCTTGTTGACCGTATGCGTCGTGAGTTCAAAGTTGAAGCGAACGTAGGTGCTCCTCAAGTATCTTACCGTGAAACATTCCGCGCTTCTACTCAAGCACGTGGATTCTTCAAACGTCAGTCTGGTGGTAAAGGTCAATTCGGTGATGTATGGATTGAATTTACTCCAAACGAAGAAGGTAAAGGATTCGAATTTGAAAATGCAATCGTCGGTGGTGTGGTTCCTCGCGAATTTATCCCAGCGGTTGAAAAAGGTTTGGTAGAATCTATGGCTAACGGTGTTCTTGCAGGTTACCCAATGGTTGACGTTAAAGCTAAACTTTACGATGGTTCATACCACGATGTCGACTCATCTGAAACTGCCTTCAAGATCGCGGCTTCACTTGCCCTTAAAGAAGCTGCTAAATCAGCACAACCAGCTATCCTTGAGCCAATGATGCTTGTAACAATCACTGTTCCAGAAGAAAACCTTGGTGATGTTATGGGGCACGTAACTGCTCGTCGTGGACGTGTAGATGGTATGGAAGCACATGGTAACAGCCAAATCGTTCGTGCTTACGTTCCACTTGCTGAAATGTTCGGTTACGCAACAGTTCTTCGTTCTGCATCTCAAGGACGTGGTACATTCATGATGGTATTTGACCACTACGAAGATGTACCTAAGTCAGTACAAGAAGAAATCATTAAGAAAAACAAAGGTGAAGACTAATCTGTCCTCACTTTAGAAGGAAGTCACTTAGTGGCTTCCTTTTGTCTTTAGAAAATACCTCTAAATATGGTAAAATAGTAGGAGAATAATGTGAGGAAAATGAATGTCAAATAGTTTTGAAATTTTGATGAATCAACTGGGGATGCCTGCTGAAATGAGACAGGCTCCTGTTTTATCACAGGCTGATATTGAGCGAGTTGTGGTTCATAAAATTAGTAAGGTATGGGAGTTTCATTTCGTATTTTCTAATATTTTACCGATTGAAATCTTTTTAGAATTAAAGAGAGGTTTGAGCGAAGAATTTTCTAAGACAGGCAATAAAGCTGTTTTCGAAATCAAGGCTCTGTCTCAAGAATTTTCAAATCAACTCTTGCAGGCCTATTATAGAGAGGCTTTTTCTGAGGGGCCATGTGCTAGTCAAGGTTTTAAGTCCCTTTATCAAAATTTGCAAGTTCGTGCGGAGGGCAATCAGCTCTTTATTGAAGGCTCTGAGGCGATTGATAAGGAACACTTTAAGAAAAATCATCTTCCTAATTTAGCCAAACAACTTGAAAAATTTGGTTTTCCAACTTTTAATTGTCAAGTCGAGAAGAATGATGTGCTGACTCAAGAGCAGGAAGAAGCATTTCATGCTGAAAATGAGCAGATTGTTCAAGCGGCCAATGAGGAAGCGCTCCGTGCTATGGAACAACTAGAACAGATGGCACCTCCTCCAGCGGAAGAGAAACCATCCTTTGATTTTCAAGCTAAAAAAGCTGCAGCTAAACCGAAGCTGGATAAGGCAGAGATTACTCCTATGATTGAAGTGACGACGGAGGAAAATCGTTTGGTCTTTGAAGGGGTTGTTTTTGATGTGGAGCAAAAAGTGACCAGAACAGGGCGTGTTTTGATCAACTTTAAAATGACGGACTACACTTCAAGTTTTTCGATGCAAAAGTGGGTTAAGAATGAGGAAGAGGCTCAGAAATTTGATCTCATCAAGAAAAATTCTTGGCTCCGTGTTCGTGGGAATGTGGAGATGAATAACTTCACACGCGATTTGACTATGAACGTGCAAGACGTGCAGGAAGTTGTTCACTATGAGCGGAAGGATTTAATGCCAGAAGGAGAACGACGGGTTGAGTTTCATGCTCATACTAATATGTCGACCATGGATGCTCTACCAGAGGTAGAAGAAATCGTTGCGACAGCTGCTAAGTGGGGACACAAGGCGGTTGCCATCACAGACCATGGAAATGTTCAGTCCTTCCCACATGGCTATAAGGCGGCTAAGAAAGCGGGAATCCAGCTGATCTATGGTATGGAAGCCAATATCGTGGAGGACCGTGTTCCTATCGTTTATAACGAAGTGGAGATGAACTTGTCGGAAGCGACCTACGTGGTCTTTGACGTGGAAACGACAGGCCTTTCAGCCATCTATAATGACTTGATTCAGGTTGCGGCTTCTAAGATGTACAAGGGGAATGTCATTGCTGAATTTGATGAATTTATCAATCCTGGACATCCTTTGTCAGCTTTTACTACTGAGTTGACTGGAATTACAGATGATCATGTCAAAAATGCCAAACCACTGGAACAAGTTCTGCAAGAATTTCAAGAGTTTTGCAAGGATACGGTCCTAGTTGCCCACAATGCTACCTTTGACGTTGGATTTATGAATGCCAACTATGAGCGCCATGGTCTGCCTAAGATTAGCCAGCCAGTAATCGATACTCTAGAATTTGCTAGAAATCTCTACCCTGAGTATAAACGTCATGGTTTGGGCCCTTTGACTAAGCGTTTCGGTGTGGCACTGGAACACCATCACATGGCCAACTACGATGCGGAAGCTACAGGTCGCCTGCTCTTCATCTTTATCAAAGAGGTTGCAGAAAAACATGGTGTGACCGATCTAGCTAGACTCAACATTGATTTGATTAGTCTAGATTCTTATAAAAAAGCTCGGATTAAACATGCGACCATTTATGTCAAGAATCAAGTAGGGCTAAAAAATATCTTTAAGCTGGTTTCTTTATCCAATACCAAGTACTTTGAAGGGGTGCCACGAATTCCGAGAACAGTTCTAGATGCTCATCGGGAAGGTTTGATTTTAGGTTCAGCTTGCTCTGAAGGTGAAGTTTTTGATGCAGTCGTTTCCCAAGGTGTGGATGCGGCGGTTGAGGTGGCCAAGTATTATGACTTTATCGAGGTCATGCCACCAGCTATCTATGCTCCCTTGATTGCCAAGGAGCAGGTCAAGGATATGGAAGAACTCCAGACCATTATCAAAAGTTTGATAGAAGTTGGAGACCGTCTTGGTAAGCCCGTTCTGGCTACGGGAAATGTCCATTATATCGAACCGGAAGAAGAGATTTATCGTGAAATTATCGTCCGTAGTCTAGGCCAGGGGGCGATGATTAACCGAACTATCGGTCATGGAGAACATGCCCAACCGGCACCACTTCCAAAGGCTCATTTTAGAACGACCAATGAGATGTTGGATGAATTTGCCTTCTTGGGAGAGGAATTAGCTCGGAAATTGGTTATTGAAAACACCAATGCCTTGGCAGAAATCTTTGAACCCGTTGAGGTTGTTAAGGGTGACTTATACACTCCTTTCATCGACAAGGCTGAAGAAACAGTTGCTGAGTTGACCTATAAGAAAGCTTTTGAGATTTATGGAAACCCGCTGCCAGATATTGTTGATTTGCGGATTGAAAAAGAACTAACCTCTATTCTGGGGAATGGATTTGCTGTGATTTATCTGGCTTCGCAGATGCTGGTACAACGTTCCAATGAACGGGGCTACTTGGTTGGTTCTCGTGGGTCTGTTGGGTCCAGTTTCGTTGCGACCATGATTGGGATTACAGAGGTTAATCCTCTCTCTCCACACTATGTCTGTGGTCAGTGTCAGTACAGTGAGTTTATCACAGATGGTTCTTATGGTTCAGGTTTTGATATGCCCAATAAGGACTGTCCTAAATGTGGTCATAATCTCAGCAAAAACGGACAGGATATTCCTTTCGAGACCTTCCTTGGTTTTGATGGGGACAAGGTTCCCGATATTGACTTGAACTTCTCGGGAGAAGATCAGCCTAGCGCCCACTTGGATGTACGTGATATTTTTGGTGAGGAATATGCATTCCGTGCAGGAACAGTTGGTACAGTAGCTGCCAAGACCGCTTATGGATTTGTCAAGGGCTATGAGAGAGATTATGGCAAGTTTTATCGTGATGCAGAGGTGGAACGTTTAGCCCAGGGAGCTGCTGGTGTCAAACGAACGACAGGCCAACACCCGGGGGGAATCGTTGTTATTCCGAACTACATGGATGTCTATGATTTCACGCCTGTTCAGTATCCAGCGGATGACGTGACGGCTGAATGGCAGACCACTCACTTTAACTTCCATGATATAGACGAGAACGTCCTCAAACTCGATGTACTGGGACATGATGATCCGACCATGATTCGGAAACTGCAGGATTTGTCAGGGATTGATCCTAATGAAATTCCTATGGATGATGAAGGTGTGATGGCCCTCTTTTCTGGGACTGATGTGCTAGGTGTGACTCCTGAACAAATCGGAACGCCGACAGGTATGCTGGGGATTCCAGAATTTGGAACCAACTTTGTACGTGGGATGGTAGATGAGACGCATCCGACGACTTTTGCGGAGTTGCTTCAGCTGTCTGGTTTGTCCCACGGTACCGACGTTTGGTTGGGAAATGCCCAAGATTTGATCAAGCAAGGAATAGCGGATCTATCGACTGTTATCGGTTGTCGGGACGACATCATGGTTTACCTCATGCATGCGGGTCTTGAACCTAAGATGGCCTTTACTATCATGGAACGGGTACGTAAGGGCTTGTGGCTCAAGATTTCAGAAGAGGAACGTAATGGCTACATCGAAGCCATGAAGGCTAATAAGGTGCCAGAGTGGTATATCGAGTCCTGTGGGAAAATTAAGTACATGTTCCCTAAAGCCCATGCGGCAGCCTACGTTATGATGGCCTTGCGTGTAGCTTACTTCAAGGTTCACCATCCCATTTATTATTACTGTGCTTACTTCTCAATCCGTGCTAAGGCTTTTGATATCAAGACTATGGGTGCGGGCTTGGATGCCATCAAACGCAGAATGGAAGAAATCTCTGAAAAACGGAAGAACAATGAGGCCTCTAATGTGGAAATCGATCTCTATACAACTCTTGAGATTGTAAATGAGATGTGGGAACGTGGTTTCAAGTTTGGCAAACTCGATCTCTACCGTAGTCAGGCGACAGAGTTCCTTATCGATGGGGATACCCTCATTCCGCCATTTGTAGCAATGGATGGTCTGGGAGAGAACGTTGCTAAGCAGTTGGTGCGAGCGCGTGAAGAGGGAGAATTCCTCTCTAAAACAGAACTACGCAAACGCGGTGGACTCTCATCAACTTTGGTTGAGAAGATGGATGAAATGGGGATTCTCGGCAATATGCCAGAGGATAACCAGTTGAGTTTGTTTGATGAGTTGTTTTAAAAAATTGTTTAATCATCTATCCAAAGAGGCTAATGTATATCCAATAGATTTACATTAGCCTTCTTTTTTGTTAAAATAGTCTATAGAAAGAGGGTGAGAGTATGTCAAAGACGAGTATGAGTATCCGTCTGGATAGTGAGGTTAAGGAGCAGGCCCAACAGGTGTTTAATAACCTGGGAATGGATATGACAACAGCTATCAATATTTTTCTTCGTCAGGCTATTCAATATCAGGGATTACCTTTTGATGTTAGACTAGACGAAAATTGGAAGTTGCTCCAAGTGTTAACGGATTTAGACCAAAATCGTAATATGAGCCCATCCTTTGAATCAGTCTCAGACTTGATGAAGGACTTGCGTGCTTAAGATTCGTTATCATAAACAGTTTAAAAAAGATTTTAAGTTGGCTATGAAGCGTGGTTTTAGGGCAGAATTATTAGAAGAAGTTTTAAATTTTCTTGTTCAAGAAAAAAGAACTTCCTGCTAGATATCGTGATCATCAATTAACGGCATCTAAGCATTTTCAAGGAGTTCGTGAATGCCATATCCAGCCGGATTGGCTTTTGGTTTATAAAGTAGACAAGGAAGAATTGCTTTTAAATTTGCTGCGGACAGGCAGTCATAGTGATTTATTTTAATCTATTTTAAGGGGTTCAGGAAAAAACTAAGAATTTTTGCGGAAGATAGGCCAGCTGAGAAAGTATTTGAATATCAATTAGAACTTGCTGATCAGACAATTCTTCTATCAATAGCACTTTTGTCAGGTGCCATTGCTTTAGCAGGATTATTTTCTGCTTTGAAAGAAAAATAAACAAATAGAAAAGGAAAAACAGAATGGTTTTACCAAATTTCAAAGAAAATCTAGAAAAATATGCGAAATTATTGGTTGCGAACGGAATTAACGTGCAACCTGGTCACACTTTGGCTCTCTCTATCGATGTGGAGCAACGTGAGTTGGCTCACTTAATCGTCAAAGAAGCTTATGCCTTGGGTGCGCATGAGGTTATTGTTCAGTGGACAGATGATGTCATTAACCGTGAGAAATTCCTCTATGCTCCGATGGAGCGTCTGGACAATGTGCCAGAATACAAGATTGCTGAGATGAACTATCTTTTGGAGAACAAGGCTAGCCGTCTCGGAGTTCGTTCATCTGATCCAGGTGCTTTGAACGGTGTGGATGCTGACAAGCTTTCAGCTTCTGCTAAAGCTATGGGACTTGCCATGAAGCCAATGCGCATCGCAACGCAATCCAACAAGGTTAGCTGGACTGTAGCAGCCGCTGCTGGACTTGAGTGGGCTAAGAAAGTCTTTCCAAATGCTGCGAGCGACGAAGAAGCAGTCGATCTCCTTTGGGACCAAATTTTCAAAACTTGCCGTGTTTATGAAGAAGATCCTGTTAAGGCTTGGGAAGAGCATGCAGCTATTCTCAAGAGCAAGGCAGATATGCTTAATAAAGAACAATTTTCAGCCCTTCACTACACAGCGCCAGGGACAGATTTGACACTTGGTTTGCCGAAGAACCACGTTTGGGAATCAGCTGGGGCTATCAATGCACAGGGAGAAGGATTCTTGCCAAATATGCCGACAGAGGAAGTTTTCACAGCGCCTGATTTCCGTCGCGCAGATGGTTATGTCACTTCTACAAAACCGCTTAGCTATAACGGAAATATCATCGAAGGTATTAAGGTAACCTTTAAGGATGGACAAATCGTTGACATCACTGCAGAAAAAGGCGATCAAGTCATGAAAGACCTTGTCTTTGAAAATGCGGGTGCGCGTGCCTTGGGTGAATGTGCCTTGGTACCAGATCCAAGTCCAATTTCTCAGTCAGGCATTACCTTCTTTAATACCCTTTTCGATGAGAATGCGTCAAATCACTTGGCTATCGGTGCAGCCTATGCGACCAGCGTTGTTGGGGGAGCAGAGATGAGCGAAGAAGAACTTGAAGCTGCAGGTCTCAACCGTTCAGATGTTCACGTAGACTTTATGATTGGTTCTAACCAAATGGATATCGATGGTATTCGTGAGGATGGGACACGTGTACCACTCTTCCGTAACGGAGATTGGGCAAGTTAAGGAGATAATATGTTAGGAAGTATGTTCGTTGGTCTCCTAGTGGGATTTTTAGCAGGTACTCTGACCAATCGTGGAGAGCGAATGGGATGTTTTGGAAAAATGTTCCTAGGCTGGATTGGTGCCTTTATAGGCCACTTGCTTTTTGGGACTTGGGGACCGATAATAGCAGGAACTGCCATTATTCCGGCAGTACTAGGTTCCATGATTGTCTTAGCGATTTTTTGGAGACGAGGAAGTTAATTTCTTAAATCTGATACTCAATGAAAATCAAAGAGCAAACTAGGAAACTAGCCGCAGGCTGCTCAAAGCACTGCTTTGAGGTTGTAGATAGAACTGACGAAGTCAGCTAAAAACACTGTTTTGAGGTTGCAGATAGAACTGACGAAGTCAGCTAAAAACACTGTTTTGAGGTTGCAGATAGAACTGACGAAGTCAGTAACATATATACGGCAAGGCGACGTTGACGCGGTTTGAAGAGATTTTTGAAGAGTATGAAACGAAAAGGAGGTTGGTCATTGTACCAGCCTCCTTTTGATATGATATAATAGTTCTATGAGATTAGATAAATTTTTAGTTGCCTGTGCGGTGGGAAGTCGGACTGAGGTCAAAAACTTGCTCAAGGCTGGGCGCGTGACTGTAAATGGTAAAAAAGAAAAATCAGCTAAATTGCAGATTGATGAAAAAATAGATGAGATTCGCTTTGATGGGCAAGTGTTGGAGTATGAAGAGTTTGTCTACTACATGATGAACAAGCCCAAAGGAGTTATCTCAGCGACTGAGGATCCCAAGCACAGAACCGTTCTGGACTTGTTGGATGACTTGGCGCGGAGTAAGGAAGTTTTCCCAGTAGGACGCTTGGATATTGACACGCATGGTCTTTTGCTCTTGACCAATGACGGCAAGCTTGCCCATGCTCTTCTTTCACCTAAGCGTCATGTGGACAAGACTTATCTGGCACAAGTCAAGGGAATCATGACCCAAGAAGATGTGGAGACATTTGCTGAGGGTATTCCGCTCAAAGACTTTACCTGTCAACCCGCTAGACTGGAGCTTGTTTCCATAGATACAGAAAAGAATCAAAGCCAAATCCGTGTGACTATTGCAGAAGGGAAGTTTCATCAGGTCAAGCGTATGGTGGTCTACTGTGGCAAGGAAGTAGTAGACTTGCAACGTTTGACTATGGGAAATCTAGTATTGGATGAGAACTTAGAACGAGGAGAATGGCGTCGCTTGACCAAGGAGGAATTGGAAAATCTTCTTGCTAGTATTGCTTAATTTGGTTTATATTCGAAAAAGGTGAGGAAGAATGTCCTTGCCTTTTATGTTTTTCAGTTGCTTACTTTGTGAAAAGAGTTATAATAGACTGTAGAATAAAAGGAGGAATCTATGAACGCGATTCAAGAATCATTTACTGATAAACTATTTGCCAATTATGAAGCAAATGTAAAATACCAAGCGATTGAAAATGCTGCTAGTCACAATGGAATTTTTGCAGCCCTAGAACGTCGCCAAAGCCATGTAGACAACACACCTGTTTTCTCATTGGATTTGACCAAGGACAAGGTAACAAACCAGAAGGCTTCTGGTCGTTGCTGGATGTTTGCGGCTCTCAACACCTTCCGCCACAAGCTTATCTCACAATACAAACTAGAAAATTTTGAGTTATCACAGGCCCACACATTCTTCTGGGACAAGTATGAGAAATCAAACTGGTTCTTGGAGCAAGTCATTGAGACTGCAGACCAAGGCTTGACGAGCCGTAAGGTTAGCTTCCTACTTCAAACACCACAACAAGATGGCGGTCAATGGGATATGGTCGTTTCTCTCTTTGAGAAATACGGTGTCGTGCCTAAGTCAGTTTACCCTGAGTCTGTTTCATCTAGTAGCAGCCGTGAGCTAAATGCAATTCTTAACAAATTGCTTCGCCAAGATGCTCAAATTTTGCGTGATCTATTAGCTTCAGGTGCTGATCAAGCGACTGTTCAAGCTAAGAAAGAAGACCTCTTGCAAGAAATCTTTAACTTTCTTGCTATGTCTTTAGGACTTCCACCACGTAAATTTGACTTTGCTTATCGCGATAAGGATAACAACTACCAAAGCGAAAAATGTATCACACCACAAGAATTTTACAAGAAATATGTCAATCTTCCGCTAGAAGACTATGTTTCTGTTATCAACGCACCAACTGCTGACAAGCCTTACGGCAAATCTTATACAGTTGAGATGTTAGGAAATGTGGTTGGTAGCCGTGCGGTTCGTTATATCAACGTTCCTATGGAGCGCTTGAAAGAGTTGGCAATTGCTCAAATGCAAGCAGGTGAGACTGTTTGGTTTGGTTCAGATGTCGGTCAGCTCAGCAACCGCAAAGCTGGAATTCTTGCGACAGATGTTTATGACTTTGAATCAAGCATGGACATTAAACTCACTCAAGACAAGGCTGGACGTTTGGACTACAGCGAAAGCTTAATGACCCACGCTATGGTCTTGACAGGTGTTGACTTGGATGAAAATGGCAAGTCAACCAAGTGGAAGGTTGAAAACTCATGGGGAGACAAGGTTGGTACAGATGGTTACTTTGTTGCCTCAGACGCTTGGATGGACGAATACACTTACCAAATCGTTGTTCGCAAAGAATTGCTGACAGCAGAAGAACAAGTTGCTTATGAAGCAGAACCAATTGTGCTTGCACCATGGGATCCAATGGGAGCCTTGGCAGAATAAAAACATAGAAAAAAGGAATCAGGCTTAGAACCTGGTTCCTTTTAAGTTGCTTGATTACATGATGTGAAGAACATGTGCCACAATACCCACTGCGAAGAGGGCAAGGATAATAGTGATTGGAGATACTTTTTTCTTAAGCAAGTACATGCAAAGTAAAGTAAGGAGTAGTCCTGATAATCCAGGAATCAACATATCCAAGTTTTGTTGGAAAGTAGTAACTTTTTCAGGAGTTTGAGACAATCCTTGTCCTACTTGTGCGAATGCTTCTTGGATACCTTTAGATCCTTCTGGCAATTTATCCCAATGGATATAAGCCTTTTCATCTAGTTGAACTTTGGAAACATCGAAAGCAAATTTAATATTTACCCAGCGTTGAACAAGGACAGCAAGAATGAACATCCCAAGGATAGAAGCTCCTTTAGTGATGTCTTGAAGGATACCGCCAGACATATCTTTAGTGATTTCTGATCCAGCCTTGTATCCAACCTCTTGAACATACCACAAGAATGACATACGAATCAAGTTCCATGCAACAAAGAAGAGGAGTGGACCCAAGATATTGCCAGTAAGGGCAAGTGAAGCACCGAGAGATCCAAGGATTGGGCGTACTGTAAACCAGAATACTGGGTCACCGATACCAGCAAGAGGTCCCATCATACCGATTTTAACCCCTTGGATAGCAGCGTCATCGATTTCCACACCGTTAGCACGTTCTTCTTCAAGCGCAAGAGTAACCCCCATGATTGGAGCGGCTACGTATGGATGAGTGTTGAAGAACTCAAGGTGACGCTCAAGAGCAGCGATTTGATCTTCTTTTTTAGTGTAGAGTTTTTTGATAGCTGGAATGAGTGTATAAGCCCAGCCCAAGTTTTGCATCCGTTCAAAGTTCCAAGACCCTTGTAAGAAGGTTGAACGCCACCAAACTTTTTTACGATCTGATTTAGTTAATTGAAGTTTTTCAGTCATGATGTTTTCAGTCCTTTCTTATCTTAGTAGTCTTCTAGGATATCGCCGATTGGGTCGTTAGAAGTTGCGGCTCCTCCGCCACCATTTCCACCAGTTTTAGAAAGGTGAAGGTAGATAAGCGCGATAGCAACACCGATAGCACCAAATCCGATTAGAGTAATGTCTGATACGGCAGCGAGAACGAAACCAAGAGCGAAGAATGGCCATACTTCACGAGTTGCCATCATGTTGATAACCATAGCGTAACCAACGGCAACAACCATACCACCACCGATAGCCATACCATCTTTGAGCCAATCAGGCATAGCATTTAGAATGCTTTGTACAGTTTCAGTTGGTACCATAAGGAGAAGAGCTGCAGGAAGCGCGATACGAAGTCCTTGGAAAAGTAGCGCAATAAAATGCGCACGCTCCACAGCGCCGAAGTCACCTTTTTTAGCGGCAGCATCTGCAGTATGAACCAAACCAACTGAGATTGTACGAACAATCATAGTTAAGAATAGACCAGCAACGGCAAGAGGGATAGCAACCGCTTGGGCAACACCGATACCTGTCTTAGTAAAGTCACCACCAAGAACCATGATAATGGCAGCAGCGACAGAAGCAAGTGCAGCATCAGGAGCGATAGCAGCACCGATATTTGACCAACCAAGGGCAATCATTTGAAGCGATCCACCGAGGATAATCCCTGCTTCCAAGTGACCTGTTACAAGCCCAATAAGGGTACAGGCTACAAGTGGTTGGTGAAATTGGAATTGGTCGAGGACGCCTTCAAGACCTGCAAGGAAGGCTACAACGACTACTAAAACCATAGAAATAATAGACATCTTTAAAATCCTTTCATAAATAATGGCTTATTTGACATTGGCTTTGTTAATCAAGTCAAACAAATCTTTTTTAGAATCATTTGGTACTTTACGTACATCGAATTCAACACCCAAGTCACGCATTTTTTCAAATGTAGCAACGTCTTCTTTGTCCATAGACAAAACAGTATTGACCAATGTTTTACCTGTTGAGTGAGCCATAGAACCAACGTTAAGAGTTTTGATTGGCACGCCACCTTCGATGGCACGAAGGGCATCTTGAGGTGTTTCAAACAAGATAAGGGCATGTGTTTCTCCAAAACGTGGGTCTTTTGAAACCTCAATCAGTTTTTGAATTGGAACCACGTTAGCCTTGACATTACCTGGAGCTGCTTGTTTAATCAATTCTTTACGAAGGTCGTCTTTAGCTACGTTATCTGAAGCAACGATGATACGATTTGCTTTTGAATCTGGAGTCCAAGCAGTTGCAACCTGACCGTGAAGTAGACGTGTGTCAAGACGGGCAAGATTGATTTTCAATTTACCGTCTCCGATAACAGTTCCTTCTGGGATAGCAGCTTGGGCAACTGGAGCAGCTGCAGCGCTTGCAACTTCTTCAACTGGGTTTAGCTCTTCTGGAAGAGCCTTGATGCCATCTTTGGCTTCTTTAATGATATTAGCAGCGACTTTTTCTACACCTGCAGCAGCGTCCATGAGGCGCTCTGTGTAGGCTTGAATTAACATCGGTAAATTAAGTCCTGTGATGATGGCAAACTTACGCTCGGGATTTTCTCCCATCACGCGACTAGCTTGGTTAAATGGAGATCCACTCCAAAGGTCAGCCAGAACTAGAACCTCATCTTCTGCGTCAAATGCAGCAACAGCGTTATTAAACTTAGCGTATAGATCATCAGGGCCTTCATTTGGCATAAAGGTTACAACTTGAACCTTTTCTTGTTCACCAAAGATCATAGATCCTGACTGATGAATACCCGCAGCAAACTCGCCGTGGCTCGCAATAATGATTCCGATACTCATTATTGTCATTCCTCCTTTTTTGTTTTAGTTTTCGTTTAAGAAAACTTTAAGACTTTTTAAGTATAAACCGTTTTCATCTAAAAATCAACTATTTATCATAAAATAATTAAAAAGATTACATCTGAAAATATTGATATATTGAGTTTTAGAGAAGTTTTTTTGAATCCTTATTTAAAAATTTAATATAAAAAAGTTGGAAGCGCATTCCAACTTTTAAAATAGGTTTCTAATAGATTAATGGGTGAAGTCGAGTACCATACGTCCTTGTATTTGACCTTTTTCCATTTCGTCGAAAATGGCTACGGCATCTTCTATTGGACGTTTTTGAACAACTGGAACTACTAAACCTTCTGCACCGAATTGGAAGGCTTCTTCCAAGTCTTTACGAGTTCCTACAAGAGAACCGATGACTTGGATTCCATCGAGGACTGTTTTAACGATGCTGAGTTCCATCATTTCAGAAGGAAGACCGACAGCGACGACGCGACCACCGGCACGAACGGAGTCAACAGCCTGATTGAAGGCAACTTTAGATACAGCAGTTACGACAGCTGAATGAGCTCCTCCATCAGTTTTTTCTCTGATGAGTCCTGGTACATCTTCAACTTCGAGACCGTTAATAACGACATCAGCACCGACTTCCTTTGCAAGGGCAAGTTTGTCGTTGTTGATATCAACTGCGATGACATGAGCATTAAATACTTTTTTAGCGTATTGAACAGCTAGGTTACCAAGTCCACCAGCACCGTAAAGAACAACCCATTGACCTGGTTCAACTTTTGCTTCTTTTATAGCTTTATAGGTTGTTACACCAGCACATGTGATAGAAGAGGCTTGGGCTGGATCAAGTCCGTCAGGAACTTTAACAGCATAGTCTGCAGTTACGATACACTGTTCAGCCATACCACCGTCTACTGAGTAGCCAGCATTTTTTACTGTACGGCAAAGAGTTTCACGGCCAGTTGTACAGTATTCGCAAGTACCACATCCTTCAAAGAACCAAGCAACGCTGACGCGGTCACCGACTTTAAGGCTTTTCACATCTGGAGCAATTTCTTTAACGATACCAACACCTTCGTGGCCAAGAACACGTCCTGGGACTTGACCAAAGTCACCATGAGCAACGTGGAGGTCGGTGTGGCAAACGCCACAGTATTCAATTTCTACAAGTGCTTCCCCAGTTTCAAGTGGACGGAGTACTTTTTCTTCAATAGCAACACCAGTGCTTTCTGGATTTACAACAACAGCTTTCATAGCTATCCTCCTTTATATTGACCGAGAACAGGGACAACGGGACTGGATTGATTTTGTGTCAACAGAGTCGAGTGTAACGAGCTCTCTTGTATTTATATGTGAAGTATATCACAAAAGAAAGCCTTTTCCAAGGTTTTGGTGGTAAAAAATAGAACAATCGATTAACTGGTTGATGAGACTGTGAAAAGAGCACAAAGACCAGCTCGCAAGCTGGTCAGTAGGGGCTATAAGAATAAGTCTTGCAGGATTTTGGCAACTCCGTCTTGGTCATTGGTCAAGGAAATTTGCTCATCGGCATAAGGGAGTAGCTCTGGATTGGCATTTTTCATGGCATAGCCCTTCCCAGCAAAAGCGAGCATTTCGGTATCATTGTGTTCATCTCCAAAAGCAATCAAATCTTTTTTGTCGCGGTTCATTACCTTGAGCAAGTAGTCCAAAGCAAAGGCCTTATTGACACCTTTTGGGGTACACTCAAGGATATTGAGCGGACCTCCCCAGGTATTGATAGACAGTTGATGCTGGTAGAAGGCGTTCATTTCTTTTGCCAAGGCATATTTGTCACTGGCTCTGGTCTGTAACAGAATACAGTTAGGATCCTTGGTTACTAACTCTGGCTGAAATTGATCTTCAGGCTGGAAAGCTTCTACACCAAATAGTTTAGGATCGGCAATTTCTTCATTGGGATTTGTGATGTAGAATTTTTTACGGTATTCTCCAGCGATAAAATCGGCTTGAATGTCCTCAGAACGTCGAACCATGTCTAGCAGATATTTTTTGTCTACCGTCAAACACTTTTCAAAGTCCCAAACTTGGTCTGGTAAATGAGTAAGGGAGCCGTTGAAATTAATCATAGGAGTGTCTAAGCCTAGTTCACGGTAGAAATCTTTTGACATGCGGTAAGGGCGACCTGTCGTAATAATAACCTGATGGCCTTTTTCAGTAACTTTTTTAATGGTTTCTTTGGTAAAGTCAGAAATCTGACTGTCTGAGTTGAGCAGGGTTCCATCCAGGTCTAGTGCAATAATTTTTTTCGTCATATGAACCTTTCTAGTGTCTTTCCAGATAAGATGTCTTCTATTATAACAAAAAGCAGACAGAAAAGCAGATTCCAAACAAAAAATGAAATTCCATCAAATTCTTAAATAAATTAAACAAATATATTGAAAAAGTGAATGATGAATGATATAATTCTATTATTGTTCGTAAAAATTAAAAGGAGATTGATGATGGACAAATTATTTAAACTAAAAGAGAACGGTACAGACGTTCGTACAGAGGTTCTCGCTGGTTTAACAACTTTCTTTGCAATGAGCTATATTCTCTTTGTAAACCCACAAATGCTTTCGCAAACAGGAATGCCTGCTCAGGGTGTATTCCTCGCAACGATTATCGGTGCAGTTGCTGGTACCTTGATGATGGCTTTTTATGCTAACTTGCCATACGCTCAAGCGCCAGGTATGGGACTGAATGCTTTCTTTACCTTTACAGTTGTATTTGGACTCGGTTATTCTTGGCAAGAAGCCCTAGCTATGGTCTTCATCTGTGGGATTATTTCATTGATTATTACCTTGACAAATGTTCGTAAAATGATCATTGAATCGATTCCAAATGCCCTTCGCTCGGCTATTTCAGCTGGTATCGGTGTCTTTCTTGCCTATGTAGGGATTAAGAATGCTGGACTTTTGAAATTTACGATTGATCCAGGCAACTATATTGTTGTAGGAGAAGGGGCTGACAAAGCTCAAGCAACGATTGCAGCAAATTCTTCAGCAGTTCCAGGCTTGGTCAGCTTTAATAATCCAGCTGTTTTGGTGGCTCTTGCAGGACTTGCTATCACAATCTTCTTTGTCATTAAAGGGATTAAAGGGGGAATTATCCTCTCTATCTTGACAACAACGGTTCTTGCTATCGCAGTTGGTTTGGTAGATTTGTCTAGTATCGATTTTGCTAATAACCATGTTGGTGCAGCTTTTGAAGATTTGAAGACAGTCTTTGGTGCAGCTCTTGGTTCAGAAGGTTTGGGAGCTTTGATTTCAGATACAGCTCGCTTGCCTGAAACTCTGATGGCCATTCTTGCCTTCTCATTGACAGATATTTTTGACACGATTGGTACCTTGATTGGTACAGGTGAAAAAGTTGGTATTGTAGCGACAAATGGTGAAAATCACCAATCAGCCAAGTTGGACAAGGCTCTTTACTCTGATTTGATTGGAACGACAGTCGGTGCCATTGCAGGTACTTCAAACGTAACGACTTATGTTGAGTCTGCTGCGGGTATCGGTGCAGGTGGACGTACTGGTTTGACAGCCTTGGTTGTAGCTATCTGTTTTGCGATTTCAAGCTTCTTTAGTCCACTTCTAGCGATTGTACCAACAGCCGCTACAGCTCCAATCTTGATTATCGTTGGGATTATGATGTTGGCTAGCTTGAAAAATATCCATTGGGACGATATGTCTGAAGCGGTTCCTGCTTTCTTCACATCTATCTTTATGGGATTCAGCTACTCTATCACTCAAGGGATTGCAGTTGGTTTCTTGACTTACACTTTGACTAAGCTTGTCAAAGGTCAAGCTAAAGATGTTCATGTCATGATTTGGATTTTGGATGCCTTATTTATCCTGAACTACATCAGCATGGCACTATAAATGCTATAATATAAAAAGGGGTTCTCCCCTTTTTATATTATAGTTACTTGAAAATTGCTTCAAACTAGGTAGGTGATTTTGATTGAATGGTAGGAGTATAATTGATGATAAAAAAGAATATTTGGGATGAAGTATTAAACAGGGGGAAGTGGTTAATAATCTTTCTAGTAGGGCTTTTGTTTTCTCAGTTTCCTTTAGCCCTAGCAACTTTTCTAACTAGCAGAAAATTTCCACTGCTTCAAACTGGACTATTAGTAGGGGTCTTATCTCTTGTGGTTTTAACTGTATTTATAATAGGTGCTAGGAAAACACAGTTGGCTAGTTTTGGTTTATCGTTTTTCAAGGCTAAGGATTTGGCTAGATTGGCCTTAAGCTATCTAGTGATTCTTGCCTTTAATATTCTTGGTGTGGTCTTACTGCGTTTGATGAATGAAACAACAACCAGCAATCAATCAAATATTAATGATTTGGTCCAGAATAGTTCCTTAATTTCCAGTTTTTTCTTACTGGTTCTAATAGCTCCTATTTGTGAGGAGATTTTATGTCGAGGAGTGATTCCTAAAAAACTCTTTCGTGGTAAAGAAAATGTGGGTTATATAGTCGGTGCTATTATCTTTGCCTTGCTTCATTTACCGACAAATCTACCTTCTCTTCTTATCTATGGAGGAATGTCAACTGTGCTAACTTGGACAGTTTATAAAACCCAACGTTTGGAAATGTCTATCTTACTTCACATGATTGTTAATGGAGTTTTTTTCTGTTTGTTGGCTCTTGTGGTGATTTTGAGTCGGACATTAGGGATTTCTGTTTAATACTCAATGAAAATCAAAGAGCAAACTAGGAAACTAGCCGCAGGCTGCTCAAAACACTGTTTTGAGGTTGTAGATAAGACTTACGAAGTCAGTCACATATATACGGCAAGGCGACGTTGACGCGGTTTGAAGAGATTTTCGAAGAGTATAAGATTATTGACAATTGCTTACTTGTTTCTACTGGGAAAAAGATGAATGCAATCGTGTCCATCTTTTTCTTTTTATGGTAAAATAGAGAAATAATATGGTGAAAAGCCTTGAGGGAGTGACCGATATGTTAAGTAAAGCCAATCGTGCAAAGACAGCTATTTGCGGAATTATCAATGTAACCCCAGACTCCTTTTCGGATGGTGGTCAATTTTTTGCTCTTGAGCAAGCACTCCAGCAGGCTCGGAAGTTGATCGCAGAGGGAGCGAGTATGCTAGATATCGGCGGAGAATCGACTCGGCCGGGAAGTAGCTATGTTGAGATAGAAGAGGAAATCCAGCGTGTTGTTCCAGTGATTAAAGCGATTCGCAAGGAAAGTGATGTCCTCATTTCTATTGATACTTGGAAAAGTCAGGTGGCAGAGACTGCTTTGGCTGCTGGTGCCAATCTAGTTAATGATATTACTGGTCTCATGGGTGATGAAAAAATGGCCCATGTGGTTGCTAAGGCTGGTGCGAAAGTGGTCATCATGTTTAATCCAGTCATGGCTCGACCTCAGCACCCTAGCTCGCTCATCTTCCCTCATTTTGGTTTTGGTCAAGCTTTTACAGAAAAAGAGTTAGCTGACTTTGAAACATTGCCAATCGAAGACTTGATGGAGGCTTTCTTTGACAGAGCCCTAGCGAGAGCAGAGGAAGCTGGTATTGCACAAGAAAACATCCTTCTGGATCCAGGAATTGGCTTTGGTCTGACCAAGAAAGAAAATCTGCTTCTTTTACGGGACTTGGATAAACTACATCAGAAGGGCTATCCAATCTTTCTTGGAGTGTCGCGCAAGCGATTTGTCATCAATATCCTAGAAGAAAATGGTTTTGAAGTCAATCCTGAGACAGAGCTTGGTTTCCGCAATCGAGATACGGCTTCGGCTCATGTAACTAGTATCGCTGCAAGACAGGGTGTGGAAGTGGTGCGCGTGCATGATGTAGCTAGTCACAGGATGGCAGTTGAAATTGCCTCCGCCATTCGTCTGGCTGATGAAGCGGAAAATTTAGATTTAAAACAATATAAATAAGATGAAAGAAATTGAAAACAATCAGTGGATTGCCCACTATCGGACGGATCAACCGCATTTTGGCTTGGAACGAATGGTGGAACTGTTAGCTTTGCGTGGCAATCCCCATCTCAAACTCAAGGTTATCCATATCGGAGGGACCAATGGCAAGGGTTCGACCATTGCTTTTTTGAAAAATATGCTAGAAAAGATGGGGCTGAGAGTTGGGGTGTTCAGCTCGCCCTATCTCATTCATTACACAGACCAGATTAGCATCAATGGAGAATCTATCCCAGAAGCGAGGCTAGAAGCCCTCATGGCAGACTATCAGTCTTTGCTGGAGGGAGAAACGGCCGCCAATTTGCAGGGGACAACCGAGTTTGAGATTATCACAGCTATAGCCTATGATTACTTTGCCTCGGAGCAAGTAGACGTGGCTATCATGGAAGTCGGCATGGGTGGACTTTTAGATAGTACCAATGTCTGCCAGCCCATTTTGACAGGCATCACCACTATTGGACTGGATCATGTGGCCCTACTTGGTGACACCTTGGATGCCATAGCAGAGCAGAAAGCAGGTATTATCAAACAAGGGATTCCCTTGGTAACAGGGCGTATTGCTCCAGAAGCTTTGGCTATGATTGACTGCATTGCGGAAGGGAAAGATGCACTGAGATTTGCCTACGGGACAGATTATCAGGTCAGCCATCAAGAAAGTGTGGTGACAGGGGAAGTCTTTGACTATACAAGTGCTGTCAGACAAGGTCGCTTCCAGACTAGCCTGCTTGGCTTGCACCAGATAGAGAATGCTGGGATGGCCATAGCTTTACTTGATACTTTTTGTTTAGAAGATGGTCGAGAGCTAGCAAGCAATGACCTACTTGGTCAAGCCTTGGAAGAAGCAAGTTGGCCAGGGCGTTTGGAAGTTGTGTCGAGAGACCCTCTGATGATTTTGGATGGGGCCCACAATCCCCATGCTATCAAGGCCTTATTGGCAACCTTGCAAGAACGCTTTGCGGATTATCATAAGGAAATCCTCTTTACTTGTATCAAAACCAAGGCCTTGGAGGATATGTTGGACTTGCTGGGGACAATGCCAGATACCGAGCTTACTCTGACACATTTTGAAGATAGTCGGGCGACTGATGAAAGCGTGTTGGAAGAGGCAGCTAAGTCTAGGAATCTCAACTACCAAGGTTGGCAGGATTTTCTAGAGCAGAAATTGACAGATAAAAAAGAAGAGAAACAAACAGTTAGGATTGTCACGGGTTCCTTGTATTTCTTGAGCCAAGTGAGAGCCTATCTGATGGAGAGGAAGAATGAGAATGGATACACAAAAGATTGAAGCAGCTGTAAAAATGATTATCGAGGCTGTCGGAGAGGACGTTAATCGCGAGGGCTTGCAGGAAACACCTGCTCGTGTAGCCCGTATGTACCAAGAGATTTTTTCAGGTCTTGGTCAAACAGCGGAGGAACATTTGTCAAAATCCTTTGAGATTATTGACGATAATATGGTGGTAGAAAAGGATATTTTTTTCCATACCATGTGTGAACACCACTTCTTGCCATTTTATGGTAGAGCGCATATTGCCTATATTCCAGATGGCCGTGTGGCAGGTTTGTCTAAGCTAGCTCGTACGGTTGAAGTTTATTCTAAAAAGCCACAAATTCAAGAACGGTTGAATATCGAAGTGGCTGATGCCTTGATGGAGTATCTAGGCGCTAAAGGAGCCTTTGTTGTCATTGAGGCGGAACATATGTGTATGAGCATGCGTGGTGTCAGAAAACCGGGCACTGCCACCTTGACGACAGTAGCTCGTGGTCTATTTGAAACAGATAAGGACCTCCGAGATCAGGCTTATCGTTTAATGGGACTATAATACTCTTCGAAAATCAAATTCAAACCACGTCAGCTTCCATCTGCAACCTCAAAACAGTGTTTTGAGCAGCCTGCGGCTAGCTTCCTAGTTTGCACTTTGATTTTCATTGAGTATAAAAAGAATCCGCTTTGGGCGGATTTTTCTAGAAAGGAATCATTATGGATCAACTGCAGATTAAGGATTTGGAAATTTTTGCCTATCATGGTCTTTTTCCTAGTGAGAAGGAATTGGGGCAGAAGTTTGTCGTTTCAGCCATCCTATCCTATGATATGACCAAGGCGGCGACAGACTTGGATTTAACGGCTTCTGTCCATTATGGAGAACTGTGTCAGCAGTGGACGACTTGGTTTCAGGAAACAACTGAGGATTTGATTGAAACGGTAGCTTATAAACTGGTGGAACGTACTTTTGAGGCCTATCCTCTTGTCCAAGAAATGAAGCTGGAACTGAAAAAACCTTGGGCGCCAGTGCATTTGCCACTAGATACTTGCTCGGTAGCCATTCATCGCCGCAAGCAACGATCCTTTATCGCCCTAGGAAGCAATATGGGAGATAAACAAGCAAACTTGAGACAAGCCATTGAGAAAATGCGAAATCGAGGTATCCATATTCTCAAAGAGTCCAGTGTCTTTACGACGGAGCCTTGGGGTGGTGTGGAGCAAGATAGCTTTGCTAATCAAGTGGTTGAAGTAGAAACATGGTTGCCTGCCCCAGTGCTATTAGAAACCTTGTTAACCATTGAAGCAGAGATGGGACGGGTGAGAGAAGTGCATTGGGGACCTCGTTTGATTGATTTGGACTTGCTCTTTGTGGAGGACCAGGTCATTTATACAGACGACCTCATCCTGCCTCATCCTTACATAGCGGAACGCCTTTTTGTCCTTGAGTCCTTACAGGAAATTGCGCCTCATTTTATCCATCCGACATTAAAGCAACCGATCCGTAACTTGTATAATGCTTTGAAAAAATAGAAAAAACTCTAGTTTTCAGTCGTTTGCAACTGAAGGCTAGAGTTTTTATACTCTTCGAAAATCTCTTCAAACCACGTCAGCTTCCATCTGCAACCTCAAAACAGTGTTTTGAGCTGACTTCGTCAGTTCTATCCACAACCTCAAAGCAGTGCTTTGAGCAACCTGCGGCTAGCTTCCTAATTGGCTCTTTGATTTTCATTGAGTATTAAAATAGGTCATTTTCTTCTGGGAGGAGGATAGTCTCTCTACCATTCATATCTAAAACCAGAACTCTCGGGGGATAAAGAGGGTCGAAAGGATGATTAAAGTCAAAATCAATGGCTGTGGGGAGGTGTTGACTTGAGAAGTGGAAGGTAATTTTTCCTTGGTTATTGAGCAATTGAAACTCAAGTTCTTCTTCCAATTCAAAGACATTTTTTAAGAAGTGGTCAATAATATACCAAAAAGAATCAATGACATCATCAGGCAAGCTGGTAACAATGCCAAAACTAGCAGACCGCATCTGGGTATTGGTAAAAGCCATATTTTTGCCCCCTTTCTTTTCCCTTATCATACAGCAAATAGGATTAAAAATCAAGAAAAGGTGATTTTTTGAAAAGGATTTTAGCTACAGGGAGAAATAAGGAAAAAATCCTAAAAATCTCCCGAAGTTAATAGGTAAATTCCCAAATTAACTTGATTATATAACTTTCAGTTACTTTGAGAAGTTACGCATTAGAAATGACTTTGTCCATGTCCCAGAAGGTCTTGGAATTGAGGGGAGTTCCTTCACGAGATTCAACAAGAGTTTGTTCGTATTGTTTTTGAGCTTGTTTAGCAAGGTAGAAGATTTTCTGATAGCCACAATTCTGTCTTCTTTTAGGGCATCCATTACAGACAAAGGGAGCTTTGTCGAGTAGAGGGCAAGGAAGGTTATCGCAAGTAGACTCTCGGACTTGTCTGTTTCGTTTGACTTCTTTAGAAACAGTAGTCGGGTCTTTTAGAATGGATTGTCCAATAGCTTTGAAGGTTTCACTGCGCTCTAAACCTAATTGGATATCATTACGGTCTGAAAGGGTAAGGTGTTTATGTTTTGTCATAGTAGACCTCGTTTCTAACTCAAACGTCTCACACTTAATTCCACCATAAAAATCCGTTTTAGACTAATTTCCACTTTGGTCAGGCAAGTGGAAGTTACTTTGAGAAGTTACGTTTAGAAAAATATTTTTCATATCTATTGACTTTTAGGGGTGAAATTTGGTATTATAGTAGGCGGTATTGTTTACCCCATTTGAAAGGCCCCGGAACCTTCCAAATACTTTTCGATGGGAAGGAACACCCATCACCGTAAACAAAAATCGAACTATATATAGGAGAAATCATGAACAAAACAACATTTATGGCTAAACCAGGCCAAGTTGAACGTAAATGGTACGTAGTTGACGCAACTGATGTACCACTTGGACGTCTTTCTGCAGTAGTTGCTAGCGTACTTCGCGGAAAAAACAAACCAACATTTACACCACACACTGATACAGGTGACTTTGTGATTGTTATCAATGCTGAAAAAGTTAAATTGACTGGTAAAAAAGCAACTGATAAAATCTACTACACTCACTCAAACCACCCAGGTGGATTGAAACAAATCTCTGCAGGTGAACTTCGTTCTAAAAATGCAGTACGTTTGATCGAGAAATCAGTTAAAGGTATGCTTCCACACAATACTCTTGGACGCGCTCAAGGTATGAAGTTGAAAGTATTTGTTGGAGCTGAGCACACTCACGCTGCACAACAACCAGAAGTTCTTGATATTTCAGGACTTATCTAAGGAAAGGAACAATAAAGTATGTCACAAGCACAATATGCAGGTACTGGACGTCGTAAAAACGCTGTTGCACGCGTTCGCCTTGTTCCAGGAACTGGTAAAATCACTGTTAACAAAAAAGATGTTGAAGAGTACATCCCACACGCTGACCTTCGTCTTGTCATCAACCAACCATTCGCAGTTACTTCAACTGTAGGTTCATACGACGTTTTCGTTAACGTTGTAGGTGGTGGATACGCTGGTCAATCAGGAGCTATCCGTCACGGTATCGCTCGTGCCCTTCTTCAAGTAGACCCAGACTTCCGCGATTCATTGAAACGCGCAGGACTTCTTACACGTGACTCACGTAAAGTTGAACGTAAGAAACCAGGTCTTAAGAAAGCTCGTAAAGCATCACAATTTAGTAAACGTTAATCAATACGATCATATCAACGTTTCAAAGCACTCAAAAGTTTACCTTATGGGTGCTTTTTTCGTATTTTTTTGAAAAGCTTACCTCAAAGTTTACCTTATTTTTACCTTATTGTTTTAGAGACTTTAAAGCAAATTCACCAACTGCCATAGGAACTACATTAGGAGTATTGACATAAATTTGAGTTGTACCTGTATGTCGTAGTTTATGAAGTGTAGCATGTGCCAGCTCTTTATGTCGCTTTCTAATGCTTTTCATTTTATTGTTCAGATAGTCAGCATGTAAAGGCTTGTTGGTGTTTCCTTTTGCTATATCGACACTATAATATGACTGGGAGGGCAAAGTCAGTTGCTTTAAAACGTTAATTGATACGATTATATCAATATTTCAAAGCTATTTGCAAAGTGCTTTTCTAGGTTTACACTTAAAATAATTGTTAAGTTATATAGGAACCTTCTAGATAAAGACTGAGTACTTTTAGAGTATAATATAGTTATGTAGAGTTAAAAAGAATTGAGGAAAGTAATATTGGCTAAATCTCACATATCAGAATTATTACCAACTAAGTATAGAAAACGTCATCAATTAATGCTATATTTGTATGATATACTAGTTGATATTTTAGTTAAAGCTGATAAATATCAATTATCCAGTCTATCTTTTAGATTTACTAATGAGATAAATGATGAAATTGACTTGTTTGATGAACTAGATAGACAAAAAGATTTAGATATTTCTGAATATGTATATATACCTCACATCTTTTTTTCAATTTTACGTGATTTAAATTACTATCTATTTGAATCTCTGAGTTGTATAGAGAGGGGAAAAGTTACTGTTGCATTTTCTCTTGCTAGGAAACCTTTTCAAGATAATTTATTTTATTTAAGTTGGATATTGGTTCAACCACATGATTTCTTAGAAAAAATACAATATGGAGAGCTTAGGGAATATGACGTAAGTGATTTGAAGGGTAAAAAAGAATTTGTTATTGACCTACTTTTAAAAGCAAAAGAATCGATTCAGTATGAAAATGGTTTTTTGGATTTTAGTAGAGAATTACTTGATCCTGAATTACTATATGACATTATATATAATCGAAAGGCAGAAAATAGTTTAACAAGTGTATTTGATCAATCTATTCATTTGGTGACAAAGAATAAAAATTATCCTACGGAAAAGCGAAATCTTAATTTTATATTTTCTGATGATAAGATTTGGGATGATTTTTGGCATTTGTTCTATGAGAAAACACCCTACATTCTCATTTATTTAGTAGAAGTAGCTATTGCTATATTTGAGAAATATTTTGATATTGATTTAGAAATAGTTACCCTTAACCGGTATATTAGAAATTTAAAGATAATTTTAGCTTTATCTGGAGAAGAAAATAAAGAATTAGAAAGTATTTTTGATTTCATATTTAATGGTGATAATCTTAGCATGACATGTGAAGAATGCGGGAGGATATATAAGTTCAATATCAATTTAGTGAGGGAAATAAAAGAAGATTATCTATATACTTGTCAGAATTGTGGTTTTGTAGAGAGACTAGGGCAATATTTTGTGAGTGATGAATTATTGAGTAATAAAAGAAATACTCTGATTGATAACTCGAATGATGAGAATTGGAAGCTGGTCTAATACAATTAAAAGGTAGTACCGACATAAAAATCATAGTTTAGAAAGTTGTGAAGATTTTTGAAAAGCAATCAGAAAGGATAATATGAAATTTAAAGATTACACTTGGAATAAAGAGTTTGAAATAAAAGGGTATTTTTCAGAACGTTCCGACGATATAGTTAGTAAGGATAACTTGAGCGGTATTTTACATTATTCTTCTAGTGAAATTGTATTAGAATTATTTGGTGGATTTGAAGAGGAATCAGGTATTTCATTCGGTTTTGGTAAGTGTTTGGAAAAGATATATGGTTTCTCCAGTAATGGTAATATTTTAATTTTAAATACTTATGGTGAACCAATGGTACATTCCTCATCTCCTGGATTTCCGATAACTAGATATAGAGTAAAAAATTTTAAAATTTACAGTGTATTTTATAATGAGCTTGGAAATTTTGATTATAGTTCTGAGGCCTTTAAAGATTTAATTAATGAATTAGATTCTGAAAAAATCAAGGAATATAATTTTAGCTTTGAACATATTGAGGAATGGATTGAAAAATCATTGGTAACTGTTAAATATAGAGACAATCAAACTATTTTTGAAAGTGCAGTAAGTGAATATCAACCAACAAAAGTGTCAATAAGATCACTAGGAATGAACTTTGAAGATGTGGCAATACTCCATTCTTCATATACAACTACGTCATTTACCAGTGATTATTTTATTAAACTTATTTCAGCTGATTTAAATATAAGATATTTTGATGAATTTTATCAAGCTTCACATAAGTTTAAGGAATTTATTGAGATTTTATCAAATATACCATTGTCTTTTACTAATATTGAATTTCTTGTTCTTTATAAAATGATAGATGGTAAGCGTATGCCACTTATAAAAGGCAAATTCTTTGTTCAGCATTCTAGAAAATCCCAAAAATGGAAATCGTATTCTCAGCAAGATATTTCTTTGAGGGCATTAGAAGATAATTTTGAACATATTTTAAATCATTGGTTTGATAAATCTGAGGAACTTGAATTTATAGTGAGACAATTTTCAAAAAATCTTCATGGTGATTTATATTTGGAAGATCAGTTGGTTGATGCTATTAGGAATTTGGAAGTTTACTCTAGAAATTTTAAGAATTTTAAAAATCCGAAATGTTTATCTGATGTTGAAGAAAAAGCTAGACAATCTTTGTTTGACTTTATAAACACACATCTTTTAGAAGAGGTAAGAAGAAAATTTAGAAATAAATTGAAATTTAATCAAAAAGAGCCTAACCTTGCCGAACGTTTAAAAAATTTATTCGATTCAATTGATGAGCTTAATCTGTCTAAAATTTTTTCGAATAGTGAGAGAGAATTACTAATAATAAAATTAATTCAAACACGAAATTACTATACTCATGGTGATTCGAAAGATAACTATCCAGAAATGATAACAGATATCAGGGAGATGTATGAAACAAAATTGTTTCTTCAAGAAGTGCTGAGATATTATATTTATCAAGAATTGGATATGAAATATAAATATAAAAAATTCTAAACCTCAAGCCATTAGCTCAATGATTTAGGATGTTTTCATGGAAATTGGAACAATTGACACAGTTGTTGAGACTTTAGTCGCTTATAAATGTGGCTGCAACCTGACAAGGTCAGTTGTCTGTAAACGTTAATCAATATGAGTATATTAACGTTTACAGACATTCAAGAATTTTCTCTTGGATGTCTTTTTTGTATAGAAATCAAGAGTTTCCATCATTGATTTTTAGTCTAGTATTAGTTTCTACTGAATAAGCTTTTTCGGCCATAACAAAACACTCCTGTTCATAGTTTCACTAGATTTTGACAGGAGTGTTTTTCTTGTGTATCAATTTATAGGTTCAGTATTTTTCTAGTAACCAATCTATGATATTTTTCTTCTCAATACCATTGTAATTTGCTGTTGGCTGAATCGTATCCATTGTTAATAGATATTTTGGGAATTGATCTTTAATGGCTTCTAGTGGTCTAAGTTCTCTTTCTAGTGTTTCTGGAGCAAGTGTTGTTTCACTGACTTGATAATAAGCGTAGTGACCAAGATCAGTTACAACAACAAAATCAACCTCATATTTATCTAAATTACCAACATATACTTGTGAATATCTACGTCTCAATTCCAAATATACCATATTTTCCAAGATATGCCCAATGTCTTCTTTGTGGTCTGGCAATAAGAGGTGTCGTAAACCTAAATCAACGGGATAATATTTTTCTAAGCGTTGCAATAATGCTCTGCCTTTTACATCAAAACGTGGAACGGAATAAAAAAGTAAACTATCTGTCAAAGTTGTCAAATAATTTTCCAAAGTATTATGGGAGATTGAAACATTTTGGCTGACTAGGGTATTGCGAATCTTATTTGTTGATATTAAGCTACCTGTACTACTGAGAAGAGTTCGAACAATGCGCTCAATAATAGTAGGATTTGGATTTCCTAATCTAGTTACAATATCATTTAACAGTATGGAGTTATATATTCCTCTGAGATAGTCAATTTTTTCAGCGTAAGATGATGTTTGCAATAAGTAAGGGAAAGCACTAAAGAGATAATTGTTAAAAATTTCTGTTGTATTCAGATTCTCTGAGAGAGATTGACCCGATAGGTATTCTTCAAATGACAAAGGAAGAACCTCTATCTCAACATACCGACCAGTTAAGTTTGTTGCTAATTGGCTGCTCATAAAGTAGGCGTTTGATCCAGTCAAATAGAGGTCAACATTTGGTAGGATGAATAGGCTATCTGCAACTAGTTCAAATTTTTCAACATGTTGAATTTCATCTAAAAAGATATAGTATGTTTTCTCCCCAACTAACTGCTCTTTTATATAAGCGAATAATGTTTGAAAATGTCGCAGGTCATAGTAACTCAAATCTTCGAAATTGATGGATATAATCTGATCCTCGTCTACCCCAGTTGCTAGTAACTCTTCTTTATAGAGTTGAAAGAGAACAGATTTACCAGCTCGTCTAACTCCGCTCACAACTTTGATGATTTGGCGGTCACGATGTCTTCTTAGAAAGTCTAAATAATGTGGTCTTTTAATATAGTTCATAATAGATACCTCAAAGATAGTATAATACAAATAGACATTATTTTCAAATATTTAGAAATAAAATAGAATTCGTTTGGTTATTTCTAAGTATTTAGAAATAGTGTTTTTCTGCAATCAAAAAATAGTCCATTTTGGTATGGTATGATAGTAAATCTTATAAGGTGTTATAGCAAGTATTCAAATAAAAAGCGCATACTATCAGGAGTGTAAAAGCTTGATAGTATACGTTTTATCCTATGAAATATTTACTGGATTTTCTTCTCAAACTGACTTTTTAAGAAGTTACCTTATCAGCAATTTCAAATAAGTTTATGGAGCTATCTTTGGAAAAATTGTAGAGTGTCAAAGCTTACCATAGTCTTTAGCATTTCAATAATTTAGATTGCTTACATTTTGTTTTGATAAGTTTTACGGTAATCTCCAGGAGAAAGTCCAGTCCTTTGTTTAAAAATTTTAGTAAAGTAAGAATAATTATCATACCCTACTTGACAAGATACTTGTGATATCGATATATTTGTTTGAGATAGGAGAGATTTAGCAGCATTAATGCGTTTATCCGTTATATATTTAACAAGAGTTTCTCCAGTTTCTTTTTTAAAAATTCTAGCTAAATGATCTGCGCTGAGATAAACCATATCTGCTAATATAGAACGATTTATATCTTCATAGTAGTGATGATCTATGTATTCGACAATGCGTTGAATACTATTTTTTTGGTTTTCAATGTTTGTTGCAAATTTCTTAGCATGCGACCAGTAATAATCAAAGTAATCCTGAAAAGATTCAATTGAATGAAAGCGTCGTTGGAATAAGAAATCATGAGTGCTGTTTTGGAACAATTTATGTGCCGAAATTCCTTTTTGATCTAGATATATTCCTATTTGTTGAGTCCAATCTAGTAAAATTTGTTGTAGTGTGAAAGTAGGAATTTGAGAATTATAGGCAAGTGAATTAATTTTTTCTCTTAATTCGTATTCACTTAAGCTATCTAAAAAAGTAATTGAAAGAGTTTCTGTTTTAAAGGAAGTTGGAAAACTATGTGGAACACATGTAATAGTATTCCAATAAGAAACATATTGTTCATTATAAGTGTAGAGTTCTTTGGTATGAAATAAAATATCGGATATTTTATGGCAACTCTTATATATAATGTTTGAGTATTTACTAAAGTTATTAGAAATTTGAGAATGAATCTCATATGCCAATTTGTCACTACGTTTGGATGAGTCTACTCTAAAGAGACAAACATATTGATCAACCTGGCTTTCCATTTTGAATAGACTTATCAGCTTATAAGAAGGTTGTGAAATTCTTTGAAGTTCTCTTTTTAGTTGAGAAGTCCATGATGGAGTTTCTGCAGAATAATCTTCTTCATTAAGATTGATTGTTAAAACTGCAAGAAAAAAATACTGGTGTTTTTGAAGAATAAAATCTTGTTTGTTTGCTATATTTTCTAGCTCATCAATGCGAGAAATTTGAGGTTTTCTAAGGTAATCATACCAGAAGTTATCTTCTATTTGTAAAACTGCATCATTTTTTCCGTTTAAGTTATGATTCTCAATTTTACTAATGGCTTTTTGAATAATAAATTCTAATTTTTCAAAGTTAATAGGTTTTAGATAGTATTCGAAGCTTTGTAATTCAATTGCTTTTTGAGCATAGTTGAAGTCGGCGTAATTGGTTAAAAAAATTGTTTTTATATCATATTTTTCATTTCTAATCCACGATAAGAGTTCGAGGCCACTACCTTGAGGCATTTCTATATCGCTTATCATGAGATCAATAGGATGCTCTCTAATAATATTTTGAGCTTGAGTGAGGCTATAGGCAACATAAACAATGTCAATGTGTAGTTTATCCCAATTTATTTTCTCTCGTAAAGCCTCAATGATAAAGCGATCGTCATCAACTAATAAAATGTTCATTATAACCTCCGTCTATAATCTTGTATGGAATGAGTAAAAGAATTTTAGCTCCACCTTCTTCATTATTTTCAAATGTAATAGTATAGTCGTTGGGATAGAGAAGATTTAAACGTTCGATGGTGTTTGTTATCCCGATATGATGTCCATCTTCTGTTATTAGAGACTGTTTCTGATTTAGTTTTGATAAAATTTCTTCAGAGAAACCTGGACCATTATCTTCGATACAAATCTGAATATAATCTGAGTTCTCAGTTTTTACTTTTTTTATCGATAGCAAAATTGTAAATAAATCCTGAAATGAAAAACCGTGTTTGATTGTGTTTTCAATAAATGTTTGTAAAAGTAATGATGGGATAAGAGTATTTTGTAGGTCATCATTGTAGTTTAGTGAAAAGTAGATGCTATTTCCATATCGAATTCGTTGTATTTCTAAATAATCTTTAATATGCTGAACTTCATCTTTAAGTTCTGAAAAATCTTGATTAGCCATAAATAAATGACGGAGATAATTTGAAGTTAGGATAGTTAATTCTTCAATTTCTTTGTAGTTTTTTGTTTGAAGCATACTATGAATCATTGATAACATATTTAAGTAGAAATGCGGTCGAATTTGATTTTTAAGATAATTAAGTTCAATCTTCTTAAGTTCTAGTTGTGAATGGTATTCCCGTATTTTTAATTCTTGCATGTCAAATATTACTTTATTAAGTTTATCATTTGCCTTATCAATTTCTAGTATACCTTCAGATATAAAAAATTCAGAAGGGGGGATGGAGTCCCCAAGTTGAGAGAGTCGTTCAGTGAGTCTTGTTATCGGTTTAATCATCCACTGACGAATATACAGGATAATGATGATTGATAAAATGGTGATAATAATAGGAACAGCTGATAAAAATACTTCTAAGAGTGTGATATTTCTAAAGACTTCGGCATAATCGACTAAAACATAAATATCGAAAGGTAAATGCGTTTTTTCATTTTGAGCATGAATTAGGTAGTTTTCGGAGGGTATATTGTTAGGCTCTTTTAGGGAAAGTTTACCATTATTTCCAATATTGAGTTTTCTGAGAGGTTTTAGGATATCTTCTGAAGATATGACGGCATAAATGATTTTTCCTTCGTAATGAACAGATTTAACTAAGTATTCGCTGTTTTTAGTAGTTACATTTTTCCATTTACGGTCACTTATATCACTACGCAATGATTTTAGATTTGATTTTAACAGTAGATAATCTTCATATGGAATATAAAGATTGGAGACATTTATAAAATAATCAGTACTATCGGTTTCTAATAAGAATGTCATATGAGTTTCATTTTGATATTCAAACTCTGCAAAGCTAGTTTGAACTTTTTTGAGATCTTCTTGATAGTCAAGAAACGTTTGTACATGATTTAATTTCTCTAAAGATTCATTATGCGTTATTGTTGAGTACATAAAGCGTTCTACAGAATGCAATTTCTCATTAACAGAGTCAGCATAAATTTCAATTGAACTACGTAGGTGTACTATATTTTGGTTTTTAATAAAATTTCTGGTTATGTCACTCATAGCAATATTGATTAAAATATTTATCAATAGTAGTACAAGTAGGAGTTTAAAGAAAAAATGAATAGAATGTTTTTTTGATAAGTCGTGATTTAATTTCATATACTAGTCTCCTATTAAAATTATAGCACTTTGAAAATACGATATCATGTAACAAAACAGATATGTTTTATCAAGATGTCGGAAAAGTAATAGTTTTTAAAATTAAAAAACTGAAAAATTGATAAACCTAGTCCAAAAAGTTCTATTAAGGGAATTCTATATGGTGTAAAATAATCGTAGAAAATCAGATGGGAGGAAAAACATGAAAGTAGCATCTCAACTTCATAAAATAAAATTAAAGCATAGTATTCCGTTATATATATTACTTTTTCCTTCAATATTGCTATTAATTTTATTTTCCTATATTCCCATGTTGGGACTAATTATTGCATTTAAAGACTATTCACCAGCCAATGGTATCTTTGCTAGTCAGTGGGTAGGATTTAAGTATTTTACTCAATTTTTCTCATCATTCCAATTCGGGACAACTATGTTCAATACATTAAAAATTTCACTTTATAGTATTGTAGTAGGATTCCCCTTACCCATTATACTAGCTATCATTAGTAATCAGTTAAGAGTTGGGAAATTTAGAAAAATATTTCAAGTGACAACTTACTTACCTCATTTTATCTCTACAATGGTTATGTGTGGGATGATTATCTTATTTTTATCTCCTACTAGTGGTTTGTTAGCGAATGTATTTAAGTCTGTTGGAATCACTATTCCAGATTTTTTATCAAAACCTAGTCATTTTGCAGGTGTTTATGTTTGGAGTGATGTATGGCAACATATTGGTTGGGATAGTATTATTTATCTGGCGGCGCTTTCTGCAATTGATCCTACATATTATGAGGCTGCAACTATGGATGGTGCCTCTAGGTTACAAAAAATTCGGCATATAGAATTACCATTGCTTTTGCCGACTGCTATGATTTTATTAATATTAAGAGCAGGTAGTTTATTAAGTGTAGGGTTTGAGAAAGTGTTACTACTACAGAATCCTCTTAATTTAGCAGGAAGTGAGATAATTTCGACCTATGTTTATAAAGTTGGTATGGTGAACTTTCAGTATAGTTATTCGACTGCTATAGGGTTATTTAACACCGTAGTCAATCTAATAATTTTGTTATCTGTTAACTGGTTCTCGAAAAGATATACCAGAACGGGTCTTTTTTAAAGGAAGGAGTGCTTAAGGTGAGATGGTTTCATAAATCAAGAAAAACAAACTCTGAATTATTATTTGATATAGTTACCTATGGTTTAGCAATTTTTCTTATTCTGTTAATTGTTTATCCGTTATGGTTTGTAGTGATTGCATCTTTTAGTAATCCTTCAGATGTTGCAAATGGGAAGGTATGGTTTATTCCAAGAGAATGGAAATTAGATGGATATTTACGTCTTATTCAACAACCTTTATTTTTACATAGCTATCTAAATACAATTTTATATACTGTTGTTGGGACCTTAGTTGCTTTAGTAGTCAATATTCCAGCTGGTTATGCTTTATCTAGAAAAGAATTAGTTGGTAGAAGGTGGATGAGTATTCTATACATAATCCCTATGTTTGTATCAGGTGGCTTGATTCCTACCTACTTAACAGTAAAGAATGTAGGCTTGATTGATACATTTTGGGTAATGGTAATACCTTTTGCGGTTTCATCATACAATATTATTGTTGCTAGAACTTTCTTTAATAATAGTATTCCAGACGGGATGTGGGAGGCTGCGCAAATTGATGGCTGTGGTACAATTCGTTATTTTATTAAAATAGTTGTTCCGTTATCAAAAGCTATTATAGCAGTTATTGGACTTTGGACTGCAGTTGGTATTTGGAATTCGTGGTTTAATGCTTTAATTTATTTAACGAATGAAAATTTACAACCATTGCAATTAATTTTACGACGTTTACTAATTAGTAATCAAATGTTACAATCGCAAGCAACAGGAGAAGTTGCATCAGATCTTCGTATCAAAGCCGATATGATGAAATATGCAGCAATTGTTATTTCAACCGCTCCGATAATGTTGCTATATCCCTTTGTTCAAAAATATTTTAATCAAGGCGTAATGATTGGCGCCTTGAAAGAATAGGAGAAAAACATGAAAAATAAATCATTTACATATTTGTTCTTAGGAACAGTTACACTTGCTGGCTTAACAGCCTGTGCAAATTCCAATAATGCGAATAAGGACGATAAGTCTGGAGAGGATTCTTATAAAATCACAACTGTTCGTTGGTCTGACTGGGGAGAAGATTATCATAAAGGTTTTCTAACAGATTCTGCCAAGGAAGCAGGTATTGATGTTAAATGGGATACACTTGTAGCAGCAGATTGGGCAGATAAGAAATCTGTGTTGGTTGCTAGTGGAGATTTACCAGATGCATTTTTAGGCTCAAATGCTTTTACAGATTCAGAAATTGCTCAGAACCAATCTCTATTTATCCCGTTGGAAGATTTAATCAAGGAAAACATGCCTAATTTAACTAAGGCTATGGAGAAAGAACCTAAGATTAAAGCTATGATTACTTCACCAGATGGTCATATCTACAGTCTACCTAAAAAATTACCGATGCGTCCTACTGTAGCTAATCAGCTATTTATTAATAAAAAGTGGCTGGATAATTTAGGATTAAAGGTTCCAGAAACTTATGATGATTTAGTAAAAGTACTACAAGAATTTAAGGATAAAGATGCGAACGGAAATGGAGACACTTCTGATGAAATTCCATTCGGAGCAGGAAACTTTGATCCAACATTCTCATATATTCTTCCGTTCAATAATCGTTTAGGTGCAGATAATACGTATGAAATGTCTGTAAAAGATGGAAAACCAGTCTACCTTCGTACAGAGGAAAGTTATAAACAAGGGATTGCAGCAATGCACGAATCTTATAAAAAAGGTTTGATTGATCCGGAAATCTTTACAGAAGATACCTCTATGAGTGTAGCAAAACGTATGGATAAGGGAGTATCTAGAGTAGGTGTTTCTAGTGGTTGGACAGCAGATGCAACGTTTGGCTTACATTCAAGTGAATATATTGCTCTACCTGCTTTAAAAGGTATGGATGGTAAACAATATGTCTTTTCTGACCCAGATCATTACAACTACGGTCGAAATGAAATTTTGATTACAAATAAGAGCAAAAACCCTGCTAAATTATTGAAATGGTTGGATAAATTATATACAGATGAAGCAAGTATTCAGAATTTCTATGGATCATTTGGAATAGCTACTGAAAAGAATGGTGATAAGTTTAAAGTGTTACCTCCTAAAGATGGTAAATCAGCTGATGAATGGGCATGGATTAATTCACTTCGAGATTTTGGTCCTAAATACGTAAGCGATGATATCAATAGTCGCGTAGAAATCGATCAAACACAAGGTGATGGATTGAAATTGAAGATGGACCAAGATTTGAAACAATTTGCGTTGCCAGCTTACCCTAATGTGATTTATTCACAAGAAGAGCTTAACAAATTATCATCAATCTATGTGAGTATTGAATCTTATGTCAAACAACAAGCATCTAAATGGGTAGTTGAAGGTGGCATAGAAAAAGAATGGGACTCATACAAAGAAACTCTTAAGAATATGGGATTGGACGAATTTATGAAGATTCAACAGGAAGAATATAATCGTTACCAAAAAGAAGTAAAAGAGTAATACTTTATATGAACTCTTGGTTGTATAAACAAGGGACTAGCTAATTACAGGAAGCGAGACTGATAACATCAAATTATCTCGCTTCCTTTATTCTAATTTTTAAAGAAATTTGGAAATGTTTTTTAAATAATTTAGGTAATATTTTTGTGCAACTGACATTCTAAAATATAGAGTTAAGACGATTGATTTTATGGAGAATATATTATGCAAAAATTATTTTCATTAGATGGAAAAGTGGTTAGAATTTTAACTTTTTTGACAGATTTAATTATTTTAAATACTCTATTTATTGTTAGTTGTATTCCAATAGTTACAATTGGAGCATCACTAACTTCTCTTACGACAATGTGGTATCGTATTTTAAAAGGTAAAGATACCGATATTGCTTATCATTATTTTCGGATCTTTAGACAAAATTTTAAACAATCAACTTTTATTTGGTTGTTTATCCTCCTAATAGAATTACTTTTATATGTGAACTATTGTCTTTGGGGCTATTCAAGTTTATTTTCAGAGTATAGTTTATTGTTAGTGTTGCCCTTTTTATTTGTTATAATACTTTTGATGAGTGTTATTTTTCCCTATATTGGTTTATTTAAAGATAATCTAAAAAATAGTATTGTAAATAGCGTATTAATTTGTATTTTAAATCCAATACAAGCTATCATGTTGGTTTTATTTAATATTTCTGTACTGTATATGAGTTTTAGTAGTCCAGAACGAGTTTTAACAGCTATTTACGTATTTACATTTGGGGGATTTGCTTTTTGCGGATTGATGAATGTAATGATAACGAATAAAATGTTTGATAAAGTAAAGCAATTTACTAAAAGGAGGGAAACAAATTGAAAATTTTTAAGGGAGAGTTTTATCGAATCTCTGTATTAACAGACAAGTTAGTAAGGTTAGAATACTCTCAAACTGGAAGTTTTGAGGATAGAACGACACAACTTATCTATAATAGAGGTTTTGGTCAAGTTTCGTTAGATTATATCGAGACATCAAACGTACTAGATATTATGACGGACTATTTTCATTTGCATTTTAATAAAGGAGAATTTAACGCCGAAAATTTATTTATAGAATTAAAAGGAAATTTTGCCGTATATGGTAGTCGCTGGTATTTTGGTGAATCTATTGAAACGTTAAAAGGAACAGCTCGGACTCTGGATGAGGCAGATGGAGCAATCTCGTTAGAAGATGGAATTATTAGCAGAAATGGTATAGCCTTATTGGATGATTCTCAAGAATTTATTTGGGATGAACAGTCTGGTTATATTGAGAGAGAAAATCAAATTGACCTGTATTTCTTTGCCTATGGGCATGATTATAGAGGAGCAATCAGAGACTTTTACCATTTGACTGGTTCAACACCCTTGTTGCCAAGATATGCTTTAGGCAATTGGTGGAGTAGGTATTGGCCTTATACGTCGGATGAATACTTGGATTTAATAGACAGATTTGAAACAGAGAAAATTCCATTATCTATCGGTGTTTTAGATATGGATTGGCATATAACTGATATTCCAGCTCGTTTTGGAAGTGGCTGGACAGGATATAGTTGGAATAAAAACTTAATACCTAATCCAGAACAGTTATTGCAACAACTTCATGATAGAAAGTTAAAACTCTCCTTAAATGTCCATCCTGCTGATGGTATACGGGCTTATGAAGAAGCTTATCCTCGAGTCGCCAAACGATTGGGGTTAAATGTAGAACTAGAAGAACCTGCTATTTTTGATTTTTTTAATCCATCTTTTAGAGAAGCCTACTTTAAAGATGTTCATTATGAGCTAGAAAAGCAGGGAGTAGATTTTTGGTGGATTGACTGGCAACAAGGGACACAAGGCATGTTGGATCCACTGTGGCTTTTAAACCATTATCATTATCAGGATAGTTGTAAAAATGAAGAAGGTGGTTTGATTTTATCAAGATATGCAGGTCCTGGTAGTCATCGCTACCCTGTTGGTTTTTCAGGGGATACTATTATTAGTTGGAATTCCTTAAGATTTCAACCTTATTTTACAGCGACAGCATCAAATATCGGTTATAGTTGGTGGAGTCATGATATTGGTGGACACATGCTGGGGGATTATGACGAAGAGCTACAAACCAGATGGCTACAGTTTGGCGTTTTTAGTCCGATTACTCGATTACATAGTTCCAGAAGTCCCTTTAATAGTAAAGAACCTTGGTTTTTTTCAGAAACAACATCTAAGATTATGAAGAAATACCTTCGTTTGAGACATCAGATGATTCCATATCTATATACCATGAATGTAAAGACACACGAGGAAGGTGCCCCATTAATTAGCCCAATGTATTATTTCTACCCAGAGAATGATGAGAGCTATAATGTTCCAAATCAATACTTTTTTGGAACAGAACTGATGGTGGCTCCCATTGTAGAAAAGATGGATTTGGCATTCCAATCTGCAAAAGTGGATGTATGGTTCCCTGAAGGTGAATGGTATGACTTCTTTTCAGAGAAAAAATATACAGGTGGTGTGAAGTTGAGTGTTTATAGAGACATTTCGACTATGCCTGTGTTTGCAAAAAGTGGTGCAATCATTCCCCTGGTTGGTTCTGAGATAGATATGGGTGTTGAGTTACCTGAAGTTGTAGATTGGTATGTATTTCCAGGCAAACAACATTCTTTTGAAATGATTGAAGATCAAAATGGTCAAAGATATAAAACAAGATTATCAATCGACTGGGAAATGGGGATGGTAGAGTTAGCATTACAAGGAGATTCTAGTATCGTTCCAAGCAAAAGAAGGCATAGAATTCATTTTAAAGGAACGAATGTGTCTATAATTGAATTGCCAAATAAGAATGATACAGCTAGATTTGAATGGAAAGATCATAAAAGGACATCCCTAAATGACGAAGTTTTCAGACTACTAAAGACGGCTTCTCTTCCATATGAATTAAAAGATAGATTGTTAAATCAATTCATCAATGCCAAAAATTCTCATGAGTTAATGAATATCTTGCATCATCAGGATAAGGAATTGAGAGGGCGTTTGTTGGAAATGATATTTACTAGCCAAAACTAATTGAAATAATTAGAAAGTCATTTGTTTAGTGTATATGAAGCTTCGGTATGGTATTTGTTATCATTGGTCACATTGAAAATGTGAAATAAGCACCTACAACATAGACTTTACAACACTTCATGGTTCGATCCGTGAGGTGTTTTTCCATTTAAGTCAAAGCTAATCAAAAAATCCCACTATTCATTAGGCTAAAGGAAACCTAATCATAGTGAGATTGTGAATTATAGTAGATTTTGTATTGCCTCTTCAATTTGTTTTGGATCCGTTTTTGAAGAGAAGCGTTCAAAGACTTGCCCATCACGATCGATGAGAAATTTAGCGAAATTCCATTCGATTCGTTTTCCCAGTGGGCCAGATTTCTGGTCTTTTAACCAGACATAGAGAGGATCTGCCTCCTTACCGTTGACCTTGATCTTGGCAAAACGTGGGAAGGTGGTCTGATAATGTAGGCTACAGAAGGCGTTGATTTCCTCTGCGCTACCTGGTGCTTGTCCCATAAACTGATTGCAAGGGAAGTCTAAAATCTCAAAACCTTGTTCTTGATAGCGGTCATAGAGTTCTCGAAGTCCTTGGTACTGGGGCGTTAAACCACATCCAGTAGCAGTGTTGACAACCAAGAGAACTTTGCCACGATAGCTTTCCAAGGGAGTTGATTGGTTGTTTTGGCCTAAAACGGAAAAATCATAAAGTGAAGTCATGAGGGCCTCTTTTCTTTTTCTACATTGTAACAGTTTTTACTTTTTTCGTCGAGTCGGATGGAAGATGTTGTTGAAAAATAGGTCCTTGATACAATAGAAACCGTTTACAAACAGCTTAAAAAAATGGTGTGGTTTAATTAAGCCGGGTTACTTAGTTGCTATAAATCTCTAATTTGAGATTTAGTTCCTATTGATTTATTGGAGTGTATACATGCAAACAAAAACAAAGAAACTCATTGTGAGTTTGTCTTCACTTGTTTTATCAGGATTTTTATTACACCATTATCTGACAGTTGGAGCGAAAGAAACGACTACGAATACCATTCAGAAAAGCCAGAAGTTCAGTATCAGCAAAGGGATGCAAAAAATTTAGTTGAAAATGGTGATCTTGGTCAGACGGAGGACGGAAGCAGTCCGTGGACAGGAAGCAAAGCTCAGGGGTGGTCAGCTTGGGTAGACCAGAAGAATAGTTCTGCAGATGCCTCAACTCGAGTTATTGAGGCTAAGGATGGGGCTATCACTATCTCAAGCCATGAGAAATTAAGGGCAGTGGTTCACCGTATGGTCCCTGTTGAAGCTAAGAAAAAGTATAAACTGCGTTTCAAGACTAAAACAGATAATAAAGTCGGGATTGCTAAGGTTCGTATCATTGAGGAAAGTGGTAAGGACAATCAATTGTGGAATTTTGCAACGACGTCAGGAACAAAGGACTGGAAGACCATTGAAGCAGACTATAGCCCGACTTTAGATGTTGATAAAATCAAGCTGGAGTTATTCTATGAAACGGGAACTGGGACTATTTCTTTTAAGGATATTGAGCTGGTAGAGGTAGCAGACCAGCCTTCTGAGGATTCTCAAACAGATAAACAGCTCGAGGAAAAGATTGATTTACCAATTGGGAAAAAACATGTCTTTGCTCTTGCAGACTATACTTATAAGGTAGAAAATCCTGATTTTGCTTCAGTCAAAAATGGAATTTTAGAACCTCTTAAGGAAGGGACAACCAATGTCATTGTCAGTAAAGATGGAAAGGAGGTGAAAAACATTCCTTTGAAGATTCTAGCCTCTGTTAAGGATGCATACACAGCCCGTTTGGATGACTGGAATGGTATCATCGCTGGGAATCAATACTATGATTCTAAAAATGAACAGATGGCCAAATTAAACCAGGAACTGGAAGGAAAAGTGGCTGATAGCCTATCCAGTATTTCAAGTCAGGCGGGCCGCACCTATTTGTGGGAAAAATTTTCAAATTATAAAACGTCTGCGAATCTAACTGCTACTTATCGGAAATTGGAGGAGATGGCCAAGCAAGTGACCAATCCTTCTTTTCGTTATTATCAGGATGAAACCGTTATTCGAACAGTTAGGGATTCCATGGAATGGATGCATAAACATGTCTACAATAGTGAAAAAAGCATTGTTGGGAGTTGGCGGGATTATGAAATCAGTACACCTCGTGCCATCAACAATACCTTGTCTCTGATGAAAGAATACTTCTCTGATGAGGAAATTAAAAAGTATACAGATGTGATTGAAAAATTTGCGCCAGATCCCGAATATTTCCGAAAGACGACTGATAACCCATTTAAGTCCCTAGGTGGAAACTTAGTGGATATGGGAAGGGTAAAAGTAATAGCTGTTTTACTGCGCAAGGATGACCAAGAAATTTCTTCTACCATTCGTTCGATTGAGCAAGTGTTCAAGTTGGTAGACCAAGATGAAGGTTTTTATCAAGATGGATTCTATATCGACCACACCAATGTTGCCTATACGGGTGCTTATGGGGATGTCTTGATTGATGGCCTGTCTCAACTGTTGCCAGTCATTCAAAAGACCAAGAGCCCAATCAATAAATATAAAATGCAAACTATGTACCACTGGATTGATAAATCGTTTGCCCCTTTGCTGGTGAATGGAGAGCTGATGGATATGAGTCGTGGACGCTCGATCAGTCGTGCAAATTGCGAGGGGCACGTGGCCGTAGTAGAAGTGCTAAGAGGGATTCACCGGATAGCGGATATGTCTGAAGGAGAAACCAAACAACGTTTGCAGAGTTTTGTGAAGACCATTGTCCAATCGGATAGTTATTATGATGTCTTTAAGAATTTGAAGACTTATAAGGATATCAGTTTGATGCAATCTTTGTTAAGCGATGCTGGAGTCGCAAGTGTTCCAAGAACCAGTTACCTATCTGCCTTTAATAAGATGGATAAAACAGCTATGTACAATGCGGAGAAAGGGTTTGGATTTGGCTTGTCACTCTTTTCCAGTCGTATCTTGAATTACGAACACATGAACAAGGAAAACAAACGTGGTTGGTATACGAGTGATGGGATGTTCTATCTTTACAATGGCGATTTGAGTCACTATAGCGATGGCTACTGGCCAACAGTTAATCCATATAAGATGCCTGGTGCGACAGGAACAGATGCTAAGAGATCGGATAGTGATACAGGTAAAGTTCTACCGTCTGCTTTCGTTGGAACGAGCAAACTAGATGAGGCCAATGCGACAGCAACCATGGATCTCACTAACTGGAATCAAACACTGACTGCTCATAAGAGCTGGTTTATGCTGAAGGATAAGATCGCCTTTTTAGGAAGCAATATCCAAAACACTTCAATAGATACTGCTGCAACTACAATTGACCAGAGAAAACTGGAATCAAGTGATCCATATAAAGTCTATGTCAATGATAAAGAAGCCTCCCTCACGGAACAAGAAAAGGATTATCCTGAAACCCAAAGTGTCTTCTTAGAATCGTCCGATTCGAAAAAGAATATTGGTTACTTTTTCTTTAAGAAGAGTTCAATCAGTATGAGTAAGGCTGTCCAAAAGGGATCTTGGAAGGATATCAATGAAGGACAGTCAGACAAGGAAGTTGAAAATGAATTTCTTACGATTAGTCAGGCTCATAAGTAAAATGGGGATTCTTATGGCTATATGCTCATCCCTAACGTGGATCGTGCCACCTTCAATCAAATGGTAAAAGAGTTAGAAAGTAGTCTCATCGATAACAATGAGATCCTTCAGTCTGTTTATGATGCCAAACAAGGAGTTTGGGGCATTGTAAAATATGATGATTCTGTCTCTACTATTTCCAACCAATTCCAAGTCTTGAAACGTGGGGTCTATACGATTCGAAAAGAAGGGGATGACTATAAGGTTGCCTACTACAATCCTGAAACCCAGGAATCAGCTCCAGATCAGGAAGTCTTTAAAAAGTTAGAACAAGCAGCTCAACCACAAACTCAGGATTCAAAAGAAAAGGAAAAATCTGAAGAAGAAAAGAACCATTCGGATCAAAAGAATCTCCCTCAGACAGGAGAAGGTCAGTCAATCTTGGCAAGTCTAGGGCTCTTGCTACTTGGGGCGACTTATCTATTCCGTAGAGGAAAGAATAACTGATTTGTTCATCATCTAAGATGAATCACATGAAACTGTGGAAAATAGAAAAAATCCGAAGAAAGTCAAACATCTTCGGATTTTTCTTTTAAAAAGAGTTTGGAACAAAAAGATTTTGATTTTAGAAATTCTTTATTATAAATTTTAAAAATCGATAGATTAGACAAAAAAGCGAACAATACAGAATTCTGAGTGTCAGATAACTCGTTTTGTTCGCTTTTTATATTTAAGGTTAGACTTTTGTCCCAGACTATTTTCACTTCATTTTATCTGAGTGTAACATACTGTTGGGCAATCTCGCTAATGCGGTCAAAGTCGCCTTGGGAAGCGAGTTTATTGAGTTCGCCACCAATTCCAACGGCGTCTGCACCAGCAGCGAACCATTGAGGAATGTTGTTTAGGCCGACTCCTCCGGTTACCATTACGGAAACTTGTGGGATCGGTGCCTTGACTGCAGAGATATATGCTGGACTGAGAGCACTACCTGGGAAGAGTTTAATGATTTCACTACCGGCTTCAAGTGCAGTCGTTATCTCTGTGAGAGTAATACAGCCTGGAATGTACGGTGTGCTGTAGAGATTGCACATTTTTGCAGTTTCAGCATGGAAAGATGGAGAAACAACGTAATTTGCTCCGGCTAGAATAGCATCTCTAGCAGTTACGGCATCAATCACAGTACCTGCACCGATACAAACACTTTGATCGTCCTGATACAAGTCTACAAGTTCCTTGATGATTTGCCCTGCATACTGATTGGTATAGGCGATTTCAATAGCTTTGATACCTCCCTTGATACAAGCAATCGAGGCTTGCAGTCCTTCTTCCTTTGTATTTCCTCGAATAACAGCGACAATTTTTTGTTTTTTTAGTTCAATAATCGTATCTGATTTGGTCATGTAATTCTCCTAACGAATGATATCTTGTGCATTTGCCAGTAATTTTTCAATACTAGTTTCGGAAGTGGAGAGATGGTCTCCTGGAAGAGTACATTTGAGAGTTGCGCTCGCAACTGCAAAGTCAATGGTAGTTTTTAAGGAGGAATGATGGAGTAGTTGATAAAGGGCACCAGATATAAAGGCATCTCCGCTACCAACTCGTTGATAGACTGCAGTTTTTAGTTGGACAGACTCTTCAAATCGTTCTCCCAGAGCATAGGCCTGATAGACATTTTTGTCTTGTTCATCACTAGAGCGGAGGGTATGGAAAATGGCCTTGAAACCATAGGCTTCTTTTAATTGTCGCATGCGATTTTCCACCTCTTTTAGGCTGGCTCTGTCTCTTGGGAACATCTCTAGATTTTGGTCATCAATCATGAGAGGATCAATACCAAAGCAATAGTCAGCGAAACGTGCAAACTTAGAAAATTCATACTTGGCTTCTAGGACTGAAATCATCTTTGTTCTCAGATTGAGATCCATTGAAACGATAATCCCTCGGCGCTTGGCTTCTTCCAAGAGTAGGAGAAGGAGCGTACGAACCTCTTGACCGATAGCTACAGTGATTCCACTAAAATGAAAATGGCTAATCCCCTGAAAGAGAGAATCCATATCTAGCATGTTTGGCCGAATCTGACTGATACTCGTATGCTTACGATCGTAGAAAACTTCACTTTGACGACAACCAAAGCCGTTCTCCAAAAAGTAGAGGCCGATTCGATTGCCAATCCGACAGATTGAACTGGTATCGATTTGGTGCTGTTTCAAGAATGTGAGAAAACGATCTCCAATCTCGTTGTCAGGGAGTGCGGTAAAGACTTTCGTTGAGATACCCAGGGCCTGCAAATTACAAGCGATGTTAATTTCTGATCCGCCAAAATAAGTCGAACTGGCAACATGATCGCCGATACTGGTGGCATCTAATGGTGAGATTCGAATTAATGGTTCGCCAAACAGTAATATTTTCGTCATCCATTAGTTCCTTTCTGGTTTAGAATAGCTTTACTTGGCTAATACTTCTTTCAAATAAGCAGCGACTTCATCATCTTGGCAGTTTTCAAAGAAGTATTCTTGGAAGTATTTGCCAGAGATGGTGTCTTTGAGGAAGTCTTGGTCGATTGTTTTAAGGATGGTCATCAAATCATTGTAGGTGATTTGTTTTACCTCGTTTAAGATACGAGCGTTGCGTTGTTCAGGGATTACACGTTCTCTTGGGTAGCCACCGCCCATTTCTTCAGCAAATAAGCGTTCAAACATCAATTTGAGGGTCAGTTCTGCCCCCCAGCCAAATCCTTTGGCATAAGGGATAGACAAGGCGTTACCACCATTGATTTGAGAATAAAGGTAAGCATCAGTTGGGTCCACTGCTAGACCACAGACAACACCAGGGAAGCTGTTTAAAGCAAGCATAGCTCCTACACCCGTACCACAGCCGGTAACAACAAAGTCGACTGCTTTTGTATTTAAAAGGATGGCAGCCATTAGGCCGTTTTGTACGTATGTTAATGGGTTTTCACCTTCTTCTCCACGCATACCATAGTTAAATAATTGGTAGCCTTTTTTATTTGTCGCTTCTTTTAGACTATCATAAATAATGTGATTCTTACTAGCTTGACTATTTTCATTGATTAATGCGATTTTCATAAGATCCTCTTTCTATTTTTACTCAGGTTGTTTTCCGATGTAGGCTAAGATACCGCCATCTACATATAGGATGTGGCCATTGACAAAGTCGCTGGCTTCACTAGCGAGAAAGACAGCAGGGCCCATTAAATCTTCAGGATTTCCCCAACGTGCAGCAGGTGTTTTTGCAATGATGAACTGGTCAAATGGGTGGCGAGAACCATCTTCTTGCAACTCACGAAGAGGTGCTGTTTGAGGAGTGGCAATATAACCCGGCCCGATTCCGTTACATTGGATATTGGCTCCACCGTATTCAGACGCAATGTTGCGGGTCAACATTTTCAAGCCGCCTTTAGCGGCAGCATAAGCGCTAACCGTTTCACGTCCCAGTTCGCTCATCATCGAGCAAATATTGATAATCTTTCCATGCCCTTTCTTTATCATAGAAGGAATGACTGCTTTTGAAACGATAAATGGTGCGTTTAAGTCAATATCGATGACCTTACGGAAATCAGCGGCGCTCATTTCGCACATTGGAACGCGGCGGATAATACCAGCGTTATTAACGAGGATGTCAATGACACCAACCTCTTGTTCGATTTGCTTGACCATGGCTTGGATACCGTCCTCGTCTGTCACGTCACAGACATACCCATGGGCTTCGATGCCAACTTCACGATAAGCTTCAATCCCTTTATTGACCAGGTCTTGATTGATATCATTAAAGACAATAGTAGCGCCGACCTCAGCGTAGGATTTGGCAATAGCAAATCCAATTCCATAAGAAGCGCCGGTGATGAGAGCAATTTTTCCTTTTAAAGAAAACTGTTCAATTGAGAATGATGTATTTGTCATTTGATACTTCCTTTCAAATTTGTTAAGACTTCTCTATAACCAAATTATATTCTAGTAAACCGGTTTTGTCAATGATTAAATATTTTTATTTCTGAAAATCTTTGTTTTCCTAAAAAAACGGAAGATTTTGAAGTTTCTGTCTATTGTAATGGTTAAACAAGCAATGAAAGCGCTAATATTTTTTTGAAAAAACTATTGACAAGATAAAAATAAAGGTCTACAATGTAAAATATAGAGTAAACCGGTAAACTCAAAAAAGAAAGGAGAAAAGATGAAAATTGTACTTGTAGGGCATGGACATTTTGCCACAGGGATTTATAGTTCTTTACAATTGATTGCAGGCAATCAAGAAAATGTGGAGGCGATTGACTTTGTGGAAGGAATGTCAGCAGATGAACTCAAGCAAAAAATCTTACTTGCAATTTCAAATGAAGAAGAAATTTTAATCCTAAGTGATCTCTTGGGAGGATCGCCATTCAAGGTTTCTTCTACCATAATGGGAGAAAATCCAGCCAAAACAATGAATGTTCTCTCGGGTTTGAACTTAGCCATGTTAATGGAAGCAGTCTTTGCTAGAATGTCTCATAGCTTTGATGAGGTTGTTAATAAATCAGTAGTGGCGGCCCAGGGCGGAGTCGTAAATGGTAAAGAATTGTTTTCAGCGGATGCAGAGGAAGAGGAAGAAGATTTCGAATCGGGTATTTAAAGGGTAAAAGAATGATAAAAAAGGTTACGATTGAAGAAATAAAATCGCCTGAGCGCTTCTTAGAAGTACCACTTCTGACGAAAGAAGAAGTCGGCCAGGCAATCGATAAGGTTATTCGGCAGTTAGAACTCAACCTTGACTATTTCAAGGAGGATTTCCCGACGCCAGCTACCTTTGATAATGTCTATCCAATCATGGATAATACGGAATGGACCAATGGTTTCTGGACAGGAGAACTGTGGTTGGCTTATGAATACAGTCAACAGGATGAATTTAAAAACATCGCTCATAAAAATGTTCTTTCTTTCCTGGATCGTGTCAATAAGAGAGTAGAATTGGATCACCATGATCTCGGCTTCTTGTACACACCGTCTTGTATGGCTGAATATAAGATAAATGGAGATGGAGAGGCCAGAGAGGCAGCCTTGAAAGCTGCAGATAAGTTGATTGAACGCTATCAAGAAAAAGGTGGTTTTATTCAAGCTTGGGGAGACTTGGGCAAGAAAGAGCATTACCGTTTGATTATCGACTGCTTGCTCAACATCCAACTCTTATTCTTTGCTTATCAAGAAACAGGCGATCAAAAATACTACGATATTGCAGAAAGCCATTTCTATGTTTCAGCTAATAATGTAATCCGTGATGACGCTTCGTCCTTCCACACCTTCTACTTTGATCCTGAGACAGGTCAACCCCTTAAAGGTGTAACGAGACAAGGGTATAGTGATGATTCATGCTGGGCACGTGGTCAATCATGGGGAGTCTATGGTATTCCTTTGACTTATCGTCACCTGAAAGACGAGTCCTGCTTTGACTTGTTTAAGGGTGTAACCAATTATTTCTTGAATCGTCTGCCAAAAGATCATGTTTCTTATTGGGATTTGATTTTTAATGATGGTAGTGATCAATCACGAGATTCTTCAGCAACAGCTATCGCTGTCTGTGGGATTCATGAAATGCTAAAACATCTCCCAGAGGTGGATGCTGACAAAGATATTTATAAACATGCTATGCATGCCATGCTTCGTTCTTTGATCGAACATTATGCAAATGATCAATTTACCCCTGGTGGGACAAGTCTCCTCCACGGTGTGTACTCATGGCATTCAGGTAAAGGAGTGGACGAAGGCAATATCTGGGGTGACTACTATTACCTAGAAGCCCTTATCCGTTTCTACAAGGATTGGAACCTATATTGGTAGGAGGAGAAATATGACAATGCCAAATATTATTATGACCCGTATCGATGAACGGTTGATTCATGGGCAAGGACAACTTTGGGTAAAATACCTAGGTTGTAATACGGTCATTGTTGCCAATGACGAAGTAAGCACGGACAAGATGCAACAAACTCTGATGAAAACAGTTGTGCCAGACTCAGTTGCCATGCGTTTCTTCCCTTTGCAAAAGGTGATTGATATCATTCACAAGGCCAATCCTGCTCAAACGATCTTTATCGTTGTAAAGGATGTGAAGGACGCTTTAACCTTGGTAGAAGGTGGTGTCCCTATTGAAGAAGTCAATATTGGGAACATTCACAATGCCCCTGGTAAAGAGCAAGTGACACGCTCCATCTTCCTGGGTGAAGAGGACAAGGCAGCCCTCAAGGAATTGAACCAAACTTATCAAGTAACATTTAATACGAAAACAACTCCAACAGGAAATGATGGAGCTGTTGAAGTCAACATTATGGACTATATTTAAAAGAGGAGATCGTTATGTCGATTAATGTATTTCAAGCGATTTTAATTGGATTATGGACAGCTTTCTGTTTTAGTGGAATGCTGTTAGGAATTTACACCAATAGATGTATTGTTCTGTCATTTGGTGTCGGAATTATTCTAGGTGATTTGCCTACTGCTCTTGCAATGGGAGCTATTGGTGAATTGGCTTATATGGGATTCGGTGTTGGTGCTGGAGGTACTGTTCCACCAAACCCAATCGGACCTGGTATCTTTGGTACCTTGATGGCTATCACTAGTGCTGGTAAAGTCAGTCCAGAAGCGGCTCTTGCCCTCTCTACTCCGATTGCTGTGGCGATTCAATTCTTACAAACTTTCGCCTACACTGTACGTGCTGGTGCGCCTGAAACGGCGATGAAGCACTTGAAAAACCATAATTTGAAGAAATTCAAGTTCACTCTAAATGCAACAATTTGGTTGTTTGCCTTTATTGGATTTACCTTGGGTTGCTTGGGTGCCCTTTCAATGGATACCTTGTTGAAACTCGTAGACTACATTCCACCAGTATTGCTTACAGGTTTGACAGTTGCTGGTAAAATGCTCCCAGCTATCGGTTTTGCAATGATCTTGTCAGTGATGGCTAAGAAAGAGTTGATTCCCTTTGTCTTGTTGGGATATGTTTGTGCGGCTTATCTAAACATCCCAACAATTGGTATTGCAATTGTAGGTACTATCTTTGCTTTGATTGAATTTTATAACAAGCCAAAAACAGCGAATCATGTGGTAGAGGAGGAAGCACACGATGACTGGATCTAACAAATTAACAAAACGTGATTATCTTAAAACGTCTTTGCGGGCATTCTTTTGTCAAAATGGATTTAACTATAGTAACTATCAAGGGTTGGGATATGCCAATGTGATGTATCCTGCTTTGAAAAAACACTATGGAGAGGATCAGGAAGGTTTCTACCAAGCCTTGGAAGAAAACTGTGAATTCTATAATACCAACCCACACTTCCTGCCTTTTATTACCAGTTTGCACCTTGTAATGTTGGAAAATGGCCGTCCGGCAAAAGAGACACGTAGCATCAAGATGGCCTTGATGGGGCCATTGGCAGGTATTGGGGATTCTCTTTCACAATTTTGTTTAGCTCCATTGTTCTCAACCATCGCAGCTTCTTTTGCTCAAGAAGGCCTGGTTGTCGGTCCAATCTTGTTCTTCCTAGCGATGAATACGATTTTGACAGCGATTAAATTGTCAACTGGTCTCTATGGATACAAACTAGGAACGACTGTGATTGATAAACTAAGTGAACAGATGGCAACGATTTCTCGTATTGCTAATATTATCGGTGTAACCGTAATTGCTGGTTTGGCAGCGACATCTGTGAAGATTATGGTGCCAATCACCTTTGCTGCAGGGGAAGTTAAAGCAGATACCAAACAAAGTATCGTAAGTATTCAGGGAATGCTTGATAAGGTTGCTCCAGCTCTTCTACCAGCCCTATTTACACTTTTAGTTTACTACTTGATCAAAGAAAAGAAATGGACAACATATAAACTCGTTATTTTAACAGTTATCATCGGAATTATCGGAAGCTGGCTTAAGATTCTAGCTTAATGGATACAACATTGTTTTATGGAATAGTGATTGTCTTGGCAGTGAGCCCCCTTTTACTGTCAAGCTTTCATTCTATTCGTCAGCAAAAGTTGCTTCGCAAACAGATGGAGCAACGAAAAGAGTATTTAGCTTCTTTAACATCTGGTGATGAAGTGTTGTTATTGTCTGGAATTCATGGAAAAATCATTTCTATCAAAGATGACTTGGTCTCCTTGCAGATTGCAAAAGGTGTGGTCATCTATGTAGAAAAGGAAAGTGTAATGGGAAAGATAAAAGAACTGCTTTTTAAGTAGTTCTTTTTCTGGTAATAGATAATGAAAGAAGAAAGAAGACAATTTTTTGAAAGAATTGATGGGGATCAATATCGTGATTATATCTTGTCCCACTGTTCACAAGACTATGAGAAAGTCAAGCGTTCCCTTGAACGCTTGATGGACAATCGTTTTATGTTTGATAGTCCTTGGGATATGGAACCTTGTTCAAAAATCCATCAAATCCAGCCGATGGTGTGGAATCAAGTATTTGAAGATGATCCAGAATGGGCTTATATGCTCAATCGACAAGAATATCTCTTGCAGTTTATGATAGGGTACCTGGTAGAAGGAGATAAGGGCTATATCCAAAAGTGCAAGTTCTTTCTATTTGACTGGATTGAGCAGGTGAGAGAATTTCGTCCTCAATCTTTGATGACTAGAACCTTGGATACGGGTATTCGTTCCTTTACTTGGTTGAAACTACTCTTGCTCCTCTTGAAATTTGACTTGCTAGAGGAGGAAGAACTAGAGAAAATTTTGGTCAGTCTAGAAAAGCAGATTGACTTTATGAAAAGCCATTATCGCGCCAAGTACACCCTTAGTAACTGGGGGATTTTACAAACGATTCCGATACTTGCAACCTATCATTTCTTTTCAGATAAGATGGACCTAGAAGAAGCTTACCATTTTGCTTCAAAGGAGTTGAAACAGCAGATCGAGACGCAGATTTTAGAGGATGGAAGTCAGTTTGAACAGTCGATTCTCTATCATGTAGAGGTTTATAAAGCCTTGCTGGACTTGTGTCTCTTGCTTCCGGACTTGCAAGATAGCCTTCAAGAGCTGCTGGAAAAGATGGCGACTTACATTCAAATGATGACAGGTCTAGATGGACGGACCTTGGCTTTTGGTGATAGCGATTCTACAGAAACGACAGAGATTTTGAGCCTGTCTGCTATGGTTTTGAACAAGGAAGACCTTCTTAACGGTCTGGATGTTAAAGTCGATTTACTTAGCCTCCTGTTCCTGGGGCGAGAAAAGGTCAAGCGACTGCAGGAATTTGAAAAGAGAGCTTGGCAGCCTAAGTTCAGGAGCTTTGAAGATTCTGGGCATGTTTGCATTAAGGATGAACATCGTTATCTATTTTTTAAAAACGGTCCGCTGGGAAGTGCCCATAGCCATAGTGACGAGAATAGTTTTTGCTTACAGTATCAAGGCCAACCGATTTTCATAGATACTGGGCGTTATTCTTATCGGGAGGTAGATGAACGTTATCTCTTAAAGAGTGCTTGGAGTCATTCGACCTGTATAGTAGATGGGAAAGCTCCAGAAAGGATCGTGGGATCCTGGGAATATGAATACTATCCTCACTCCCTGTTTTGTCACCACAAAGAAAGAGAGGGAGTGCATTATATTGAGGGGGCGTATTTGTCAGCAGAACCTGATTTGCCTTATCTTCACAGGAGAAAAATCCTCATGTTGGCAGAGGATGTATGGCTCTTGGTAGATGATATCAGGTGTCAAGGTCAGCATGAGGCGTTGACTCAGTTTATCCTTGACAAGGATGTGACCTATCAAGATGGGAAAATCAATCAGTTGAAACTATGGAGTGAAGTTGATTTTGATTTGGAAGCTACGATCATTTCTCCTAAATACAACGAGCTTGAAAAAAGTAGCAAACTCATCAAACACCAATTCTTTGAGAATCAGATGCTGGATTATACAATCATTGCGCATGAGAGTTTTGAAATCATCCGTCATTCTGTCTACCAGACAGATGGTCATCAAGTAGAAAATGCTCTGGCTTTTGAAGTGAAAAATGACGAAACAGACAAGCTGATTCTGTTATTAAGCGAGGATATTTGTGTAGGTGAAAAATTATGCCTCGTTGACGGAACAAAAATGCGTGGAAAATGTCTAGTATATGATAAAATAAATGAGAGAATGATTCGCTTGCAGTGCTAGAAATAGACGTTTTGAATAGTGAATATGTTATAATGGGTATTAGTAGGAGGTGTTTTAGATTGGAGAAGAAACTGACCATAAAAGATATTGCAGAAATGGCTCAGACCTCGAAAACAACCGTGTCATTTTACCTAAACGGGAAATATGAAAAAATGTCCCAAGAGACACGTGAAAAGATTAAAAAAGTTATTCATGAAACAAATTACAAACCGAGCATTGTTGCGCGTAGCTTAAACTCCAAACGAACAAAATTAATTGGTGTTTTGATTGGTGATATTACCAACAGTTTCTCAACCCAAATTGTTAAGGGAATTGAGGATATCGCCAGCCAGAATGGCTACCAGGTAATGATAGGAAATAGTAACTACAGCCAAGAGAGTGAGGACAGGTATATTGAAAGCATGCTTCTCTTGGGAGTAGACGGCTTTATTATTCAGCCGACCTCTAATTTCCGAAAATATTCTCGTATCATCGATGAGAAAAAGAAGAAAATGGTCTTTTTTGATAGTCGGCTCTATGAACACCGGACTAGCTGGGTCAAAACCAATAACTATGATGCCGTTTATGATATGACCCAGTCCTGTATCGAAAAAGGTTATGAGCATTTTCTCTTGATTACAGCGGATACGAGTCGTTTGAGTACTCGGATTGAGCGGGCAAGTGGTTTTGTGGATGCTTTAACAGATGCTAATATGCGCCACGCTAGGCTAACCATTGAAGATAAGCATACGAATTTGGAACAAATTAAGGAATTTTTACAAAAAGAAATCAATCCCGATGAAAAAACTCTGGTATTTGTTCCTAACTGTTGGGCACTACCTCCAGTCTTTACCGTTATCAAAGAGTTGAATTATAACTTGCCACAAGTTGGGTTGATTGGTTTTGACAATACGGAGTGGACTTGCTTTTCTTCTCCAAGTGTTTCGACGTTGGTTCAGCCCGCCTTTGAAGAAGGACAACAGGCTACAAAGATTTTGATTGACCAGATTGAAGGCCTCAATCAAGAAGAAAGGCAACAAGTCTTGGATTGTAGTGTGAGTTGGAAAGAGTCGACTTTCTAAGATGAAAGGGAAATAACTGGCAACCTCTGTTAAGAAATCATAACCACCCGTCAAACGGGTGGTTTGAACCAGGGCTATAAGCCCAAATTACCAGCCAGCGCCTAAAGACGCTGGCTTTCACTTTGTTCAAGCCTCATTGCTCTTGACTCGTCACTTGCCTCTCAAAGAGGCTTTAGTATTACTTACCACTATCCCTAAAGGGATCCTCATATTCTTTTACACTCAATTTATCTAGTGCTATATCATGTTTTTCCTGTTCTTGGATATATTTCTTAATTGTGGCTTCATTAAGCCCTACTGTACTTACATAATAACCTTCCGCCCAGAAATGCCTATTCCCAAACTTGTACTTGAGATTGGCGTGTTTGTCAAACA